>DATBPY010000098.1:0-5737 GCA_036561085.1 Methylophilaceae bacterium | reverse complement strand
TTGATAGAGGGGGCATAGGCAAGCAGCTCGCCTATCAGCTTGAATCCTTCATCAGGACGGTGCGGACTGGGGGGTAAGCCCAGATCGACCAGCGCGACCTGAGGGGTGGATTCAATTTGGCGCAACAGGCTTTTAACCTGGGAACGGGATTCGGCTACGCTGACATCGAAATCATCATCCAACACAAAATGCAGGGTATCGGTGATAAGCGGGTCGTCATCAACCAAAATCAATTTGGGTTTAACTATGGACATAGTGCGGAGATCATTTGATCACTGCAGTAATGAAGCTTGGGAATTCCATTGCGATGCCCTGCCAGAATAGCCGCTTGTCCGAATTCTTGCGCTAGTGCCAATGCCTGTTCCAAGCTGATATGGAGCAACAACAACCCAGGCTCTATCGGCCATTTGCCGGTATCCGGCACTGCGTCGCCTGGAAAATAAACCAGCTTCTGCGCACTTACTGCAGCTAAAAGTTTACGGTGACGGCTGGCATTTGCAGCTTCTGTGAACAATTCAGAACCAGGATTCACCGCGGATACGAATGCCCATTGCTCGCATTGGGTATGTTCAAGAAATTTACCGAATTCCGGTGAAGATTGATCGACTCTTAGCCTGATTGCTTCTCCACGAAGATGTATTAGATAACCGGTGGCGCGATAAGCCATATCCAGTTCAGCAAAGGACAAGGGAACAGAATGGTTTTTACTTTTAATCATCGAGCGATTTTATTCTAAATAAACCTAATAAACACCTAGCGCTAGTTGAAATAAAAAAGGGAACCGAAGTCCCTTTTTGAATATTGATCGCGGAAATCAACGAATACCTTCCGCAAAGTCAAAATAGTTAAATCGAATAACTTTTATAAACCTAGCGAACTTAATATATCGTCTACATCATCCTGGCCGGCGATATCGGCTTCCTTACCCATATTCGGACCGGCAGTGAGTCCTTCTTTACTGATAAGCGAATCCTTAGAAGTCGGTGCGTATTCTTTCAAGATATCCAGCAGAATATTTTCTATTTCGACTGCAGCGCCGACGATCTTGTTGACCATTTGTCCTGCCAAATCTCGATATTCCTGCGCTTCCATGATCTGCATCAGGCTCCCACGGACTTTTTCTTCATTAGCCGAAACCTCGCCCAGCATAGCCACTGTTTCTGCGATCAAAACGGCATATTCTTTGGCTGATGCCTCTGCTAAACGCTTGGACAGATCAGCGATCACGACGCGATTCCGATTGATTAGCGGTAATGAATCTTCCACAGAATTAATTGTTTTTTCAGATGCTTCATGCATCGCTTTGTCTACAAAAGACAGGCGATCGCGCGCATCGGTCATGGTGGCGGCAGTTTTTTCGAGATTGCGGGAGTGCCCGAGATTTTTCAGCAGCTCGTGCAGGCGGGCCGTAGCCTCGCCGATGCGCTTGACCGTAGGGTCCACAATTGGTGTTGCAACTGCTTTCATTTTATTTTGCCTGACCATGGTAAAAGATATAGTAAACCAGTTCCTTGTTACGCGAAGTTAATGTTAAACCACAATATAACCGCTCCGTCAAGCCGTTTTGCTTAAAAGGCAAGTGGAGCGGGTGATGGGAATCGAACCCACGCTATCTGCTTGGGAAGCAGAAGTTCTACCATTGAACTACACCCGCTATATATAAAAATCGATAAAACCGGATCAGAGAATTGTGAATAGTGTATTGGTTTGCACGGCCATTGTCGCTTACAATGTGCCTGGATGCATTATAAATAAACAGGTACAGGCAATTGGAGTACGCTTGCATTCTGTAGACCCATGCGAATTTTACTGCAAATTAATGCCTCAACAAAATCTTAGACTTTTTATGATCACATTGCATATCAACGGTAAACCACGCGATTTCGAGCAAGCAAACATGACTGTTGCGAATTTGGTACAAACACTGGGACTGGAAGGAAAGCGCTTGGCGATAGAGTGTAATGGCGAGATCGTGCCAAAAGGCAGTTTCGCCGATACGATGCTGAGTTCAAATGACAAACTGGAGATCGTAGGCGCTGTAGGAGGCGGTTAATTAAGATGACTACAGATACATTATTGATCGCCAACCAATCCTACCGCTCGCGCTTATTGGTAGGTACAGGTAAATACAAGGATTTCGCTCAGACTAAAGCAGCTATCGACGCCAGCGGAGCGCAGATCGTAACCGTCGCCATACGTCGTACCAACATAGGGCAGAACGCAGGTGAGCCTTCGTTACTGGATGTGCTGCCCCCGTCCGAATATACCTATTTGCCGAACACAGCAGGCTGTTATAGCGCTGAAGACGCGATACGTACTTTAAGGCTGGCGCGTGAGTTATTGGACGGCCATAAGCTGGTAAAGCTGGAAGTGCTTGGCGACCCGCATACGCTTTATCCTAACGTGATAGAAACCATCTCTGCGGCGAAGACGCTGGTGAAAGATGGTTTCGATGTCATGGTATACACATCGGACGACCCTATCATCGCTAAACAGTTGGAAGAGATCGGCTGTTGCGCCATCATGCCGCTGGCTTCATTGATAGGCTCCGGCATGGGCATACTCAACCCATGGAATCTGCAGATCATCATCGAAGGTAGTAAAGTACCGGTACTGGTCGATGCAGGCGTAGGTACTGCTTCTGATGCAGCGATCGCCATGGAACTGGGTTGTGATGGCATACTGATGAATACTGCGATAGCAGGTGCTAAAGATCCGATATTGATGGCATCGGCCATGAATAAGGCAGTGCAGGCCGGTCGCGAGGCATTTTTGGCAGGGCGCATGCCCAAAAAACTTTACTCGGCATCGCCGAGTTCGCCCACTGCGGGCTTGATTGCAAGAAACTCTCAGGAAACTCATGATTAATGACAACTGAAAAGAGTTACGAATTTTCGATTTCCGTTGAAACTACATTCGTACCCGAACAATCGGACGAAGCTGAGAATCATTATGTGTTCTCCTACACTATCACTATAAGCAATACCGGGAAATTGCCGGCGCAACTGATCAGCCGCCATTGGATCATCAAGGACGCTACCGAAGCAGTGCAGGAAGTGCGTGGTCTGGGCGTGGTCGGCGCACAGCCTTTCCTGCGTGGCGGCGAGCAGTTTCAATATACCAGTGGTTGCGTGTTGACGACGCCGGTAGGGAGCATGGAAGGTAGCTATCAGATGGTCGGGGAAGATGGCTCCTCGTTTGAAGTGCCTATTCCGAAGTTCACTCTGAATATGCCTCGAGTCTTGCACTGATGCATATGCGTTTTTTATGTCTTGCATTCGCTATCGTATTAAGTGGTTGCGTGGAGCAAGCAGTTAAACCAGAAAATTCACCCCCACTGCCAGTTCCGCTTCCACTCTCTTCCCCATCGCCTTCCGCTGCTTGCGCCTGTGCTTCCGGCGAATTGCCTCCCATTCAGATTCCGGATGTAGACCGTTATAGTGCACCGCCCGTGACGAAACCGGGAGAAGTGCCTAAAGGCAAAGAATACGATTTAATGCGTCCCGCCGTCTGGAGTCAGGTCGAGGGCTTTGACAAGGACAACCTCACCTTAGCGTGGGGTGGCCTGATGCAAAGTTGCGGTGTCCTGAAAAAGAACGAGTTATGGCGTGATGCATGTGAAGCCGTTACCAAACAATCCCGTCCCAGCACCAGCACCATTCGGGTTTTGCTCAAGCAGAATTTTCAGCCCTGGCAGGTAACCAATGCCGACGGCACCAACACCGGGCTCATTACAGGTTATTACGAGCCTTTATTAAAGGGCAGCCGCACCCGTACTGAGTTATACCGTTACCCGCTGTATTCACGCCCGGATGATATGGTGACCGTGGATTTGAACAGTCTTTACCCCGAACTGGCTAATCGTAAACTACGGGGCCGCCTCAAGGGTAACAAACTTATCCCTTACTACAGCCGCGGCGAGATCGAAGTCACGCCTTCACCTATCGCCGGAAAAGAACTGTTATGGACGGATGACATCGTCGATCTGTTTTTCCTGCAAATACAAGGTTCCGGCCAGGTAAAACTGGATAGCGGCGAACTGGTGCATGTGGGCTACGACGACCAGAACGGGCAACCGTATCTATCCATAGGCAAAGTGTTGATAGAGCGCGGTGAACTCACCAGCGACAAAGCTTCGATGCAAGGCATCAAGGATTGGGGTAGAAAGAATCTGGATAAATTGCGCGACTTGCTCAATAGCAACCCAAGTTATGTATTTTTCCGCGAACTACCGAAAGACTTGAGCGGTCCTCCAGGGGCGTTAGGCATTCCTCTTGCCGCAGAACGCAGCATTGCCATTGACCCGCGCTACATACCGCTTGGTGCGCCAGTATTCCTATCTGCCACCTATCCCAATAGCAACAAGCCGTTGCAGCGCCTGATGATGGCGCAAGACACAGGCGGTGCGATCAAAGGCGCAGTGCGTGCGGATTTTTTCTGGGGTACCGGGAATGATGCGGGGAGACAGGCTGGCGCGATGAAGCAACAAGGCAAGATGTGGGTGTTGATGCCCAAAAGCTACAAACTCGAAGATATCCCGACGTCGCCTTAATCCTCACCCAGCAGAGCTAGCAGCTCTGCCTGATGTTCTGCCGATAGCGCATTTACCAACTCATCCAGTTCACCTTCCATGATCGCGTCTATCTTGTACAGCGTGAGGTTGATGCGGTGATCGGTGATACGACCCTGCGGAAAATTATAAGTACGGATGCGTTCCGAACGGTCGCCGCTACCAATCAGGCTCTTGCGCGTCGCCGCCTCTTTCGATTGCTGTTCGCGCACTTGTACGTCCTTGATCCTGGCCGCCAGAACCGCCATCGCTTGTGCCTTATTGCGATGCTGCGAACGGTCATCCTGGCATTCCACCACGATACCCGTGGGTAAGTGAGTGATACGGACTGCGGAATCAGTTTTATTGATGTGCTGCCCGCCAGCACCAGAGGCTCTATAGGTATCGATGCGTAGCTCAGCCGGGTTGATGACCACATCGCTGACTTCGTCTGCTTCCGGCATCACGGCCACAGTACAGGCCGAAGTATGGATACGTCCTTGGGTTTCGGTTTCCGGGACACGTTGTACCCTGTGTCCGCCGGATTCGAACTTGAGTTTTGAATAAGCACCCGAACCATCGATCTTGGCGATGATTTCCCGGTAACCGCCCAGTTCCGATTCGCTGGCAGAGACCACTTCCACTTTCCAGCGCTGGCGTTCGGCATAACGCGTGTACATGCGGAACAGATTGCCTGCGAAGATGGCAGACTCATCGCCACCGGTACCGGCACGGATCTCAAGGAATATATTGCGTTCGTCGTTGGGGTCTTTCGGTAGCAGCAGCTTTTGCAGTTCTACTTCGCTTTCCGCCATTTTTTCTTTGCCGCTACTGATCTCATCTTCCGCAAACGACTTCATGTCTGCATCGCCGAGCATTTCTTCCGCATCGGCGATATCCGATGCTATTTTCAGATATGCCCGGTAATGCTCTACCACCGGCGTGATATCGGCATGTTCGCGCGACAATTTGCGGTAATTGTCCATGTCGGCAGTCGCGGTCTCGGAAGAAAGCAAACGGTTGAGTTCTTCCAGACGCTCACTTAACGTGGCGAGCTTTTTTTGTAATGAGGCTTTCATGGGTTTAGTTTTTGATCTGGTAAAGCTGGCGCAACAGAGTTTCCATTCTTTCGCGCTGTTCGCCGCTGGTATTGTTAAGTGCATGGCTGGGGCCGTGCAATAACTTATT
>DATBPY010000097.1:0-10018 GCA_036561085.1 Methylophilaceae bacterium | reverse complement strand
GCACGCTCGTTGACGAAGCGCGATTGCGGATCGTCCTGCGCCTCATGCGGCCAGGTGGATATCAGGTAGTAGTTCATTGCCGGACGGCAAGTAGCGCAACCGTTGGGGGTGCGCCATTCCATGAAAGCCATGGCTTCCGGGATGTTGAGCAGCTTCTGATCGCGTATCACCTGCCGCACTTCTTCATGGTTCTTGTCGGTGCAGCCGCACATTGCCTTGGAAGTTGGGGCCGGAGCATAACCGCCGCCCAGGGTGGAAGCCAATATCTGTTCCACCAATCCGGTACAACTGCCGCACGAGCCGGAAGCTTTGGTGCATTTACGCACATCTTCCAGTGTGAACAGGCCTTGCTGCTTGATGGCTTTGACCACAGTGCCTTTAGTGACGCCGTTGCAACCGCAGACTTCCATGTCGTCGGTCATCGCTGCTGCTTTGTCCTGGCCCGCATGGCCGGTATTGCCCAGGCTGTCCTGGCCGAACATCAGGTGGTCGCGTATCTCATGTATCTTCTTGCCATCGCGCAGCATCTGGAAGTACCAGGAACCGTCGGTGGTATCGCCATACAGCACGCTGCCGATGATCTTGTCGTCCTTGATCACCAGTTTTTTGTAAATGCCGCCTACCGCGTCATGCATGACGATCTCTTCGGTCCCTTCGCCGCCGCTGAAATCGCCTGCGGAAAACAGGTCTATGCCCGTCACCTTGAGCTTGGTGGAAGTTACCGAACCGCTGTAACGGCCGATGCCGAAGTTAGCCAAGTGGGTGGCACATACCTTACCCATCTCGAACAATGGTGCGACTAATCCATAGGTCGTGCCGCGATGCGCCACGCACTCGCCTACTGCATAGATACGCGGGTCGTAAGTCTGCATGGTGTCGTTGACCACGATGCCGCGGTCGCAATGGATGCCAGCGGCCTGCGCCAGCGCGATGTTGGGACGTATGCCCACTGCCATCACCAACAGATCGGCAGGTATCTCTTCGCCGTCCTTGAAGCGTATGGCACTGATATGGCCGTCGCTGCCTATAATTTCCTCGGTATTTTTGCCCAGCAGGAACTTCAGCCCTTTTTGCTCCAGCGACTTTTGCAGCATCTTGCCGGCCGTTTTATCCAGCTGGCGTTCCAGCAGCCATTCATGGATATGGATGACGGTGACATCCATGCCGCGTATCGCCAGACCGTTGGCAGCTTCCAGCCCCAGCAGCCCGCCGCCGATCACCACCGCATGCTTGTGTTTGCCTGCGGCATTTATCATGGCATCCACGTCCGCGATATCGCGGAAACCGATTACCCCTTGCAGGTCGTTGCCCGGTATCGGCAGGATGAACGGATTGGAGCCGGTCGCCAGTAACAGGCGGTCGTATTCGGCCTCGCTTCCGTCGTCTGCGATCACCTTGCGGTTGACGCGATCTATAGTGACGATCTTCTTGCCGGTATGCAGGGTAATGCCGTTCTCGGCATACCACTCACGACTGTTGAGGATGATGTCGTTGATGGTCTGCTCGCCTGCCAGCACCGGCGACAACATGATACGGTTATAGTTGGGATGCGGTTCGGCACCGTACACGGTGATGTCGTAGACATCGGGCGCTATCTTCAGCAGTTCCTCCAGCGTTCTCACACCGGCCATGCCGTTACCCACCATCACTAATCTCATTTTTTTCATTTCGGTATTCCTTTGCTGTGCTATCAGAATGTGTACATCGCGGTCAGCCATACCTTGTCGGTATCGCGGATACGGTTCGCAGTGGCTGAAACGGCACCCCCGGTCGAGGCCACTGCACGTTGGTCGCCTTCGCTGTATTTGCCGTATTCCAGCTTGGCCAGGATGTTCTTGTTGAAGGTGTAGGCCACCGAGAAATCCAGTTCCTGACCGAAGTCGTCACCCGTGCCGCCGCCCACTTCGGCGAAGTTCTGGTCTGCTTTGAACCAGTGGTATTCGCTGTACAGCGCAAGATCGCCGTATTTGTAACCCGCAGTGATGAAGGTGTCCTGCAACCCTTGATTAGGCGTGACCAGGAACTTGTCCACCCAGCCCTGGAACAGGTGATTAGTACCGAGCGGAGTCTGGAAGGCATACTTGCCGCCGTTGCTGGATAGCAACTCCTGATCCGCGCGCAACGAGAAGTTGTCGTACCCTGCACCGCCGCCCAGCTTGTAGTAATAAGCGTCGATCTGCCCTTGCGCCACAGTGCGCCCATCGGTATCGCCCAATGCATCCTGCTTGGCATATTCGGCGGTGTATAGCAGCTTCCAGTGGTCATCGAGCTTGTGCGCGCCGTCCAGCCTGGCACCGAAAATCTTGTTGGAAAGGCTGCTTGCTGCTACTACATCCTGCTGGTTATAGAAATAGCTGTAGCCGGTCAGGGTTTCCGTCGGACTCAGGTGGTAAGCGGCATGCAGGATGCCGGTGTTATCCGGTTTGAGGTCGGTATTGATATTGCGGTTACGGGTGAAGAATGCACCGTACAAATCCACATTAGGAATACTCTTGTTCTCGACCGACAAGCCGTCGAATACCTGCATCACTTGGCGGAACTCGACATTGCCGATAAAACGCACGTTATCCAGTTTCACCGATTGCCGACCTAAGCGCACCTTGGTATCGCGTATGCCCGTCCAATCTAGATACAGCTGGTTGATATTGGTGAAATCCGGGTCGGCCACCACCGGATAGGTACTGCGACCAGCCTGGTTGACGCCGCTGGACTTATCATTGAAATCGTCATCCAGCTTGCTGACATTGATGATCTGCACGCCTACGCTGAAGTTGTTATAGCTTGCGGTCTGCCAGCCGATCAGGCTCCGCATGGTCAGTGCATGGGCATCATGCGGGAAAGTGCTGGACGGGTCCTGGTCTACATCTTCATAACGCAGGCGAAAACTGGTCATGGGCGTACCGGCCTTGATCGCTTCCATGAAAGTATAGGGAACAGGCTCTGCAGTCACTGCCGGCACCTCTTGCGCCAACGCAGGTAACGCCGTCGCCAGCAATGCACTTGAGAGTATCTTTTTGGTATATTTCATTGGTTTTCCCATTTAATAATTTCCATTTACTAAGATTTTTATTTATTAAAATCGGTTAAGCGTTGATCTTGAAACTGCCTGCATAGGCTTTGGGATCTTTACCGTTCCAAATCGCGCCGTCCATGAGCCTGGCGCTACGCATGGCATCTTTGGGCACGGCGACCTTGAGTTGCGTAGCAGCCTCTGTGTAAAGCGCGACCTGATTGACCTTACTTGCGACGGCGAGATAATCCGGCTCCTCCCTGAGCAGGCCCCAGCGCTTTTGCTGGGTAAGGAACCACATACCGTCGGAGAGATAGGGGAAGTTGACTTTGCCGTCAGCGAAGAATTTCATATGGTTGGGGTCTTCCCACGACTTGCCGTTGCCGTTCTCGTAGCGGCCCATGAAGCGGTCTGCGATGATATCGGCAGGCATGTTGACGTAGTGTTTGCCCGCGATCAGCTCCACTACTTTAGGGCGGTTCGCAGCAGTATCGATGTAACGGCAAGCATCAAGAATAGCCATGATCAATGCGCGCGCAGTGTTGGGATTTTGCTGTACGAATGCGGCGGTGGTGCCCAGCACTTTCTCCGGGTGATCAGCCCAGATGTCTTGCGAAGTTGCGACGGTAAAACCTGCCTTGTCGTAGACTGCACGGGCATTCCAAGGCTCGCCGGCACAGTAGCCGTCCATATTGCCCAGGCGCATATTTGCGACCATCTGCGGTGGCGGCACCACGATGGTTTTGACGTCTTTCATGGGATCGATTCCGTGCGCCGCCATCCAGTAATATAACCACATGGCGTGGGTACCGGTAGGAAAGGTCTGGGCGAAAGTGAAATCGCGTGGATCGCGGTCGATCAGGCGCTTCAATGCATCGCCGTCGGTGACGCCCTGCTCTCTTAGCTGATTGGATAAAGTGATGCCCTGGCCGTTATGGTTCAGCGTCATCAATATCGCCATGTCTTCTTGCGGGCTGCCTATGCCCATTTGTACCCCGTAGACCAGGCTATATAGGACATGGGCGGCATCCAGCTCACCGCTCACCGTCTTATCGCGTATAGCAGCCCACGAAGCCTGCTTGCTAGGGACGATCTTGATGCCGTATTTCTTGTCGAAACCCATTTCCGCGGCGATAGCGATAGGCGCGCAATCGGTCAACGCAATGAAGCCGACTTTCACTTCGGTCTTTTCGGGCGCATCCTTACCTGCTGCCCAAGCACCACTACGCACACCATCCGGAACTGCCCCCATCATTGCCGCAGCGCCTAATGAGGTCACCCCCATGCGGATGAAATCCCTGCGACCAATGGGTTCTGTCTGTTTGCTATCGTCTTTTTTCGTTGCCATCGCTATTCCCTCTTTCGACAAAACAAAAGGCGCCCAACCCCCACTAGAAAATTGTGAGAATTGGACGCCTTTGTCCGTTACGAGAGCCTCAACGCTCCCAAAATTTAAGCTTTTACCCCGCCATTGGAGTGCAGCCTTTGATACCTTTACTCGTTAAAGCAGCAACTTTGCCGCTTCTACTATTTGTTGTGCTAATTCAGACAGCTTGATTCCCTTATCCATCGCCAATTTGCGCATCAGGCTATAAGCATCATCTTCCGCCAGACCTTTTTGCTTCATCAGCACGCCTTTTGCACGCTCCACCACCTTACGTTCGCTCAGCTTCAGATTCGCTTCGACAAGTTCGGTCTTCACGGCACTGAATTCCTCGAAACGCGCAATCGCCGCTTCGATGATGGGCTTGATACGTTCGCTCGCAAGCCCGCCCACTACATAAGCGCTGACACCGGCTCTGGTGGCAGACCTTATTTTTTCCCTATTGCCGTCATGCGTAAACATCACGATGGGTCTCGGGTCGTCCCGCCCAGCCAGCACTATGTGCTCCAATGTATCGCGGCTAGGCGAATCAGTATCTATGATGATCACATCCGGCTGAAGCCTTTCCACGGCTTCATTCAAATCAGAGATATGAGGAATACTGGACACCACCTCATAGCCGGCCAATATCAAATACTGCTTTAACGGCGTAGATCTATTGGAGCTCTCGTCCACTAATAAAACACGAAGCATTTCTTTGCCCCAATATAAAGCTCGATTATCTCAAAGCAGGATGCGTGCCATCTCGGCAACTGCCTATATTTGTTAGGAAAAAATAATCTTGCGGCAGAGAACGTAGAGGACTTCAGAATGATATGGTGCAGGTGTACAACGAGAAGCTTACTTTTGGTGCGTGTTGTTATGATGGTGAAACGAAACTGATTGCCCGACATGCGGACTTTACCAGCCTTAATCAAATTGCCTGTATCTATTCATTACAATAACGCTCAACCAATGAAAGTATTGGCCGCTCAAACACCTCTCAAATAAAACAAGATGCCGGTCTTAGACCGGCACCTGTTCTACATGATGCAGCTACCTCTGCTTCTATTCATCCCCCAGCATGTTGATCAATGCCAGTTCGCACTCAGCACAGGTGCAAGCGCAGTCTGATACGCTGGCGGCAACGTCGTCTGTCCGGCTGATGGCGGTGCGAATGCCGCCATGGCTTGTACCAGATTCTGTACCTGCGTATCCTGCAATGCCTTGCCATCGCCAGCCTGGAAGTTCTCGACATGGTATTGACTGCCAAGATACCAGTTCTGAATGGTGATCTTGTCGGTGGTACCGATCACCGTCACTTCCAGATTGTTGCCGTTCTGAACGAACCATAGCTGATCATTGGCAATGCTACTACCCAGACTTAAGGTGTCGCTGTTACCCGTCGTACTATCGTTCTCGATGATGGTGTCGACTCCATCACCTCGCACAAACAGGTAGGTGTCATTACCCGTGCCGCCGGTCAAGGTGTCGTTACCGAGACCGCCTGACAGGGTATCGTTACCCGCTCCACCCGTGAGGCTGTTGTTGCCGGTATTGCCGGTGATCACGTTGTCCAACGAGTTACCTGTACCGCTGATGCCGCTACCGCCGGTCAGAGTCAGGTTCTCTACATTGGCACTGATGGTGTACGTCACGCTGCTCTGGATGAGGTCTGTGCCTTCGCCG
This sequence comes from Methylophilaceae bacterium, assembly GCA_036561085.1. Taxonomy (GTDB): domain Bacteria; phylum Pseudomonadota; class Gammaproteobacteria; order Burkholderiales; family Methylophilaceae; genus CAILHX01. The sequence continues at coordinate 3,956 of DATBPY010000097.1, read as the reverse complement.
GAGTTTTCTGTGACGACATCGCCGGTGTTATCGACAACGTAGATATCGTCACCCGTACCGCCTAGCAGGGTGTCTGCACCGGTACCGCCGCTCAGGGTGTCGTTGCCTGCGCCACCGGTCAAAGTATTAGCACCGCTGTTACCGGTCAGCACGTTGTCCAGCGAGTTGCCGGTGCCGCTGATGCCGGTGCTACCGGTCAGGGTCAGGTTCTCGACGTCGGCTCCCAGGGTGTAGGTGATGCCGCTTTGCACGGTGTCGGTGCCTTCACCGGAGTTTTCTGTGACGACGTCGCCTGCATCATCGACCACATAAATGTCGTTACCCAAGCCGCCTATCATGGTATCTGCGCCCGTACCGCCGTTCAGGGTGTTGTTGCCGCTGTTGCCGGTCAGGGTGTTAGCACCGGTGTTACCCGTTGCGTTGATGGCAGCAGTACCGGTAAGCGTCAGGTTCTCGACGTTTGCCGACAGGGTGTAGGTTGCTGTACTGAACACAGAGTCGGTGCCTTCGGAACTGTTCTCGGTAATGACGTCGCTGGTGCTGTCTACATAGTAGGTGTCGTCACCGGTACCGCCTATCATGGTGTCGTTACCTGCACCGCCAATGAGGGTGTCGTTACCTGCGCCGCTGGTCAAGGTATTGGCACCGCCGTTTCCGGTCAGGACGTTGTCCAGTCCATTGCCGGTACCGCTAATGGCACTGCTACCGCTCAAGGTCAAGTTCTCGACATCGCTACCCAAGGTATAGGTAATGCTGCTTTGTACCGTGTCGGTGCCTTCGCCCGCGTTTTCTGTGACCACGTCACCGACGTTATCAACGACATAGGTGTCGTTGCCGGTACCGCCTATCATGGTATCTGCGCCGGTACTGCCGTTCAGGGTATCGTTACCTGCACCGGCGCTCAGCGTGTTGGCGCCGGTGTTACCGGTCAGCACGTTGTCCAGCCCATTACCGGTACCATTGATGCCGGTGCTGCCCGTCAAGGTCAGGTTCTCGACATCGCTACCCAAGGTGTAGGTAATACCACTTTGCACGGTGTCGATCCCTTCACCGGCATTTTCTGTGACCACGTCGCCAACATTATCAACGACGTAGGTGTCGTCACCGGTACCGCCTAGCATGGTATCTGCGCCGGTACCGCCGTTCAGGGTATCGTTGCCCGCCCCGCCGGTCAGCGTGTTGGCACCGGTGTTACCGGTCAGCACGTTATCCAGTCCATTGCCTGTGCCGTTGATGCCGGTGCTGCCGGTCAGGGTCAGGTTCTCGACGTTGCTACCCAGGGTGTAGGTGATGCCGCTTTGCACGGTGTCGGTCCCTTCACCGGAGTTTTCCGTGACGACGTCGCCGACGTTGTCAACAACGTAGGTGTCGTTGCCCAGGCCGCCTATCATCGTGTCTGCGCCAGTACTGCCGTTGAGCGTGTTGTTGCCGCTGTTACCGGTCAGGGTATTGGCGCCGCTGTTACCGGTTGCGTTGATGGCGGCAGCACCCGTGAGGGTCAGGTTCTCGACGTTGGCAGACAGGGTGTAGGTCGCGCTACTGAAGACTGAGTCGGTACCATCAGGAGCGAGTTCCGTGATGACGTCGCTGGTGCTGTCTACATAGTAGGTGTCGTTGCCCGCTCCACCCACCAGGGTGTCATTACCTGCACCGCCATCCAGCGTGTCGTTACCTGCGCCGCCGGTCAGGGTGTTGGCAGCACTATTCCCGGTGAGGATGTTGTCTACCCCATTCCCTGTACCGTTGATGGCACTGCTGCCGATCAGGGTGAGATTTTCAAAGTTGGTGGCCAAAGTGTAGGTGATGCTCGATTGCACGGTGTCAGTGCCTTCTCCCGAGTTCTCGATCACCACATCGCCGGCATCATCGACCACGTAGGTGTCGTTGCCCAAGCCACCGGTCAGGGTGTCTGCCCCGGTACCCCCATCAAGGATGTTATCCCCGCTGTTGCCTGTGATGGCGTTGTTGAGGTCGTTACCTGTACCGTTGATGGCGGCACTGCCGGTCAAGGTGAGGTTTTCGATGTTGGCGTTCAATGTGTAGTTGCCGGCGCTTGACTGTACGCTGTCGGTTCCTTCGCTGGCGTTTTCTACGATGACATCGCCGCTGTTGTCCACGATGTAGGTGTCATCGCCCAGGCCGCCTATCAGGGTGTCTGCACCCAGGCCGCCATTCAGGGTGTTGTTGGCATCGTTGCCGGTAATGGTGTTGTCCGACGCATTGCCTACACCATTGGTGGCTGCAATGTCTGTCAGGATGAGGTTCTCGACGTTGGCACCCAAGGTGTAGTTCACGCTCGATTGAACGGTATCGTTGCCTTGATTGCTGCTCTCGACAACGATGTCTCCGGTGTTATCCACGATGTAGGTGTCGTCGCCGGAACCTCCTGTCATGGTGTCTGCTCCTAAGCCTCCATCAAGCGTGTCAGCGGCAAAGCCTCCCGTCAGAGTATCGTTCCCGACAGTACCGGTAAGCATCTTGTTATCAAATTGTGATTTACTGACTGCACTGCCATCGGCGAATTGGAAACTCTCGATACGGTGGGCATCATCCACATACCAACTGACAATGGTGATCTGATCCGTTGCCGAAGGATTGCTCGGATCGTTGATCTGGATGAGGAGGTCGTTACCGACACGACTAGTATTCAAATCGCTTTGTGTGATTCCGACCCCAAATAATATCGTGTCGGAACCAGGGGTACCTGTACTACTCGTCCCGATATCGGTGATGCTGTCAGTGCCGTCTCCACGGTTGAACACGTAGGTGTCCGAACCACCGCCTGCAACAATGGTGTCGTTGCCTGTACCGCCCGTGATGAGGTTGACCTGCGATTCATCACTGTCCGAGGCTGCGTATATGGTGATGTTGTCGTCGCCACTACCTCCTTCGATGACGTTGTTGGAGTATCTGTCTGCGGAGATGGTGTCGTTGCCGTCTCCTCCGCGCAGGATGTTGTTGCTGGGGTCGACGTTGTCGTAGTTGTCGCCTATGTAGTCGTCTCCAGCGCCTCCATCCAGGATGTCGTCGCCTGCACTACCGGCCAGATAATCATTACCATCCAGACCATACAAGGTGCTGCCGGTGGTGAGCGAGGTCAGTGTGTCGTCACCGCTCGTGCCGTAGACTGCGTTGCCCATAATGCCCATCTGCGATTTAGTCAGCGTGCTGCCATCAGCGAACTGGAAGTTTTCAATGCGGTATGTATCGCTCACATACCAACTGACAATGGTGATTTGATCCGTCGCTAGAGGATTGCTCGGGTCGTTGATCTGGATGACGAGGTCGTTACCTACACGATTCGTGTTCAGATCACTCTGCGTGATTCCGACACCAAATAATATCGTGTCAGAGCCAGCAACACCCGCACTGCTCGTCCCGATATCGGTGATGCTGTCAGTGCCGTCTCCGCGGTTGAACACGTAGGTGTCACTACCGCCGCCTGCAACAATGGTGTCGTTGCCGGTGCCGCCCGTGATGAGGTTGACTTGCGATTCATCACTGTCCGAGGCGGCGTAGATGGTGATGTTGTCATCGCCAGAACCTCCTTCGATCACGTTGTTGGAGTATCGGTCTGCGTAGATGGTGTCGTTGCCGTCTCCACCGCGCAGGATGTTGTTGCTGGTACCGACGTTGTCGATGTTGTCGCCAATGGTGTCGTTTCCAGCGCCTCCATCCAGAATGTCGTCGCCTGCACTGCCTGTTATTAAATCATCGCCATCCAGACCATACACGGTGCTACCGGTGGTGAGCGAGTTTAGGTTATCGTTATCGGCAGTACCGTAAAGGACATTACCCATGGCGTACATCTGTGTCTTGCTGATACTGCTGCCGTCGGCAAATTGGAAAGCCTCGATGCGGTAGTCATCGCTTGTATACCAACTGGTAATGGTGATCTGATCGGTCGCCGAAGGATTGTTGGGGTCGTTGATCTGGATAATGAGATTATTGCCTAC
>DATBPY010000096.1:0-5226 GCA_036561085.1 Methylophilaceae bacterium | reverse complement strand
TTGTGTTTGCGTATCACGCACGACGCAGCCGGAGTAGAAAGAATGCCGCCCTTGCCCACCAGCACGCGCTTGAAGCCGTTGGCCGCAGCCATTTTAAGGATGATCTGTATCGCCTCAAGATTGAAATACCGCCCATCGCCGCCCAACGCCAAAGTCTGCGACTTGCGGTCTTCGATACTATCGAATATAGCCTGCACGAAATTCGCCAGATAATGGGCTTGCTGGAACACAGGCACTTTTTTGCGCAAACCGGAGGTGCCGGGTTTCTGGTCGTTAAAGGGAGTGGTAGCTACGGTGGTGACGCTCATAATAACCTCTGTAAAACAGTAATATTGTTGACAGACTGTACCGCAAAAACGATATAATCTCGCCCCTTGATGTTCGGTATGTGGGGGAATAGCTCAGTTGGTAGAGCAGCGGACTCTTAATCCGTTTGTCCGGGGTTCGACCCCCCGTTCCCCTACCAGAATACTAACGGTTTGCAGAAATGCAAGCCGTTTTTTTCGGCAAACTTTTGCCGTTTCTGCACATTTTCCGCTGGCCATGGCATCAATTTCCAAAAAAATATCCAAGATAAAAAGTATTTTTTTATATGAAAAATACGTTCTGACATGTTCGATGTATGGCAAATAACGGCATGGCATACATATTGCTGCTCTTCTCTGCGAGTGAGTGTCTACCGAGGATTTTGAAGGTTTCCGGCACTCGTTTTCATCATCATTTTTCAAGCGATAAGGAGAAAAACAATGGAATTCAATGCAATCACTGGCAGCCTGTCCACCCCGGCCGTAACCCATCTGGATCTGCCGCCTGCGCAGCAGGGTGCTTTCGACCTGATGCTCCAAAACAAGTTGAGCGGACAAGATTCAACCACGGTGGATACCAGCACCATCGACAAAGCCACCGAGATCATGCAGTCCTATGATCTGACCAATATCACCCAGAATCAAAAGGCGGAACTGGCCACGAAGCTACACGATATCGGCGCGATCTCGTTTGCCGAGTATGGCAGTATGTTTACGAAACAGTTGACGGGGAATGTTCAGGATACCCAGCAGCTATGGGATAAACCGCAAAACGCGATCCAGCAGCTTCAAGGTACGATTCGCTGGCAGGAACAACAGACCGACGTCCGCGCTAAATTCGGCCTTGGCGATAACAAGTTAATGCTCAATGTGATGGAGACTTTGAATGCCCTGAACAAGAGTCCTCTTGCGTAGCAAACCATATAAGTCAATTGACGTATTTAATTTGTAACAATGATGCTTTAACCTGTGTGCAAGTTCGGTGAAGACCAAACCTACTTAAAAAGTTTCAGGCCCCCAACGCCAGCTAGCGATAGCTGGCGTTGTTTTTTTATCAGCCTCCCAAATAGTCCATCTTGCCGATCTCAACGCCGTTCTGGCGCAGGATGTCGTACGCTGTTGTGACGTGGAAGAACAGGTTGGGCAGGGCGAAGTAGGAGAGGTATGTTTGCCCGGTGAATTCCAGTTCACGTTTGCCTGCGGTGATTTTGATTTCTTTGGTTTCGCTGTCGCTGAGTTGTTCCGGTTTGATGGTGTCGAGAAAGGCGACGGTCTTGGCGATGCGGGCGTGCAGGTCGTCAAAGCTGGCTTCGTTATCTTCGAATTTCGGGTTCTCCAAACCAGCCAGGCGTGCGCCGCAGCCTTTGGCGGCATCGGAAGCGATCTGCACTTGGCGTACCAGCGGGAACATGTTGGGGTATAGGCGGGTGTTGAGCAGCACGCTGTGCTCTATCTTTTTCTCGTCTGCATGCGCGCTGCCTTTGCGCAAAATGGTGTCGAGGTTGCCCAGGTATTTCTTGAGTACTGGAATGGAGATTTCATACATTAATACGCTCATGATGCGATCCTTATACGGTTGGAATAGTGTGTCGGGTTGAAGATTCGGTACGGGGTTTAACGGCTGGTCACTTAACTTCTTTTTCTACAGTTCTTTCACGCTGCATCTTTCTTTTAGCAGCGGCGCTGGCGACTTTTTCGGCGACTTTGGTGGCGGCTTTCTGTGTGGCATAGGTTGCGGCGGTGCCGAATACTCTTTTGGCGATTCGTTTCAGTATGCCCATGTTATTCCCTTTTAATTAAGCTCTAGTTACGCTTATCAATCGCAGCTTACCTGCTTAAGCTCGCCGGTAGAGAAATGCGGTTTGAGTGCTGTCAGTTTCACCAGTTGTTCAGGCTGTATATTGTGGATGGTATAGCTGGTCTGGTTATTGCCGAAACCGCGTTTGGTCTTGACCGCGTTGGTGATTCCCATGGCATGCAGCTTATCAATAAATTTGTTCGCCAGGGTTTCATCTTTGAACATTCCCAAGGATATCGCATTGTGCCACTGTGCATCTTGCAGAATGACGGTGTCGTTCACGCCCATCGCCTTGATCTCGTCATTCTTCGCCTGCGCGTCCTGTATGGATTTCTGCGCGGGGATGTAGACCCAGTAGCGCGTTGATTCCTGCTTGGGTACAGCCTTGGCGGTAGTCTGCAGACTCAGCTTCTTTAACGCCGCGCGTGCGCGTGCGGAATCCGCAGTGTTGAAGCTGCCCCATTCGTAGCAACTCTCGGTCGGTTTGACGGAAACCACAGGCGCAGGTGCGGGTGGGGGTGTGGTTGCTTTTTTCGGCAGCGCATCGACATCTGCCGGAGTGAGCAATTTGATCGGGCCGTTATAGGGCGGAGGAGGCGGTGCTACGACCGCATCCTGATGGTCGGCCACGTAGTTGCTTGCCACATAAAAGCTCAGCAAGCCGAAATTCACGGTTAATAGCGCAATGACCAACCACTTCATAAATAACTTTCTTTATAAATCAGGATCAACCCTTCCAATACCAGATTCTCGACGATCTCAATATTTTCGGGCGCTTTGTCGGCCAGCGCATCGTACAAAGTAGATGCATCGCCCCCGGTAAGCAGCAGGTGCGGTGCGGTCTTTTCATGCACTGACAGCGTATCGTGCATTTGCACCATTGCGCCGCCGATGGCTTGTATGGCACCGCTCATCATCGCGTCGCCGGTATTCTGCGGAAACAGCGTGAGCGTGCCGGAAACCTGCTCCAGTTCCGCGGTGTTTTCCGCAAGCGAGGCGCGCATCAAGTACAGGCCCGGCAATATCATCCCGCCCATGAAAACACCATCGCCAGCCAGCGCGTCTATGGTGATGGCCGTACCTGCATTGACCACTACGCACGCCGCATGTTTCAACTGCCACGCTGCGATCAACGCTGCCCAGCGGTCGCTGCCCAATTGATGCGGGATCTTGTAGCTGTTCTTCACGCCGCAACTCTCTTTGCCGGCGGCGATCCACATCGAACTCAATTCCATCGCATCCAACTGCTTCTGTAGCGCCAACCGCACTTCAGTGCCTGCCACATTGGAGATCACCGCTTGCTTTACGGCGAACTGGCTGCATAGTCCCGGTAGCAGGTCCATGCTGTCGTGCGCAAAAGCGCCGTTCGCCAGCCATCTATCCTGGTACACCCCCCATTTGATGCGGGTGTTTCCGGCATCTACCGCCAGCACGGCATCCATTTTATGCCCGGCTCCGTAAGCTGATCTCAGCGGTGGAGAAGCGTTGCACTTGCCCGCCCACCTCCACCAGCAGCGCACCGTCGGCATCTATGCCGTTGACGATGCCATTCACCGCGCTGCCGTTGGGCAGGGTCAACTGCACGGGCTTGCCTTGGTAAGCATGATGTTTTTGCCATTCCTCGCGCAACATAGCGAACCCCTGTTGTTCGAATTCGGTAAGCACATCGTACAGATGCTGGAGCAAGACTGCCAGTAGCTCGTTACGCGGCGGCGCAGAAGTGTCTGCCAGGTCTGCCACCTGCTGGTCTATATTGGCTTTGATCTCATCCGGCAGTTTGATGTTCAGTCCTATGCCGATCACGGCGGCAGTGGGGCCCAGCATCTCGCCTTGCAGTTCTATCAAGGTGCCTGCCAACTTCTTGTCGGCATGCAGTACATCATTAGGCCATTTCAGCGCCAGTTGTGTCACGCCGACTTCATCCAGCGCACGCACCAGCGCCACGCCCACTGCCAAACTCAAGCCGCCCAGCGCTACCGCACCCTGGCTGAAGCGCCACAATAAAGAGAAAGTCAGCCCCGAGCCCAGCGACGACACCCATGTACGTCCGCGCCGTCCGCGCCCGGCCTGTTGTAGTTCGACGGCGATGCAAGTGCCTTGCGGTGCATTCTCGGCGGCTCTTTTCATCAGGTCGCTATTGGTGGAGGCAGTGGTTTCCAGCAACTCAAGATTGAAGTTTTTGGCAGCGCTTTTCAGTGCTTTGGTGATGCGCGCGCTATCCAGAAAGTCGATGGCGGAAGAGAGGCGGTAGCCTTTGCCGTGCACCGAATGAATCACTATGCCCAGCTCTTGCGCTTGCTGTATCGCATTCCACACCGCTGCGCGCGAGATGCCCAGTTGCGTGCCCAAGGCTTCGCCGGAATGGAATTCGCCATCGGCCAGAAGACGCAGGGTAGGGAAGGTATGAACATTCATATGCAGGGAATTATAACCGTTCGCCGTGTTTGCTTAGTCACGGTGTAAAATGATGGAATATATTAATAATCGCAATAGAAAAGCTATTTATGTCATCAGAAAAAGCACCTGTAGCTCCGGCCTCCAACTTCCTGCGCGGCATCATAGACCGCGACCTGGCGCAAGGTGTTTACGCCACCCGCCGCTGGGGCGGTGCGCCCGGCGATGCCGCCCATCAGGCTGCAGGCCAGCCCGACCCGGCCAAGATACGCACACGCTTTCCGCCGGAGCCTAACGGCTATCTGCACATCGGCCATGCCAAGAGCATCTGCCTCAACTTCGGTCTGGCGCGCGACTACGGCGGCGTGTGCCATTTGCGCTTCGACGATACCAACCCGGAGAAGGAAGAGCAGGAATACGTAGACAGCATCACCGAGATGGTGGAATGGCTGGGCTTTAGCTGGCAGGGGTTTAACGATAACAACCTGTATTACGCCAGTAACTATTTCGACTTTATGTACAAGGCCGCCGAGGCGCTGATAGAAGCCGGGCTGGCCTATGTGGATGAGCAGAGCGCGGACGAGATGCGCGCCAATCGCGGTACGCTGACCGAACCGGGCAAGAACTCGCCCTGGCGCGACCGCAGTGTGGAAGAGAACCTGAGACTGTTCCGCGAAATGCGCGACGGCAAGCACGCGGATGGCAGCATGGTGCTGCGCGCCAAGATCG
>DATBPY010000095.1:0-3571 GCA_036561085.1 Methylophilaceae bacterium | reverse complement strand
AAACTTAAAGCGGCAGCCGGTGTGCTCAGCGAAAAGGATTTTGCGGACACCAACAACCTGCTGGAAGGCTTGTAATTGCCGCTCACTGTGCAACAAGAGACCAGTCAACTGGTGGTCGTGGATGTACAGGAGAAACTAAGTAGTGTGATGGAGGCCGACTCTCTGGCTTCCACAATCAAGAATTGCGGCATCCTGATGCAAGCCGCTAAATTGCTGGAAGTCCCCATTATCTGTACTGAGCAATATCCCAAAGGGCTGGGGGTTATGCTGCCTGAACTTACACAATATGCGGATGCCGCGCAGCGTATAGAAAAAACCTGTTTCTCCTGTGTCGATTCCAGACCGTTCCGCTCCCGCCTCCGGGGTGATCGCCCGCAAATCGTGCTAGCCGGTATGGAAACCCACATCTGCGTGTTACAGACCGCATTGCACTTACAGGAATCCGGTAAACAGGTGTACGTGGTGGAAGACGCCGTGATCTCGCGCAATCCGGCTAACAAGAGCAACGCATTACTGCGTCTGCGTCAGGCCGGAGTGATCGTCAGCAATACCGAATCTGTGGTGTTTGAATGGCTTAAAATCGCCGAAGGCGATAATTTCAAGCAGATCAGCAGACTGATCCGCTAAAGAAACCAGGACGACTTTAGTAGCTCTCGCTACGCCCGCTGGAATATCCTTGGGGGATATCGTTCTGATATTCGCCGCAATTCAGACAGCGATGGTCATTCATGGTTGGATTGAACGTCAAATGTTCATGCCCGCAAAAACGACAGGCCAAGGGGTGTTTGGTTGATTTAAGCTTTGCATCATGATGTTCATAAGCAACTTTGGTACTACCTAAAGCGTACTTGTTATCCATGGCAACCTCCATCAGGGAGCTTTTAGGAACGGGACTCTTCGAGCGCGCATTGCTAGGTGATCAGTCTAGCGCAAATCGTAAGAGGTTTACAGCTATTCTATCCTGTTGGCGTAATACTTTTCTATCACTGCCAGAGTACGCTGCGTCGCACCACGATTAGCTTCAGCAAAAACTATTCCGGCCTCTCCCATGCGAGTTCTTCGCTCGGCATCCGTCAATAAGGTTTGTAAAGCGCTCGTCAGTTCGCGAGTATCGTGTACGCGCCGGGCCGCGCCGATTTCCACTGCCTGCAATGTGCTGTCAGTAAAATTATAGGTGTGCACTCCTACAATGACCGGCTTACCCAGAGCGCAAGCCTCGATCAGATTCTGCCCACCATATGGCAGCAAACTACCCCCTATAAAAGCAACATCACAAGCAGCGTAGTAGGTATCCATTTCCCCCATGCTGTCTCCCAAGATTACCGTCACACCGCTTTCCACTACTAAACCGGAACGCCGCGCAAAAGCAATCTCTCGTTTTTCCAACATTGCGGCCACTTCATCGAAGCGCTGCGGGTGGCGCGGCACGATCACAGTCAACAAATCAGGAACATTCAAATAAGCGATCGCATCCAATATCAACTCTTCTTCACCTACTCTGGTGCTGGCAGCCAGAAATACCGGTCGCCCGGCGCCCCATGACTGACGCAAGGCCATACCCGAGGCAATGGCTTCTGCGGGCGGCGTAACGTCGAATTTGATATTACCGGTCACCTCCACCTGTTGCCCGCTTAGTGCGTAAAGACGGCTGGCGTCCTGCTCGGTCTGAGCGGCGATCGCTGTCAACTGCTGCAGACCACGGCGAGCCAAGGTACCGAGCATGGCGTAACTATTCGCTGACTTCTCCGACAATCTGGCATTCACTAAAAAGAGAGGTAACGCCTGCTCCCGGCAAATATGAATCAAGTTGAACCACAGCTCGGTCTCCAACAATAAACCCATGCGCGGCTGGTAATGACGCAAAAAGCGCCGCACCGCGAACGGTAGGTCGTAAGGTAGGTAGCAACGCAATATATTGTCGCCGAACAATTGCTCACTAGTGGCGCGGCCCGTAGGCGTGCCGTGAGTGATAAGGATGCTGTGGTCGGGATAGCTATCCATCAACTGCTGCACCAGAGGGGCCGCGCCACGGGTCTCACCTACTGAAACGCAATGTAACCAAATGACGGGTTTGGTCGGAAGTGTATTAAAAAATCCAAGCCGTTCGCCAATGTGCTTTAAATATTCCGGCTGACGTCTTGCCCGCCACATCAAACGGAGTAGCGTAAAGGGCAAAAAAAGCCAAATCAGCAGTGTATAAAGCAATCGCGGCATGGTGCTATTTTCGCACATCTTGAACCCCTTCCAGCGGCATAAAATATTCTTGGCAAAACGCTTGACCGACACAACTGAACGGGTTTATTGTTACTTCTCGCCACAATATATTGTGGTAGTAATGCATCAACGCAAATTCTGAACAAAAACAATCGGTTTGTTAAAAACGGGAGAATGGCATGCTCAAGGCAGTTCAATTAGCACAAGATAACGAGCACGAAACAGAGCAGGTACCTATGCAACCGGTATCGCTAGATATATGGGACAAGAAGTACCGCCTGAAGACCAAACAAGGCGCTCCAGTTGATCAGAACATAGATGATACCTATCGCCGTGTCGCCAAGGCACTGGCTGATGTTGAAACCACCGAAGAAAAACGCACTGTATGGTATGAAAAATTCCTGTGGGCATTGCGCCGCGGTGTGATTCCCGCCGGCCGCATCACCTCGAACGCGGGCGCGCTGGAGCACAAGCCTGCGACCAGCACCATCAATTGCACAGTATCCGGCATCGTGGAAGATTCCATGAACGGTATTCTGGAGAAAGTACATGAAGCAGGTTTAACACTCAAAGCCGGTTGTGGCATAGGCTATGAGTTCTCGACGCTCCGACCAAAAGGAGCGTTTGTAGCGGGCGCGGGGGCTTACACCTCCGGCCCGCTATCTTTTATGGATATCTACGACAAGATGTGTTTCACCGTCTCCAGTGCCGGCGGCCGCCGCGGCGCGCAGATGGCGACTTTCGACATCTCTCACCCCGATGTGGCTGATTTCATCAAGGCCAAGCGCGAGAATGGCCGTTTGCGCCAATTCAACCTGTCTTGCCTGATCACTACCGAATTCATGGAAGCAGTGAAATCTGATTCTGAATGGAAACTGGCATTCCCGGTGACTGCAAAAGAAGCAGAGATCGACGAACTGGACATCAACGACGACAGCAAAGTGGTATGGCGCGATTGGCCGGTGAAGAACCGCTATCTGACGCGTGAAGACGGTAAGACCGCTTGCCGCGTATACAAGACCATCAAGGCCAAACGGTTGTGGGATGTCATTATGTCTTCCACCTACGACTACGCGGAACCAGGCTTCATTCTGATAGACCGCGTTAACGAGATGAACAACAACTGGTTCTGCGAGAATATCCGCGCCACCAACCCTTGCGGCGAGCAACCGCTACCGCCTTACGGCGCCTGCCTGCTGGGCTCGGTGAATCTCACCCGCTTCGTGCGCAAACCGTTCACCGATGAGGCGCATTTCGACTGGAATGAATACCGCGAAGTAGTCGGTATCTTCACGCGCATGCTGGACAACGTAGTCGAGGTCAACGGCCTGCCTTTGCAACAACAACGCGACGAGAT
>DATBPY010000094.1:0-1930 GCA_036561085.1 Methylophilaceae bacterium | reverse complement strand
TAAAAGAACGCTGTGAATGGGATTCTTATGTGGCATGGAGGGATTTCGTGGCAAAACCGGAAAATTCGCCGGAAGCGCTCGAAGAAGAGCTCAGCATCCCGGCTGCAGAATTACGCGCCGCGGCGAGGTTGTACGCCACCGGCGGCAATGCCGCGATCTATTACGGTTTGGGCGTAACCGAACACAGCCAAGGCTCGACCATGGTGATGGGCATTGCCAATTTAGCCATGGCGACTGCCAACATTGGCCGTGAAGGCGTGGGTGTGAACCCGCTACGCGGGCAGAACAACGTGCAGGGTTCCTGCGATATGGGTTCCATGCCCCATGAGTATCCTGGCTACCGCCATGTTTCGGACGAGAGTGCTCGCGCACTGTTCGAAGCTGCCTGGGGTAGACCGCTGAGCAACGACCCCGGTCTGCGTATTCCCAACATGCTGGATATGGCAGGCGAAGGCACATTCAAAGGTCTGTATTGCAACGGCGAAGACATCGCGCAATCCGACCCTGATACACAACACGTTACGCATGCCTTGGAATCGATGGAATGTGTCATCGTGCAGGATCTGTTCCTGAATGAGACCGCAATGTACGCCCATGTGTTCTTCCCGGGTGCTTCCTTCCTGGAGAAAAGCGGTACTTTCACCAACGCAGAACGTCGTATCTCGCCGGTACGCCGAGTGATGACGCCAAAGAATGGTTATGAAGACTGGGAAATAACCGCCATGTTGTCTGCTGCAATGGGATATCCGATGGAGTATAAGCATGCTTCCGACATCATGGACGAGATTGCCTTGTTGACCCCGACTTTCAAGGGCGTCAGCTTCAAGAAGCTCGACGAGTTGGGCAGTATCCAGTGGCCGTGCAACGACGAGGCTCCAGAAGGCACGCCAGTGATGCACGTGGACGAGTTCGTACGCGGCAAAGGGAAATTCTTTATTACACAATATGTACCGACAGAAGAACGTGTAACCAGAAAATATCCATTGATCATGACTACCGGCCGCATCCTTTCCCAATACAACGTCGGCGCTCAGACCCGGCGCACACAGAATGTGGCCTGGCATAAGGAAGACCTGGTCGAGATTCATCCCCATGACGCAGAAGAGCGCGGCATCAAGCAAGGCGATTGGGTGGGCATTGCCAGCCGCGCAGGTGATACCGTACTCAGAGCCACTCTCACTGAGCGTGTACAGCCGGGCGTGGTTTATACCACGTTCCACCACCCTGAATCTGGTGCCAATGTGATCACAACAGATAATTCCGACTGGGCCACCAATTGTCCTGAATTCAAAGTGACTGCAGTACAGGTCACCCGAGTCAATCAGTTATCTGAATGGCAAAAGCAGTACCAGGAATTCAGTGATGAGCAGATTGCATTTGCCAACCTGCAGCAGGATGAAGCCCGGATTGAGTAATAGCAGTGAAACCTCCTGCTGACATCATCACGGAGGTAGCTACATCCAGCAGTCACCAGGTGCTCAAATGGGCAGAAGGTGAAGTACATGCACTGGATGACCGCGTGGCGGAAGAAGTGCCGATCGCCATGGTGTATAACGGTATCTCGCATGCAGTGATGCTGGCTACACCACAGGACTTGGAAGATTTTGCGGTCGGTTTTTCTCTGTCGGAATCCATCATCGCCAGCCCCAAAGAGATATATGACATCGAGGTTGTTCCGCAGCCCAACGGCATAGAGTTGCAGATCGACATGGCGGCGGAAGGTTTTCAGATGCTGAAACAACGCCGCCGCAGCATGACCGGCAGAACTGGTTGCGGATTATGCGGTGCCGAGAGCCTGGATCAGGCGATGCGCATCCCTAATAATGTCGTTGATCTCGCCGATCACATTTCCAGCGACTCCATCTACAAGGCGCACCAGAACATCAGGCATGAGCAAAAGCTGGAAGCCATGACCGGTGCTACCCATGCC
>DATBPY010000093.1:0-3670 GCA_036561085.1 Methylophilaceae bacterium | reverse complement strand
TGCCGTCATTGCATGAAAAAATAATGACAGAACGGTTACAACCAGAAAATTGCAGTCCGGCAGTTTGTGAATTTTATGGTTTGTTAGTTTAACGATTTGTTTGTTTGACAGACCCACGGTAGACTTGCCGGGCTTTTACTCTTTTTGCTTTCTTTGTTTTTTTATCTTTTAAACTCCAGTCAGTCAGCCAGTGCTTTCCAAACTCAACGATCCTCAACGCGAGGCAGTAAAATACCTCGGCGGCCCGCTGTTGGTGCTGGCCGGTGCCGGTAGCGGCAAGACTCGCGTCATCACGCACAAAGTCGTCCACCTGATAGAACAACACGGCTACGACCCCAAGCACATCGCCGCCATCACCTTTACCAACAAGGCAGCGCGCGAGATGCAGGAACGCGTGAGCGGATTGCTGGAAGGCAAACCGAGCAAAGGGTTGACGGTCACTACCTTCCACTCGCTAGGGTTGCAGATATTGCGCTCCGAGGCGCAGTTGCTGGGCTACAAGCCGCGTTTTTCGATACTGGATTCCGCCGATAGCTTCAAAGTGGTTTCCGACATCCTGGCCACCACCGACAAAAAACTGCTTAAGCTCACGCAGTGGCGTATCTCGCAATGGAAGAACGATTTCATCACCGCGGACATGGCTCTTAACCAGGCCGAAGAAGAGTTCGACCATGCCGCGGCCAAGGTGTATCAGCTTTACCAGCAAGCACTCAAAGCTTATCAGGCGGTGGACTTCGACGACCTGATACGGTTGCCGGTGGAGTTGTTCGAAGAGCACCGCGATGCCCTGCACAAGTGGCAGCTCAAGCTACGCTATCTGCTGATAGACGAATACCAGGACACCAACGCCTGCCAATACAAACTGGTGAAACAGCTCACCGGGCCGGAAGGCATGTTCACTGCCGTGGGCGACGACGACCAGGCGATCTATGCCTGGCGCGGTGCGGACGTGGAGAACCTGCGCCAATTGACCACCGACTTCCCCAACCTCCAGGTCATCAAGCTGGAACAGAATTACCGCTCTACCGTGCGCATACTGCGCGCTGCCAACACACTGATCGCCAACAACCCGAAACTATTCGAGAAAAAGCTGTGGAGCGACCTGGGTATAGGCGATACCATACAGATCACCCCCGCCAAGGATGAAGAACACGAAGCGGAGATGGTGGCGATGAAGCTGCTGGCGCATAAGTTCGAGCACCGCACGCGCTGGGCGGATTACGCAGTGCTGTATCGCGGCAACCACCAGGCCCGGCTCATCGAACAACAACTGCGCACGCAAAAGATCCCTTACACCGTCAGCGGCGGGCAGTCGTTCTTCGACCGTGCGGAGATCAAAGACCTGGTGAGTTATCTGCGACTTATCGCCAACGAGGATGATGACCCTGCTTTCATCCGCGCTGCCACTACGCCGAAAAAAGGCATAGGCAGCACTACCCTGGAACGGCTGGGGGAATATGCCGCCGAGCGCCATATCTCGCTATTCGAAGCGGCCTATGAGCCTTTGTTCCAGAACAGCATGGGCAAGAAACAGGTGGAAGACCTGACCACTTTCTGCGACTTCATCAATCGCATGCAACAGCGCGCCACCAAAGACCCGGCAGGTGAGCTGTTGCAGGACATGCTCACCGCCATCCAGTACGAAGCCTTTCTTTACGACAGCGAAGAGCCGCGCGCCGCCGAGACCAAGTGGGGCAATGTGATGGATTTTATCGGCTGGATGACGCGCAAAGGCGAAGCCGAGGAAACCAATCTGTTGCAACTGACTCAAACAGTGGCGCTAATGAGCATGCTGGAAGGACGCGAGGAAGGTGAGCCGGATGCAGTCAAGCTTTCCACGCTGCATGCCGCCAAAGGCCTGGAGTTCGGTCATGTATTCCTGATCGGCGTGGAGGAAGGCATACTGCCCCACCATTCCAGCACTGCCGAAGGCAGCGATGTTGCCAAAGTGGAGGAAGAACGCCGATTGATGTACGTGGGTATCACCCGCGCGCAAAAATCGCTTACCATCACTTATTGCAAGAAACGCAAACGCAGCGGCGATTGGGAGCAATGCGAACCCAGCCGTTTTCTGGATGAACTGCCTGCCGACGATATACACCACGCAGGCAAGATCACCACCACCGACCCGGAACAACGCAAGGCACAACAAGCATCACGCATGGCGAATATCCGTGCGATGCTGGAAGGATAACCATGCAAGCTGCCCCAGAAGAAGAACCGTCAACACTGAAACAACTCGGCCCCGGCCTTATCACCGGCGCGGCAGATGACGACCCCAGTGGCATCGCCACCTATTCGCAGGCCGGTTCGCAATACGGCTTCGACCTGTTGTGGACGGTGGTGTTGACCTACCCTCTCATGGTGGGCATACAGATCGTGAGCGCGCGTATCGGCCGTGTCACCGGCAAGGGCTTATCTGCCAATATGCGCAAGATTTTCCCGTCGTGGTTATGTGTCGGCATTCTGATGTTGCTGCTGGTCGCCAACACGATCAATATCGCTGCCGACATCGGTGCCATGGGCGCCGCATTGAAACTGGTGGTGGGCGGTGGTATGCATGGTCATGCATTGATATTCGGCCTCACTTCGCTGATATTGCAGGTATTCATCCCCTATCAAAAGTATGTCCGCGTATTGAAGTGGCTTACCATGTCATTACTGGCCTATGTCGCGGTAGTGTTCATGGTGCATATTCAATGGATGCAAGTGCTGCGGCATACTGTTTGGCCGCATATCAGCTTCAGCGCCGCTTACGCCACGGTAGTGGTGGCGGTATTCGGTACTACTATCAGTCCTTATCTGTTCTTCTGGCAGGCTTCGCAGGAAGTCGAGGAGATGCGCTGCCATCAAGGCGCGAAGCCGCTTAATCTGTCCCGGCAGGATGCACATGCCGCCCTGCGTCGCATCAAGCTCGATACCTACATCGGTATGGGATTCTCCAACCTGGTAGCTTTTTTCATCATGCTCAGTACCGCCGTAACGCTGCATGCAGCTGGGATCACCACCATCTCCACTGCGGCGGAAGCCGCGCAAGCGCTACGCCCTGTCGCCGGTGAAGCCACTTTCCTGCTATTCAGTCTAGGCATCATCGGCACCGGCCTGTTGGCAGTGCCTGTGCTGGCAGGCTCTGCCGCCTATGCCGTGGCCGAATATTTCGATTGGGAAGAAGGCCTGGACCGCCAAGCATGGGAAGCGCGCGGTTTCTACATCATCATCAGCGTCACCACCTTGATGGGCGTATTGCTGGGTTTTACGCCTATCAATCCGGTCAAGGCCTTGTTCTGGAGTGCGGTGATCAACGGCGTGATCGCTATTCCCATCATGGCGGTGATGATGATCATGGCGGGCAGGAAAGACATCATGGGCATATTCACCATCCGGCGTAAATTGCAGTTCCTG
Source organism: Methylophilaceae bacterium (assembly GCA_036561085.1). Taxonomy (GTDB): domain Bacteria; phylum Pseudomonadota; class Gammaproteobacteria; order Burkholderiales; family Methylophilaceae; genus CAILHX01. Next base: position 268 of record DATBPY010000093.1, on the reverse strand, counting down.
GGCTGGGCCGCCACAGTATTGATGCTGATCACCGTGATCGTCATGTTCGCTTACTGGTGACATACCTAAATATTCAACTCTAGAGATTCAACAGCAGCATGCCCTTAATCACTTTAAATAATGCCAGTCTGGCTTACGGCCTGACTCCCCTGCTCGATCATGTTGATTTCCAACTCGATGCAGGCGAGCGCGTAGGCCTGATCGGACGTAACGGCACCGGAAAATCCACGCTGCTCAAAGTACTCACCGGCGTCAGCAAGCTCGACGA
>DATBPY010000092.1:0-6774 GCA_036561085.1 Methylophilaceae bacterium | reverse complement strand
GCCGCGGAAAAAATCCGCTTGATACACCGCGGCGTAGATGCAGCGCAATTCCCCTATGATTACCATCCCTCGGACTCCTGGATAACAGCCTGGCAACAACAATATCCGCAACTTGCAGGTCAAAAGACACTCACGCTGCCCGCCCGCCTGACCCGCTGGAAGGGCCCGGAGGATTTTGTGCGGTTGATCGCAAGACTCAAACAAAAAGGCATGCCTGTACACGGCTTGCTGGTAGGCGAAGCGCATCACCGCAAACAGGATTTCTTGCGCGAATTACAACGCATGGTGGCAACGCTGGAGGTGCAGGACAACATCACTTTCGTCGGCCATCGAACTGATCTGCGCGAGATCATGGCTGTATCGGACATCGTTTATTCATTATCACTGGAACCGGAAGCTTTCGGGCGCACAACGCTGGAAGCCTTGAGCCTGGGACGACCTGTGATCGCTTACGACCATGGCGGGGCAGGCGAACAACTCGCCGCCATTTTCCCGCAAGGTTGCGTGCCTTTGGCCGACCTGGATGCATTGGAAGCAACCACTTGCGCATTTTTGCAGCAATCACCTCACATACCGGCGCAACATGACTTTACCCTGCAAGCCATGAAACAGAAAACACTGGCAGTCTATAGTGAGTTTTTTGATATGCATAAAGTGAATCCGGATTGAACGATTCAAGCACAACGACCCGACGAATACTGGTCATCCAGGCACTCCCCGGCATTGGTGACATGGTTTGGCACACCCCCTTTATTAGAGCGATATGTGCATTCGAGAACGTCAATTGCGTTGATATCCTTACCGAGAAACGCTCCATGGCTGATCAGCTCTTTGCTGCGGAAGGCCTAGTATCGGAAGCGATCTGGTTGGACGACTTCCTGCAAAATAAGAAGCGCTTGCAGGCGATTTTGCAGTTAGCAAAAGTACTACGCTCAAAAAGTTATCAGCGCGTGTGGATATTGCATTACAGCGCCAGTTGGGCGTTGGCAGCATTGCTAGCGGGCATCCCCAGTAGATTCGGCTACGGCCTCGGTGCGCAACGCCTGCTTTTGCGCGGGGGGCGGCATTTGAGTAAAGATGACGCAACACTTCATCCTATTGATAAAGCGGTTAAATTGCTGGGATTGAATGGGCTATCTGTCGGCGATATTGCACCTAACGTTCGCGTTGCCGCAGCAGATATATCTTTCATCGAACATCGCTTTAAGGATTTGCCCAGGCCATGGTTCACTTTTGGCATCGGCGCGACCGATCAAGGGCGGCAATGGGCAGTAAGTAATTTTATCGATCTAGCCAGGACTGTAACCAGCCAATACGGAGGCAGCATCTTCCTGCTGGGCGGTAAAGCAGAATCGGAAATGGCCGAGCACATCAAGGACAGTATTGCTCCCGAATCTCCGGCGACTATGGTCCCCGTCATTGCTTATCCCATAGGCGAATTATGTGCACTGCTTAAAACGAGTGATTATTTCGTAGGCAACGATTCCGGCATGCTCAATCTCTCAGCCGCAGTAGGAACGCCTTCCATCGGGCTGTTGGGCATGGTCTATCGCAGCATAGACAACCACCGTATCGCAGACGAAAACCGCAACATATACGCCGTATTCCCGAATGATAAGCGCCACGAGTTGGGGCGCGAATTCAATGTATCTTATATGCAGCAGATATCCGTGGCTTCAGTCACTTCGAAATTGCAGCAACTATTCAAGAAATACCCTCCCCAAGCGACACAGCCTCATGATGCGTTTACCGCCTGAAACCCTTACAATGCCTTGCGTATTTCATTCCGAGGAGCTTTGTTGACTAAAGTATTAGTGGTTGGAACCTGGGGCCGACTTGTTCACTGGACAGAAAGTACTGTCGAAGCGTTTAAGCAAGTCGGGTGCGAAGTGGATCATTTTGCGACCAATGGTAAAAACCGTATTGACGCTTTGCATTTGAAATTGAGACGTAAGCTTGCTGGGACTGATCAAGCGAAGATAGCGGAAGACCTGCGCCGTAAAGCAGCACAATATCAACCGGACTTGATCGTATTCGTGCTTGGGGCGTGGTTATCCGACTTACCTTATCAGGCAGCGACGGAAGCTTGCCCCAAGGCCGTCAAGATCGCCTGGGTGGGCGACCTGTTCGATGAAGTGCAGGGTGGATTCGCCAAACACATGGATTGGATATTCTGTACCGACACCTATTTTATAGAGTTGCTACGCGAATATAAGGATGCTGCCCCGACGAGTTATTTACCGCTGGCGATGGACCCTAAACGTTTCTTTCCCATCGATGTTCCGCGCAGCAATAAGATCGTGTATGTGGCTAGAAACTCGCCTAGCCGTGCCGAACTGATCAGCCAAATTGAATTACCGGTGACGTTGTATGGAAAACAATGGCGTAGGTCCATGGCGAAATTCAAAACGAGCCCTCATGAGATATCGCCCCATCACCTGCCGATAAGCAAGCTGCCTGAGATCTATGCCTCTTGCCGCGCGGTACTGAATATCAAGAACGAGATACGGGTTGCCAGAGGGATAAATATGCGCAGTTTTGAACCATACGGCTGCATGACGCCAGTACTCAATGATGATGTAGCGGACCTCTCCCTATGCTTTGAACTGGGTAGTGAGATTCTGGTTTACCGTAATCTGGAAGAGTTGCATGAATGGCATGCAAAATTGACATCGGATGCGCAGTTTGCGCAAAAGATCGGGCTAGCCGGTCATAAACGCGTCATCGCAGATCATACTTATGTACATCGCGCCCAAGCGATGCTGAAGCAGATGGGGTTGAAATAATGGAGCCGCTGTCATCGTCGAACGAAACAATAGCTAAGCCGTCGCATCTCAATTGGATTACCGGCTACGGCTGGATGCTTGCCGTCTCGTTCGTGCTCGCTCAGCCTTTTCACCATTTATTCGAGCTGCCTATCCTGCTGATGGCGTTGCTGGGACTATGGCTATTGTTATCGCACACCCGTAACGTATGGGCAATGCCTGCAGTCAAACCATTACTCATCGTGTTCGCCTGTATCTGGCTACCCATGCTGTTTTCGCTCACAGATGCCGTCAATCTCTCACGCTCCGCGCAAACCACTTTAGTATTTCTGCGTTATCCGCTCGCGGGCATTTTCCTGATCTACGCATTGCAAGATGCAATATCAAGAAAGCGCCTGCTGAGGACCACCGGGGTTGCTATAAGCCTCGGGGTATTGGTCATGGTTATCCTTGCTATAACCGGACATGCCTACGAAGGCCGTGTCATGGGTATCCCTTTCCCTATTGCACAGTTACTTGGGGCATTGTCGCCCATCCTGTTTTTCTGGGTGTTATCCGAGGCACAAAGAAAACGCTGGATGTGGCTGATCTTACCCTTAGCCAGTTCAGCCATGCTGTTCTCGGGGTCCCGGTCTTCCTGGATCATGTTCGCTGTCGCTTTCTTCCTGTTTTTGGCCCAATTACTCTTCTTGGAAAAAAGCATTCTTAACTGGAAGAGCGGGCTGGTAGCCCTATTGTTACTGGGCATAGGCGTGAGCTTCGCGATTCATGCGCCTACCATGAAGGAAAGGATCGCGCAGACTGCGGGATTATTCAGCGGCAATTATGCAAAAGCGAATGCCGCCACCAGCTTACGCCTGCCTATCTGGACTGTCGCGGTACATGTGGCAAAAGACCATTGGATCAACGGAGTCGGTCCAAGAGGTTTCCGCTATATTTATTCGCAATATGTGCCCAAGGATGACTACTGGATAGCGCAAACAATGACCGACAAATCGGGGAAGGTCATTCACCCGGGGCTAGGCCCCAACCACCCTCACCAGTTTCTTCTGGAGGTGGCTGCTGAAACAGGAGTCATCGGCTTACTGGGATATCTAATTGCCCTCATCTATTGGGGACGCCTTGCCATCCAGGCCATCCACAAAAAAACATACGATGCATTAGCCTGGATGGCGGCAGCGTTTGTTGCCGTCATGCCTATTAATGCTCACATGGCGCTTTATGCCAGCTTCTGGTCATGCTTGGTGTGGTGGCTGGTTGCAACTGCCTTGGCCTACTGGCAGGCAGGTCAGAGATCTACATAGCGGTCGCGTCGTTGTTTGTACCGACACCTTGCCCTGGAACATCAGTCCCCAAAAGAGTTTGGAGTTCTGCAAAAGCGAATTCCGGCGTGATCGCCTTCATGCAACTATGATGTGAGCAAGGCTGTTTGTAGTAACAATTCAGGCAAGGCAAATCGGCGATATCCACCTGTATGCCGATGATACGGCTACCCACCGGCTTGGCGCGATGCGGGTCCGAAGGCCCGAAAACCACCAACATCGGGGTTGCTGTGGATGCCGCCAGATGTGCGATGCCGGTATCGTTGGCAATAACGCAGAGCGCCGATTCCGCCAAGACGGGAACATCCAGGATCTGCGTCTTCTCACATAGATTAATAGCATACCCTGGGCATTTTTCAGCGATCAGCCGACAGTCATCTCTTTCATCGGGACCGCCCAGAATCACGATCTTCTCAACTCCGGCTTCATGCAGTTTTGCAGCCAAAGCAGCATAATTATCCACACCCCACCGTCTCAAATGACTGGAACGGTGACATCCGGGTGCCAGAATCGCAAACTGCTTCGGTTCCAGTCCATGCTCGGCGAGTATCCCGGCTGCACTTTCCTGATTAGCCGGTGGAATATGCAATACCGGAGATGCGGTATGCACAGGGATTCCCGCGGAGGTCAGCGTGGCTCTGAAGCGGTCAAAACCGTGCGTGTTCACAGGCAGCTTGGGCGGAGTGATGTTATACGGCCAACACGGATTATTACCGACGCGATAACGTATTCCGCGTCCGGTCAACTGCAATAGGATCAACATGAAACGGCTACGGTCATTACTTTGCAGATCGATCACCACATCATATCTACCTTGCCTGACCAGTTTCAGCCAATGCTTGATACCCGGCCAGCCACGTTCTTTGCCACGCAGATCCACACTGAATATTCGATTGAAACGCTTATCTGCCGCAAACATGGGTTCGTAAGCCGACATGGTATTTAAATCTATTGAAGCATGCGGAAACGCCTGAAAGATATCCTCGATCACTGCCGTGCTATTGGCGATATCTCCCATCGCGCCCCATTTGATGATCAGGATGCGTTGAATGTCAGGTTGTTCCAACAGATTGATTTTTTGCGGAATCTTGCTGAGAGGATAACGCTGGTCGACATAACGCAGAATTTTCATCACTGAATCTCTAAGGGGTTTTAATATCTACAATTGCGTAAATTCATCGTTATAAGGTTAGTATACCAACAACATTTAACATCGCGCTTTTATGGCTAACCGTCTATCGCTGGAAACCAGCCCCTACCTATTACAACACGCAGATAACCCAGTTGATTGGCATCCCTGGGGGGAAGAGGCATTGAGTCTGTCCAAGGCCCAAAACAAACCTATCCTGTTATCGATAGGCTACTCCGCCTGCCACTGGTGCCATGTGATGGCGCACGAATCGTTCGAAGATGTGCGGACCGCCGAGATCATGAACGCGCTTTTCATCAATATCAAGGTAGATCGCGAAGAACGCCCGGACATAGACCAGATATACCAGACCGCACATGCCATGATGACTCAGCGCAGCGGCGGATGGCCGCTGACCATGTTCCTGACCCCGGAACAGATCCCATTTTACGGCGGTACCTACTTCCCACCTACGCAGCGTTATAACCTGCCGGGTTTCGCAGACTTGTTGCCTCGCGTCGCCGCAGCCTATCACGAACGCGGCGCCTCAATACAAGAGCAGACCCAACCGCTACTTGATGCTCTTGCCCAGCGCAATGGCGTAGACGCTGCAGTGGATTTAAATGTATCCATGATCGCGAATGGGATCGCACACCTTAAATCGTCCTTTGACTCGCGCCACGGTGGATTAGGCAGCGCACCCAAATTCCCTAATGAACCGGACTGGGCGTTATTTCTATATTTGGCGCGCGAAGACGACGATGCCCGTGCCATGGTCGTCAAAACGTTATCGGCCATGGCAGCAGGCGGCATTTACGATCATCTGGCGGGTGGCTTCTGCCGTTACAGTGTAGATGAGCGCTGGGATATTCCGCATTTCGAAAAGATGCTGTACGACAACGGCCAATTATTAAGCCTGTATGCCGATGGCTGGCTATTGACCGGCGAACCCCGCTGGAAAGGCGTCGTAGAGGAAAGTATCCATTGGCTGCTGGATGAATTACAGGATGTCGAAGGTGCTTTTTATGCTGCCCTGGATGCCGACTCTGAAGGAGTTGAAGGCAAATTCTACGTATGGGAGCGTAGCGAGATTCAAACGCTATTACTACCGGAAATCTTTCCCACTTTTGCCGAATATTACGGGCTGGATGCAGCACCCAACTTTGAAGATGAATACTGGAATCTGCGTGTCACTGGCATAGATGACGGTGCACCTCAATTAGCTGTCGCCCGTAAATTACTGCTGGATGCTCGCGCGAAACGTATACGCCCCGGGTTGGATGACAAGATACTGACCAGTTGGAATGCGTTAGCGATTAAAGGGCTAGCCCAGTCGGCCCAGGCGTTCCAGCGGCATGACTGGCTGGAACGCGCCCAACAGGCTATGGATTTCATTCGTCAAAATCTGTGGCAGGACGGGCAGTTACATGCCACTTATAAACAGGGACGGGCAAGATTCAACGGCTATCTGGACGACCATGCTTTTCTGCTTGATGCATTATTAATGCTGTTGCAAGCCGAGTATCGGCAACAAGACCTGGAATTCGCAGTGATGCTG
>DATBPY010000091.1:0-5271 GCA_036561085.1 Methylophilaceae bacterium | reverse complement strand
AGGCCATTGACGGATGACTCAAGGAATGGCGTGACTGTATCCGGCTCGCTCACGCGCAGCATGATGCGGGCAAGCGGACGCCCGTCGGCATCTACACCGCCCTCTGTGCGGTAGCGCAGCAATGCAGCGGTCGGTTCGTGATAGCCGCGTAATTCGATGAAGCGAACGGCATATTGCAAACAAAGCGTGATGAGTGCTTCTTCAAAATCCGTGTCGCGGCTGTAAGTCAGGCTGACCCCGTATCTGCCCACCGCGCTTAACCCCTGCAATGCATTTTCGATCGCGATCAGAGATTGGCCGTAGGTATCCAGGAAAGACAACACGCCCTCCCCGGCTAATGCCGAGACCAGTTCAGCGCCTGCTGCACCGTAGCCCGTAGCGCCGACCACCATGGGCGTTTTAACGCCGAAGTAGGTGCAGAACGCGGAGCTTTGAGGTTTATCCGATATTGTTGCCGGGCTGATGCCGACGGGATGTTTAACCGCATGCTCGCGGATGTCGTTGACCATGGGCGTGAGTATCTTCGAGCCGATCTCGGTGAAGGTCTCCACGCCCGCTTTTAACATATTTTCTATGCACTCAGTCCAGCGTACCGGATTGGCGAGATGGCTCGCCAGGCTCACTGCCATTTCATCATGCCGGTGTGCCTGCGCCGTATAGTTGGACATCACCGGCAGGGTCGGCGCTGAAAAAACGATGTTGTCGAGAAAGCCGCGGAATGCCAGTTGCGCTTCGCGCATGTAACTGGTGTGGAACGCTCCGCTCACTCGCAAAGTAATGACGCGCCCCGGCTGTCCTTCGCTCCATTTGGCGAATTGCTGGATGGTCTCGGCTTTGGAGCCGACCACGATCTGCGTGGGCGAGTTGATATTGGCGATCTCGATGCCTGCTAACTGCGAAGCCGCTATGCGCGCCTTGACCTCGTCCTGCGATAAGCCGACCACAGCAGCCAGCGCCCCGCCTTCGGCTTTGGACATCAGCTCCGCGCGTTTCTGCACGATGCGCAGTCCGGTCTCGAAATCGAATACGCCGGCGGCGAACAGCGCGGCATACTCGCCTATGCTATGCCCGGCGGTCATATCGGGCGCGGTGTCTGTTTTGAGTGCTTCCAGGTAATTCAGCACCGAAACCACGAAGATCGCGGGCTGGGTGTACGCGGTGAAATTGATGCGGCCTTCAGGGTCGGCCACGCATAACTCCTCTATGCTGTAGCCGAGGATGGCATCTGCTTTTTTCACATATTCCGGATATTGCGTGAACAGGTCGGCCCCCATGCCTTTACGCTGGCTGCCTTGTCCGGGGAAAAGGAAGGCTCTCATGCGAGACTCGCTTCCGCGCGGTGTGCAGTAACCGGCGATACCCGCACCACGATCCCGTCCAGTTGCAGAACCGGCCGGGATGCTGCATCCATTGCCATGACGGATGCCGTGTTTCGGCTGGGATCAAGCTGCAAATAGACAGTCTTGATCGCCTGCGCAGGCTCAGGATTGAACACCACGGAATCTATCTGCCACGGCAGTTGCAACGCTCTGCCGTGTTGCGGTTGTAAATGGCTCAATCCGGCAAGTATGGTTGCCATCAACGGCACCCAGAAGCGGCCGTCTTTCGACTGCCATTCAGGCAATACCAGCTCGAATCTAAGTTTTTGGTCGCCCGCGTGAATGCTTTCCAGGCAATGCAACACTTTACCCAGCGACATCCGCTCGTTTTCCAATTGTGCGAAGAACGACTCCATCGGTAACGGTGCGGCTGTAGCAAAAGCCGACTCGGGCGCTATAAAATGCTTGCCGTAATGATTCTTCAACGTGGCTTGCGCTAGGATCCTGCGGTCATCTCTTGCCGCCAAACATTGCATAACACCGTAACCGTCACCAGGCGAATAACCGAACACCAGCCGTTCGTCCTGCACATCGCAAGGCGGGCCGAACACCACATTCTCCAGCTCGACCGGCGTGCCCTGGTTCTTGTAGATCGCATAATCCAGCAAGTAAGCCAGCGTCATCACCGATGACGGGATAGGCAATTGCGAGTGCGCCATGCCGATATCCCAGGCAGTCGCGATAGCAGCGGGAAGAACCAGTTGTTCTCGTACCACGAGATTTTTCACGGGCTGAGTTGGTGTCTGGGCTTGGGCGGCAACCGCAGCTTGCGGCTCGATGACTGCCCCGGCCTTGTACCAGATATGGTCAAGCTGGAACGGATACGCAGGCAGCGGGAATTTGCGCGGCTTGGCGGCTTGCAGGTATAGCGTCTCCCAATCCAGGGTGGCCGATTTTGTCTTCACCCACCACTCGCCCCAGGCCGACAAGCTTTCCAGCGAGGTATCCATAGTCGCAGCCGGAGAATTTGTGGCTGTCTCGTCCATGCGCACGGCATGCGTCCACAAGTTGGGGTGGGATGCTTCCGGAGCTTTCAAATAAGCTTGCAACAGGCTCAACAATTCAGCTTTGCTGTCCACTACGCAGGCAAGGCGTTGCCTGAGGTTGTCCCTGCCGTGCATCAGCGTATAGGCGATGCTGTCCAATCCGGCAGCGCGTATCTCGGCTTCCGGCAAGGCCACGCGCGAGCACAGGGATGTTTTGTCCGAGCCTACGACCAGCTCATTGATCTGCGTATTTCTGGCGATCTCCTGTGCTGCTTCCTGTAGCGAGATGCAGTTCTGTACCTCATCGATATTAACCGCACGACCCAGCAGCGGGGCCAATGCTTTGAGCGCTTTCGACCAGCGCGATGGCGAGATATCGAGAGATGCCAGCGGCGTAGTCTCTACATCATCGGCTACGTTCAATGAGGTGCGCAAAGCCTCCGTCACCGCCTCACTCGTCACAGCATCGGATGTATCGCAAGACACTTGCAGGAACTGGATCAATTGATGCGCGCGGGCGCGCAGGCTATTCTCATCCTTGCCGGAGATATTGATGAGGTAAGGCGTTATCGCGTTCCGATCGGCGCCCTGATCCGTTTTCTGTTTCTTCACCATCTGCAATGGGCTGGCAACGTCGTGGGATTCGATCACCACATGCGCGTTCACCCCGCCGAAACCGAAAGAATTCACGCCGCCCAGCAATTTGGTCGCCGCATTCTTGCGACCCAGTTCGACGTTGCCGGTCGGGATGAAATAAGGACTGTTTTCCAGGCTGATATGCGGGTTCAGTTCGGCAAAGTTCAGGTTTTGCGGAATCATGCGGTATTTCATCGAAAGCAGCGTCTTGATGACGCCGCCTACCCCTGCGGTCGCTTCCATGTGTCCGACATGGCTTTTCAGCGCGCCTAACGCGATTCTGGGTTTAGCAGTTTTGCTCTTGCCGCCGGAACCGAATCCTTCGCTGACTTTTTTCAGGCCGTTCACTTCTATGGGGTCGCCAAGCGGCGTGCCCGTGCCGTGCGTCTCTATCATGCTGGCCTTGTGGAAATCCTTACCCGAATTTTCCCAGGCGGCTTTTACGACTTGAGCCTGTGCCGCAGCATTGGGGGCGGTGAAGCTATGCGCGCGACCGCCGTGGTTCACTGCGCTGCCCTGGATCACGCCGTAGATATAATCGCCGTTCTGTTCGGCGACATCCAACGGGCACAGCACCAGTGCAGCCACGCCTTCGCCGCGCACATAGCCATTCGCACCGGCATCGAAGGTGCGGCAATGCGCCGTTTTGCTGAGCATGCCTGCTTTTTCGAATGCGATGAACAGGTCGGGGCCGAGCAGCAGGCTCACGCCGCCGACGATGGCTCTTTCGCATTCGCCCGTGCGCATGGCCTGTACCGCGCGGTGTATAGCGACCAATGACCCGGAACATGCGGTATCGATGGATTCGCTCGGGCCGTGGATATCCAGCGAGAACGACACGCGGTTGGCGATGCAGGTCAGCGCCAGTCCAGTAGCCCGGTAAATGTCGAAGGCCGCGCCATCGCGGCGCATCATCGTGGGGTAATCCGCATTGCCGATGCCGACGAAAACACCGGTGTTCGACCCTGCCAGGCTGGCTGGCGCATACCCCGCATCTTCCAGCGCTGCATAAGCGGTCTGCATGAACAGGCGCTGTTGCGGGTCCATAGACTCGGCTTCGCGCGGCATGATGCCGAAGAAGCGGCAATCGAAACGGTCGACCATGGGCATGAAAGCGGCGCAATTGATGGTGGTGCTTTCGCTCTCGTTGGCAGAATCGCCGAAGAGCTTTTCCCAGTCCCAGCGCTGTTTCGGAATCTGTTTGATCGTGTCTTTGCCTGCGACCAGATTGCTCCAGAAATCCTTCACGTCATAGGCATCGGGGAAGCGCCCATGCATGCCCACGACCGCGACCGGGAAGTGATCTCTTTGCATCAGGCTTTCGCCTTTACCAATGATGTCAGGAAACCGGCCAGTCGTTGGTCGTCGCGGGTGGCAGCATAGGCCGCGCAACTCTGGATGATGGCTTCCACGCCTTCCGTCAGACGACGGCGCAGGTTGGCGACGATAATATCGACTTCAAGCTTGCTTACCGTCAGCGGCGGCATGATGCGCAGGCTGCGGTTATGCACGGGGCATACCACGACAGCGACGCCGTATTCAGGGTCGCGCAACATCGCGCCCCACAGGAAATAACCGAAACTTTGCTGGATGAAGGTGTCGTAACCGGACAGGTCGAACTCGACCGCCAGCACCAGCCCTTCGCCCCGCACGTCGCACAGCAATGGGAATGATGTCGCCAATGCCTGCAACGAGCTTTTCAGGTACATGCCCATTTTCGCGGCCTGCGAGACCAGCCCTTGGGCATCGACCTGTTGCAGCGAGTGCAGCGTGATATGCGCCGACAACTGGTTGACGACCTCATGCTTCAGTTGATGCAAACGCGCGGCATTGGTTTGTTGCGCAGCTTGCATCACCTTATCTGTCGCCAGCACTGCGCCTGTCGGGAAAATGGAATCCGTCAACCCCATCGCCAGGGCGATGATGTCGGGCGCCTCGATCACGCCTTCGCTGTGCAGGAATTTGCCGGTGGTCAAGTGGGTCTGGGTCTCGTCAACGCCGACCAGATAACCCCCTGTAGCACGATGGCGGTTGACCAGCTCGATCAGGTGCGGGGGTAATGCACGTACCGCATTGCCTTCCACTTGTATGGTCTCCAGCCACACATAGGCCAGTTCGCCGTTCAGCAATTCTTGTTCCAACTGATGCGCGGCATCGTCTGCGGCAGGGTCTATGAATACCACATGCGGATACAGCGGCTGGAAAGGCTTGCGGAACAAGTCGAATACCGTATCCATCGCGCTGTTGGCGGACAACATGGAGAACCCTGC
>DATBPY010000090.1:0-1969 GCA_036561085.1 Methylophilaceae bacterium | reverse complement strand
CCGCCGATGTGGGTGTGCATGTCGATGGCACCCGCCATCACGATCTTGCCCGACAGGTTGAATTCCTGGTCTATGCGATCTGTGTCTTTAGGTTTGGCGATGATGCGTCCGTCGCGCACATAGATGTCCATCACCTTGCCGTCTACGCCATGCGCGGGATCGTAAACCTTACCGCCTTTGAGTTTAGTCAGCATTACAGTGTCGCCTCGATCCGGCTGAGCACTTCGCTCAGCGTAGGGAGGGTGCTTTCGCGCAACTTGTATAGAGGAAGCGAGATCACGTTATCCATGCGGAACGCGATGCCTTCGTGGTCTATGCCGGGCACGCTCACCGGGATGAACACCTCGGGTTCGCGTTCCAGTTTCATATCGGGGTGGCCTATCGCTACTGTGGGTATCTGCGTTACCGGCGGCGGTTTATCAGGGCCGAAGGTGGCTATCCAGATCAGGGCATCCGCTTCGCCGCTCTCTAACAGATAGTCGGTGGAAAGATGATAGGCATCGTGTTCGGGATAGTTTCTGGCATATGAGGTGCGCATCGGGTAGCCCGATATCCAGGTGGCGACCTGGGTGGCATCCATGTCGCCATGCGAGCCGCCCAAGGGCAAGCCGCCGCTACGCGTGGTGTTGTTCAGTATTTTTACCAGTTCGGTGATGTTCTGTACTGTAAGTTCGGCATGCTCGAAATCGAGTGCGGCTGCATTCCAGGCGACTACGCTGTATTTTGCTGCTTTGAGCCGCGCTGCCAGAGTTTCCAGGTCGGCGACCAGTATGCCTGCCACTTCATGGGCGACGATGCGCTTACCGGAAAGCAGCGCTCGCAAAGTCGCGATCACTTCCGGCAGCAAGGCTAGGTCGCACGGCAGCACGTCCGGTTTGCGTCCGTCGGGCGATATGCCTGCCGAAGTGTCCAGATTGCGGCCGCCCAGATACACGATCTCGCGCTTGGAAGTATCCTGGTCGAACATGGATTTCTTGTTCCATATCTCGCGTTCGAAAAAGCGCGAGAAGTCGCTGACGATATCGGTGCCTATGATAAGAAACAGATCGACGCGGTTGCGCACTTCGGTCAGCGTGCTGGTTTGCCAGCCGGAGTTCTGCACCACCTGGATGTTGCGCATGGCGCTGTTGGAATTCATATTATCTAACGTTGCTCCGGCTTTTTCGGCGAGATTCATCACTGCGCGCATGCCTTGCACTTCGGTTGCCAGTCCACCCAGTAATGGCATATGTGCCTGTGCCAGTAGCTCGCCGCAACGGGCGATTGCCTGCGCCAACGTGGCAGGTTTTCCGCCTATCCTGGGGCTGGTGGCATGTGCGCTGCGGCCGAAGAACGCCACACTCTTGGGACAGCCGTGCTTGACGACTGAGAGCTTGTCATTAGCGGTATCTATGGTGAGGTCGTCACATAGCAGACCGCAGGCCGGGCAGGTTACATTCTCTATCACTATACTGTCTGAAACTCGCAAACTGGAAATTCGATATTAGCTTATCCGGAGATTGCCTAGCAAGGCAAAATCGGTCAGCATTCAGACATGAAAACTATAAGACACGGCACAAAGTGCGTCAGCGTTAAAGTCTCTGCACGGTTACATCTCGGGTTCATCGATATGCACGGCGGTCTGGGGCGGCGTTTCGGCAGCATAGGGTTGGCGCTGGATAGCCCAAGTGCCGAAGTTGTGGCTACAGCGCATTCCGACTTCACAGCCGAAGGGGCATGGGCGGAACGGGTCGTGCAATATGCGCAGGACTTCGCGCAAAAAGCGGGCATCATCGGCGGGGCGCACTTTTCGGTGCAGGGGTCTATCCCGCGCCATGCAGGTTTGGGTTCCGGCACGCAGATGGGGTTGGCAGTCGGGTCTTTATTGTCTGCGTTATACGGTTTAGGGCTGACGGTACAGCAGATCGCCGCCATCACCGAACGCGGCGCGCGTTCGGGCATCGGCATCGGTGCGTTCGAATCCGGCGGC
>DATBPY010000089.1:0-17424 GCA_036561085.1 Methylophilaceae bacterium | reverse complement strand
CTGGTCGCCAGCAGGCGCGGGCTTGCGGCGTTGCCGAGTTGGGGTTTGCAGAACTATATCGAACATGAGTATGTGATCGCCAAACCCATAGGTAAAAAAGGACTATGGTCGGAATTGTATGCCACAGGTACCTCGGACATCATGAACCGCGCTTATGCCATCGATCTGATCAGGATCATCCGCGAAAGCTGCATGCAACATCTGCCACACATCAAATTGCTATAGCCTTTCTCCCGGCTAAAAATCTGTTTCTGCTGTGCGTCAGCGCACATACACCTTTGATTCATTAGCGTAACTTAGGCAAAACCTTATAGCGATAAGCCACGCCCAAAATCAATGAATACGAGGGGAAAAGCCGTGAACTCATTCGGATCTTCTATCCGGCCTACTACGCTAGCGCTCACGCTCGTTCTTTGCACCAGTCCTGCGGCATATGCCTGCAACGATAGTCCATCCATGCTGGATCAAGCCTGCAAGACCTTGTCGGACACCTGGAACCAGGGCGAGGACGACCTGTATCTGCCGTTCTATGCTTACCACATGCGTTTTGCCTATCCGAGCTCAAAGATAGACTCGTTTCGCGAAGACACGTGGGGCATAGGTTACGGGCGCAGCCGCTACAACGATTCCGGCAACTGGGACGGTTTATACGGCATGGCTTTTCTTGATTCGCACACCAATATAGAACCCATCACCGGGTACGGACACGAGTGGATGTGGGGAGACCACGATAAATTGCACAGCGGGCTCGGCTACACGGTATTTGTGACGGCGCGCGAAGATGACGGTCATTACGGACTGATACCGGGAATATTACCGCTGGCTTCTGTCGGCTACGATAAAGCCTCCGTCAACGCGACCTATATCCCCGGCGGCAACGGCAACGGCAACGTTGCGTTCTTCTGGTTAAGGTTGGGACTGTGACTTAAGACCGTCGAGGATCTCAACCCTCGACGACCGCTACTTTTTTGGCACCGCGCCGCCCGGGTTTCAGGTACACCACCAGCTCATTCAACGCCAGGGTGTAGACCTCGCGTTTGAATTCGATCACCGAATCCAGAGGAACCCAGTACTCATGCCAACGCCAGGCATCAAATTCAGGATGCCCGCTGGCACGTAGCGAGACATCGCTGTCTTTACCGGTCAGCTTCAACAGATACCATATCTGTTTCTGCCCACGATAAGACCCGCGCCATTCGCGCTTGACCCAATGCGCCGGCACATCGTAACGTAGCCAGTCCCTGGTGCGGCCCAGAATACGCACGTGCTCGGGCTTGAGCCCGATCTCCTCCTGCAGTTCACGATACATGGCCTGCTCCGGGCTTTCGCCTTGTTTGATGCCGCCTTGCGGGAACTGCCAGGAATCCTCTCGTATGCGTTTACCCCAAAACACCTGACTGTGAGAATTGCTGAGTATGATCCCCACATTCGGGCGATACCCATCCCGATCTATCATGATAAAAATCCTTAAAGTTACTGTGATTTTTTCACATTTTGCTCACGAATGAAAGCAACCAAGTAATACGCTTGCAAGCTAGGCATCGGACTCTTATACTGCGCCGTCAACCTAAGGCATGGGCTGCCCGTTCTCATCTTACTTAATCTAACAACCGACTCCGTATCCAACCTTGAGCTTTCTTTTGTGACCCGCCTCAAATTCCTCCTGTTAGTGTTGATATTGTTTGCGCAAACTGCACTTGCAGCGCCTGACGCATACATCACCAATCAGGGTAGCAACAATGTGTCGGTAATAGACATTGCGCAGCATCAGGTGGTAGCGACCATTGCTGTAGGCAAGGCACCTGCCGGCGTCGCACTTTCAGAGCGCCTGCATCGCGCTTATATCAGCAACGTGGATGGCCAGTCCATTTCGGTGATCGATACTCAAACCCGGCAGGTGATCAAAGAGATACCGCTGCCGGGCGCCCCGTTTGGGGAAGCACTCAGCCATGACGACAGCAAGCTCTATGTCGCATATTGGTTCGACGACAAGATCGTGGAATTGGATACCGGCACTTACAAGATACTGCGCGAATTTAAAGTGGGGAAATCCCCATCCGGCATGCTGACAAGCCCGGATGGTGGATATCTGTTCGTCGCCAACCGCGATAGTAACGATGTCGCTGTCCTAGACCTGAATAAAGGCGAGATCGCTCACCGCATCGCCGTGGGAGAGCACCCATTCGGGCTGGCACAAAGTCCCGACGGCAAGCAACTATACGTAGTCAACGTGCATTCCGAGACGCTCTCCATCATCGCTGCGCCGTTCACGGCTGTCAGCGATACCGTTAAAGTCGGCGCGCATCCCTATTGTGCAGCGGCAAACGCGGATAGCATCTATGTCACCAATAACGAAGGCGACACGGTCTCCGTCATCAATGCGGTATCTCACCGTGTCACCGACACTATCGAGGTAGGCAGTGTGCCGGACGGTATCGCTTACGCAGCCGCCACCCATCAGATCTATGTCGTCAGTTGGGGCGACAACAACGTTTCAGTGATAGACGCCAGCAACGATAAACTGCTCACCAAGATCGCCACCGGTTCTGCGAGCCGGGCTTTCGGGCAGTTTATCGCCGCTACGCCGCATTGATTTCTTGCACGACCTTTTTAAGCTGTGATTTTTTAATTTTTGATTTTTTTACTTCTGGAGAATTTTAAGCATGAGAAAACTACTCGCCATCACCGCCCTGTTCGTACCACTTCTGGCTTTTGCACACGGCCCTACTCCGCAAAAAGTGGAGCAGACGATCACCATCAATGCCGCGCCAGCTAAAGTATGGGCACTCCTCAAAGATTTCGGCAATTGGCAGACATGGGATCCGGCCATTGCCAGCACCAGTAAGCTGGAAACCAAGGATGACGGCGTCTATCGCACCATCACCCTGAAAAGCGGCGGTACCAATTATGAGAAACTGAGATCGGCCGATGATAAAGAAATGAAGCTCAAATATGAGGCTGAGGACAACAGCGTCATTGCTGCATCCGATTATGTCGGCACTATAACGGTTACCGCCGGTCCAGCCGCTGGACAGACTACAGTGTCATGGATCGGTCACTTCTATCGTAAATATATGTTGAATCCGCCGATCCCTGCAGGCCAGGATGATGAAACTGCCGATAAAGCTGTCGGTGATTTGGTGACTACAGGTCTGGCTGGACTGAAAGCCGCTGCAGAAAAGAAGTAAGGCATGTCTTAACAG
Organism: Methylophilaceae bacterium; assembly: GCA_036561085.1. GTDB lineage: Bacteria > Pseudomonadota > Gammaproteobacteria > Burkholderiales > Methylophilaceae > CAILHX01. Next base: position 14,221 of record DATBPY010000089.1, on the reverse strand, counting down.
GCAATAAAAAAAGCGGCTATTTGCCGCTTTTTTGTTTTTATTAACCTCAGGTCGCTTTGCGACCTCCTATGCCGTCCTTCAGGGTATATACCTCGAACCCGTGCTGCGACAAGATGAAAGCAGCGGCAGAACTGCGTCTGCCGGTGAGGCAGTACGTAATATAAGGTGTCTTTCTGTCCAGCGAATTCAAACCATGACGCAAGTCATGCAAAGGCAGGTTGACCGCTGTTTGCAAGTGGTCGAATTCGAACTCGGAGGGATGCCTGACATCCAGCCATATCGCTCCCTGCTGCACTTTTTGTTCTGCCTCTTCATACTCTATGGTATTCAGCAGCGGCTCTTTTAATAACTCCACGAAGTCTTTTTTCCTGAGCTTTAATAGCACGCCATCGGTTCTCATAGTCACCGTAGCGTTGCGCTTACTGTCCGACACATTCGCCTCTTCACCGAATGCATCTCCTTCGTTCAATGTAGCCAGAATCGCCGGAGCCTCATCGGCATTAGCTAGGCGCGACACCACAGCCGATCCGGATTCGAGTAGATAGTAATAATCAGCTTCTTCGCCCTGGCGGATGATGACGTCGCCCGCTTTGGCCTGCACGCTGACCATGCGCTTATATAACTCGTCGATGTTGGCCGACGGCAACCTGCTGAATGCACCGCCTTGCAATTTATTCACCCCGAACAGGCCGATCGCGCCGAGAGACACCCCGTGGTTGATAGGCCGCGGTTTATTCCTGGTCGGCCACAATTCCTCTTCGGATAATTCAGGCAGGGTGTAATTCGCCACCTGTTCCCAGGTCATCACCATGTCGATCATGTCACTATCCACTGACACCACTTCCACATCGCTGATCGCGGTGGCGAAGATCAGCGGCTTACGGTCGCTGCCTATGGCATGGCTCGCCGGGGAGGTTCCGGCAGACAGCAACTCTTCGCTGCCGTCTTGATAGGCCAGACGGATATCGCCTTTGAGCAGATAGACGCACTTTGCACCGTTACGCCCGATGTGCAGCACATCCGTACCGATCGCCACGGCTTCAACCAGACTCATGGCGGAAACTTCGACCAAATGCTCCATCGCCATCAAGCGTAATGGTTCGAAACGAGCAAGCAGGGAGGGTTCAACGGCCATGTCAGGAGTGCTTTATTTTATAAGCCTGCGTTAAAGGTTAAACACCTGTTTATTACGCAATGCACTGGGTTGATGCTTCGCAACATCGCGCTTGATCTCGCGCATGATCCGGGCGGTCTCGCCAGGCTTCAAATGGGTAATATGTATCTGTGCCGGATTTTTGAGCTTATTCAACTCGGCCAGCAATAATGAAGGGCATAGATGCTTGGATAATCTTGCCAATTCCAAGTCTGCATTGCTGAACGCAGTCTCGATGATGATGTGGCGCAGGTTCTCGATCTTGTTGACCTCATCCCACAATTCGTCACAGGTGGTGGTATCGCCGGTGAATACCAGACTATTCCTGCCACTGTCCAGATGATAGCCCACTGCAGGTACTACATGGTTTGCCGGCAAAGGCGTAATGCGGCGTCCATTGCTCAGTTCCACAGGAACACCGACCTCGACCTCGTGATACACCAGCAACGGATTGTTGCCGCTGGGAATGACTGTGAAATCCGGCCATACCTTCCAGTTGAATATGTGATCCTTGAGTATCTGCGTGGTTTCGCTGGTGGCATGTATGGTCACCGGCTTTTCACGCAGGCCCAGCACGGTATCGGCCAACAAGGGGATGGACTGTATATGATCCAGATGCGAGTGGGTAACGAAGATATGATCGATGGCGGCAAGCTCCACCACCTCCAGATCGCCCACGCCGGTACCGGCATCGATCAGGATGTCGTGGTCCACCAGGAACGAGGTGGTACGTAGATCGCCACCTATCCCGCCGCTACATCCTAAGACTTTGATCTGCATTTGTAAGCGTTGCCTTACTTAGTCTGCCAGACATATACACCATCCCAATCTTTGCCCGGCGATTCCACACGGAAATGCGCGATGCGCTCCAGATACACATGGTCGTATAAATACCGGCCCGGGTCGGCCTCATGTAGTGCTTTGAACGCCGCTTCCGCCTCATCCCATTTTTGCGCCGCATACAAAGCAACCGCCTGGTTATAACGCTCAAGTTCATCCAGCGTAGCTTGATCCACGCTACCTACCGGCCCTATGGGTTCAAAGATGGATACCGGTTCCTCTTTGCCTTTGACCACGATCTTATCCAGTTCGCGATACACAAAATCCGGCACCTTGGCCTTGGTGAATTCGCTGACGATGATGTATACGCCGTATTGCTTGGTGATACTTTCCAGTCGCGAACCCAGGTTCACTGCGTCGCCCATGACGGTATAGGCCATGCGGAAGGTCGATCCCATGTTACCCACCGTCATCATGCCGGTATTCAGGCCCACGCCGATCTTGATAGGCGGCCAGCCTTTGGCCTCGAACGCGGTTTGCACCACTTTCAGTTCCTCTATCATGCCGATAGCCGCTTCCAATGCATGCTTGGCGTTATCGGGGTCATGCAGTGGTGCGCCCCAGAATGCCATGATGGCGTCACCCATGTATTTATCTATGGTGCCCCGATGTTTCTGGATCACGTAGGTCATCGGCGATAGATATTCATTCATCAATTGCGTCAGTTCTTTCGGATCCAATCCTTCCGAAATGGTGGTGAAGCCGCGCACGTCGGAGAACAGCACCGTCATCTCACGGCTATCGCCTTCCATGGAGATGGCAGTGGGGTCCTTGGCCATTTCATCCACCAGTTCCGGCGGCACATATTGCCCGAACAACCCGGTCATCTGGCGCTTGGCGCGCGATTCCACAAAGAAGCCGTAAGACATATTGAACAGGTAAAGCGAAGTCATCATCAGCCATAGCGTGACGATGGCCATCGCCAACCCCGCGTTGTTCCATAACCAAAGATTCATGCCCAAAGTGCCGCCCATCGCCACGGTCGCCCAGAGCGTCCCCCATAGCGGGCTGAGGATAGCCAAATAGATCGCCAGCGCCACGCCCAATACGAACAACAACAGGAATTCTGCCGTATCCAGATAAGCAGGGCTTTTCTTGATGTTCTGGTCGAGAATGCCCGCCACCATATTGGCATGCATCTCCACTCCCGGATAAACGCTTTCCACCGGAGATGCCCGTAAATCGAGTAACCCCGGCGCAGTAGTACCTACCAGGATGATGGCGCCATTCAGTATCTTGGGATCCACTTTCTTGTTAAGTACGTCGCTGGCAGAGACATAAGGGAAGCTTTTTTGCGTGCCGCGGAAAGGGATCAATGCCCGACCGTAATCATCCACCGGAATATATTTGTTACCGACCTTGAGCCCTTCCAAACTGGCGTAATCGCTACCGCTTGAAACAAAATCGGCCTCTACTTTATCCGCTCCGAGATAAGCACGTGCCACCCCCAGCGATAAGGATTCGTACAAGGCGCCGTCACCTTCGAACTTTTCCACCATGGCAATGCGACGCGAGATACCGTCTGCGTCAACGGCAGGGTTGAAATGCCCGGCCGAGAAAGCATTCTGTTGCAATATCGGCAGATTGGCGCCGTAGGAATGACCCGTGACAAAAATGTGATCGGGATCGAAACTTCCGAACGGGAATACCGGTTTGGGTAGCATGCCGCTACCCCCCGGTTTACCCGTACCCAATTGGAAATAGTAGCCCATCACGATCTTGCGACCTTTGAGGCTGTTGGCGAACATCTGATCGTAATCCAGGCTGGGCTTTATTTTTTCTAATGCCTGATTGAAACTGGCATCGCCGCGCAACTGCTCCTGTCCTATCTTTTCCAGCGTCTTATAACCTGAACTATCGTCTTTTTCGGCAAATACCACGTCGAAACCGAGTACGCTGACTTTGTAATAGTCGAACAGGTTGTCCATCAGGTGCGCCAGCTTGTTACGGCTCCATGGCCAGCGCCCCTGTTCCGCCAAACTTTTTTCGTCTATATCCACCACTACGATGCGGTGATCCACGCCTCTGGGCATGGTCAGGTTAAGCCGTGCGTCGTAGGCAAAATTCTCCATTCTGTCGATAAAATTCATATGCATGATGCCCATATCATGCAGCAGGAAAATCAGCACGATGACCAAGCCCAGGCTCACGCGCATGCCGTGCTGTTTTATAGAATGAGGAATTTTGAATTTGAATCGCATCGTTTATAACCCCGAGTAATAACGCTTTTAAACTAGCATAGCCCAAAATCGTGGCATTTAACAGCTACCGGCGGTATTTTACGTAGCAAAAACATGCGAAAATTCAATCATGTTAGAACATATTGAATACCAAACTGGGAATGATCCAAAGACCCTTCCGCAATACAGCATTATCTGGTTACATGGACTAGGCGCAGACGGTCACGATTTTGCCTCCATTGCCGGCGAATTGGCGCTGACCGTTCCGGTCCGTTTCATTTTCCCGCACGCGCCGGAAATCCCGGTGACGCTCAATGGCGGCTATGTCATGCGCGCCTGGTACGATATTTATTCGCTCACCCGCGACGGCCCGCAAGACGAGACCGGGATACGACGTTCGCAGGCCGAGATCGATGCGTTGATAGCGCAACAGATCTCTATGGGTATTCCCGCCGCACACATCTTGCTGGCGGGTTTTTCCCAGGGCGGTGCTATCGTATTGCAGACAGCATTGCGCTATCCCCAAAGGCTGGCCGGTGTGATGGCACTTTCCACTTATCTGCCGATCTCCGCCACGCTGGATAAAGAGAAAACACCGGTCAATATGGATATTCCTTTCTTCATGGCGCATGGCAGTTTTGACGAGGTGATTCCGTTGGATACCGGTAACGCATCCAGATTAGCCTTGCAAAAGACGGGCTATAATGTGCAGTGGCATGAATACGCAATGGGACATTCAGTTTGCAGCGATGAGATCGCCGACATCCGACGCTTTATAATGGATGCCTTTGGCATAACCGCCTGAACCTACCGCCTCTATAGAAAACCTCCGCCGTGACTAAAGCAAACCTTCCCAAGAATTTTGAAGCCGCACTCGCCGATCTGGAAGCCATCGTCGACCAGATGGAAAACAATCAACTGCCTCTGGAGCAGTCGCTGGATGCCTACAAACGCGGTGCGGAATTGCTGCGCTTCTGCCAGCAGGCATTACAGGAGGCCGAACAAAAAGTGCGTGTCCTGAACGAACAAAACACCTTGCAGAATTTCGCCGATGACTGAAGCGGTGCTTAACTTCGGGCAATGGGCGCAACAGGTACAGTCGGCGACGGAAGAAGCCTTGGCGCACGTATTGCCCGCGTCACAGATCGCGCCCGAACGCCTGCATCAAGCCATGCGTTATTCGGTACTGGGCGGCGGAAAGCGAGTGCGTGCTTTGCTCGTTCATGCCGCGGGCGAATTATGCGGAGCTGAGACTGCAAAAATCATTGGCGTTGCCGGTGCCGTGGAACTGATCCATGCCTATTCGCTGGTGCATGACGACATGCCATGCATGGATGACGACGATCTGCGGCGTGGCAAACCTTCATGTCATAAGGAATTCGATGAAGCGACCGCGCTACTGGTAGGCGACGCGCTGCAAAGCCTAGCATTCGGCTTATTAAGTACGCCCGGTTTACACGACGACCCGCAACAGCAGTTACAAATGGTTCATCTACTGGCACAAGCCTCAGGTTCGCGCGGTATGGCTGGTGGACAAGCGATAGACCTGGCCAGCGTGGGTTTGGCGTTGACGCAGGAACAACTGGAATTCATGCATTTGCATAAAACCGGTGCGCTGATACGCGCAGCTATACTACTGGGAGCCTGGTGTTCTAATAGGCGTGATGCCGCAGCCTTGTCTGCGCTAGATCATTATGCCAAGCACATAGGCCTGGCATTCCAGGTGATAGACGATATCCTGGATAGCGAAGCGGACACAGCGACTCTGGGCAAGACTTCAGGCAAGGATAAAGATGCCGACAAGCCGACCTATGTCACTATCCTGGGTGTCACCCGCGCGCGCGAACTGGCAGCTGAATTACATGCAAAGGCGATCGCACCTCTTGCCGGACTGGACAAGGCCGGGTTAAATAACAGCCTGCGCCTGATTCAAATTGCCGATTACATCATGCAACGTTCCTACTAATGACCACCTTACTCGAACAGATCAACGACCCAAGTCAATTACGCGCGCTCAGCCGTAAAGAATTACCTCAATTGGCCGACGAGATGCGCCAACTGCTGATCGATAGCGTCTCCAAGACCGGCGGTCATCTGGCTTCTAACCTGGGTGTGGTCGAACTCAGCATCGCTTTGCATTATGTATTCAACACGCCCGACGACCGCCTGGTATGGGATGTGGGTCATCAGACCTATCCGCACAAGATACTGACCGGACGGCGCGAAGCCATGGCCGGGTTGCGCCAGCCCGGCGGCATTGCGGGGTTCCCACGGCGTGCGGAAAGCGAATACGACGCTTTCGGTGCGGGTCATTCCAGCACCTCGATCTCAGCCGCGCTCGGCATGGCGGTCGCTGCGCAACAGATGCGCTCGGAACGACGCGCGGTCGCCATCATCGGCGACGGGGCGATGACTGCCGGCATGGCGTTCGAAGCGCTCAACAATGCGGGGGCGATGAATGCCAATCTGCTGGTCGTCCTCAACGACAACGACATGTCGATCTCGCCCAATGTGGGCGCGCTTAACAACTACCTTGCCAAACTATTATCAGGTCGTTTTTACAACGTCATGCGCCAAGGCACGGAAAAGGTTTTGGGCGTAGCGCCGCCGATATTGGAACTTGCCAAACGTGCAGAAGAGCACATGAAAGGCATGATGACGCCCAGCACTTTATTTGAAGAGTTCGGCTTCAACTATATCGGCCCCATAGACGGGCACGACATGGAAGTGTTGATCACCACGCTCACCAATATCAAAGAACTAAAGGGTCCTCAGTTCCTGCATATCGTCACGCAAAAAGGCAAAGGCTACGCCCCTGCCGAAGACGACCCCGGCAAATATCACGGCGTGGGGAAATTCGACCCGGAGAACGGGACCGGCTCGGGAGCGACTACTGCAACCACAGGCAAACCCACCTATACCCAGGTATTCGGCGATTGGCTGGTAGATATGGCCGAAGCCGATTACCGCTTGGTCGGCATCACGCCCGCCATGTGCGATGGTTCCGGGCTGAACAGGTTCCAGGAAAGATTTCCCGACCGCTATTTCGATGTAGGGATTGCCGAACAACACGCGCTTACCTTTGCCGGCGGTTTGGCATGCGACGGCATGAAGCCGGTGGTAGCGATCTATTCGACGTTCTTGCAGCGTGCTTACGACCAGTTGATCCATGACATCGCCTTGCAAAAGCTGCCGGTACTGCTGGCGATCGACCGTGCAGGTCTGGTAGGCGCGGACGGCCCCACCCATGCGGGCAGTTTCGATCTTAGTTATCTACGCTGTATCCCGAATATGCTGGTGATGGCGCCCAGCGATGAGAACGAGTGCAGGCAAATGCTCACCACCGGATTCGAGTATGACGGTCCGGCAGCGGTACGCTACCCGCGCGGCAGCGGACCTGGCGTGAGCGTGGATACCGAGCTGACTACCTTACCTATCGGCAAAAGTGAAATCAGGCGGCAAGGCAAAGGTATCGCCATTCTGGCTTTCGGCAGCATGCTGAGCGAAGCCATGAAAGCAGGAGAAACCCTGGATGCGACCGTGGTCAATATGCGCTTTGTGAAACCGCTGGATGTCGAGTTGGTATGCCAGCTCGCCGCCAACCATAAGCTGCTGGTCACGGTGGAAGAGAACGCACTGCAAGGGGGCGCCGGTAGTGCCGTCATGGAAACTCTGCAGGAAAACAATAGTCATACCCCTTGCTTGAGGCTGGGCTTGCCGGACACATTCATCGAACACGGCAATGCAGAAGCGATGCTGGCGGCATGTGGATTGGATGCATCAGGCATGATCAAATCCATTAAGCAGACAGTTGCCAAATCCCAAGCATTGAAAAAATAATACCCAAGTGATATACTCAAGTATTATTCGTAAACGAAACCTAATATAAAGACCCTGACCATGAACCATCCTGCGACTCCAGCACCTATCGAAGATGTGCAAAACACGCCAGACGTGCGCCACCTTGCGATAGACAAGGTGGGCATCAAGTCCATCCGTCATCCCATCATGGTCAAGGACAAGTCCAGCGGCGTGCAGCACACTATCGCCATGTTCAATATGTATGTGCATCTGCCGCATAACTTCAAAGGCACGCACATGTCTCGTTTTGTCGAGATACTGAATATGAACGAGCGCGAGATCTCCATCGAGAATTTCGAAACGATCCTGCGGGAAATGGTGAAGCGCCTGGAAGCGAATTCCGGTTATATCGAAATGACCTTCCCCTACTTCGTCAACAAATCCGCACCGGTTTCCGGCGTGCAAAGCCTGCTGGATTATGAAGTGACGTTTATCGGCGAGATCAAGGATGGTGCATACCATGTCACCATCAAAGTGGTGGTACCTGTCACCAGCCTGTGCCCATGCTCCAAACAGATCTCGGATTACGGCGCGCACAATCAGCGCTCGCATGTCACTGTTACGGCGCAGATCAACGACTTCATCTGGATCGAAGACCTGATCAAGCTGGTGGAAGAACAAGCTTCATGTCAGTTATACGGTTTGCTGAAACGTCCGGACGAGAAATATGTCACCGAACATGCCTACGACAACCCCAAGTTCGTCGAAGACATGGTGCGCGACATCGCAGCAAAATTGAATGAAGAAACCCGTATCGATGCCTATGTGGTGGAGTCTGAGAATTTCGAGTCTATACACAATCACTCCGCCTACGCTCTGATCGAGCATGACAAACGGCAAAACTAGCAATCTATATGCCGTACAGGCTTAACTTGGTATCGCCAGGTTAAGTCAAGCCTGCAGCAGGCGAAACATCCAGTCGCTCTCTTCCGTTTTTGCTATACTCCCTCGAACCACAAAATCGTAATAGATATTTTACGATATAGCACCACTTCGGGGCGCACGCCCCTCTAAACACCACAGTGACGCATGTTATCGGCAATAAAATACATAATTTAAATTCTCTATTTAACAAATAGTTAACATTATTTTCACGCCGTTATCACATCCCTTCTTTATGCTTGGCACATCTGATGCTTAAGTACTACCAACTCACATCGCAACTCGCCAGATTTCGTAATATGTCTTTAACTTTAGAAGGAGTAATAAAATGAGTCGTTCTACTATCGCACTTTCCATGTCGTATGCGTTTATTGCTATAGCGGTATGTTTATTGTTCTCGGCCAGCACGTTCGCCGGAGACCTGGATACCCTGCACAACAATATCGTCAGCAAGGCACAGCAAAGCAAGAGCGGTGTGATCGTAGCCGTGACCGACCGTGGTGACATTGCCGCAAGTACCGCATGGTTGTTATGCGGCCAAGTTCAAAAAACTACCGACTATGCACCGCTGCTGATGGTGCTGAAGCCGGAAGACCGCGCAAATACCCTGAAATCGCTCGGCCTGCACACTGCTGAGTTACCCGCGCTGATCTATTTCGATAAAAAAGGAATGGAGATCAACCGCGTGATCGGCGTTGCACCATCGGCTGTGCAAAACAAGAAACGCATGATGGATGTGGCAAGCATCAACTAAATCGACATTCATTGGTCGAATCAAAAGGCGCGGTTCTCTGCGCCTTTTTACGCATGCTCCGGTTGTAGTTTCACCCATTTCCACATCAGCATAAAGGCGACAAAGGCTCCGGCAGAACATAGGCTGAACACTGCTGCTGGCCCAGCGCCATCCCACATCCAGCCGCTTAACAACCCTCCCGCCGTACCGCCCAAACCATAAGAGACGCTGGTGTAGATGGCCTGTCCTTTGGAATGATGACGACCGCGGAAATAACGCTGCGTCACAGCCACTGCAGAGGCATGGAACGAACCGAATGTAGCGGCATGCATAGGTTGTGCGATAAATAATAAGACGAGACTATTCACACCCCAGCCTATCAGCAGAAACCGCACTACTGCCAACGCAAAACTCGCCAGCAGGATGCGCCTCAAGCCGAACCTGTGTGTCAGTTTCGACATCGCCAGGAACATCAATACCTCGCCTATCACTCCCGTTGCCCACAGCAGACCCACCACCGTCTTGCTATAGCCGTGATCGACCAGATAGATAGAATAGAAAGTGTTGTATACGCCATGAGCGGCAGCTATAAAAAAACAGGCCGCCAGGAATGCCGCGACTTCCGGCCTGCGCAATATCTGCCATACGCTGACCTCCGCGCTCTCGTGATGCGGAATGCTGACTGCAGGAAGCCACAGCGTGACCAACAGCGTGGCTGCGATCAAACCGAAGATGACCCACAGCAAGCCATGAATAGGCGTGTGATCCAGCCAATAGCCCAGACCGATCACAGTCACGATGAAACCGACGGAACCCCATAATCGGATACGCCCGTAATTCGAGGATGCCTCGCCCAGATGCCCCAGGGTGACGGACTCCAGCAATGGCATGGGCGCACTCCAGAAAATACACATCAGCCCGATGACAGCGAACAACCAGTTGAAGCTATTACCGATGAATACGCCCAAGTAAAGCACCAAGGTAGCCAATGTCGTCAGTTGCACGATGCGCACGCCTTTTCCGGTGCGGTCTGCCAGCCAACCCCAGGCATTGGGCATGAAGATGCGGGCGATCTGATACAGGCTCATCAACACGCCGATCTGGAATGCCGTGAATGCCAGCGACTTCAGGTATAAGCCAAAATAAGGGGCGAATGCGCCAACGAAGGTACAGTAGAAGAAGTAAGCGGCAGAAAGCCGCCAATAAGTTAAAGCGCGCATAGCGTAAGGGCAGATGTAATGACAAAAAAGCCGGCTTGCGACCGGCTTGTTCTTTTGATCTATGCGATCAACATCGCGTAAAGCTCATCTTTGAGCTTGATGCGTGTCTTTTTCAATTCTTCAAAGGACACATCCCCCATCGGGATACCTTCGATCTCCAGGCGTTCCACTTCATGCGTGGCGTCCTGGTATTCATCGAACAACTTGGCGAAATGCGCGTTATCGCTCTTTAACGCGAGGATCTTTTCGCGGTACTCTGGAAAGTCGTGGATCAGCTCGTGCTGATCCGGATCCATCATATTTTCCTTAAAGGGATATCTCATTTTTTATCTCCTTTTTTTACAGCCTTTTTTATAGAACCTGGAATCTTGGGCATGCTGCTCACCACATCGCCGCATTGTGCACGATGGCGCAGTGCATGATCCATCAACACGAGCGCCAGCATCGCTTCGGCGATGGGCGTGGCACGTATGCCCACGCAAGGATCGTGGCGACCGTGAGTATTCACTATCACCGCGTCGCCTTTGCTATCGACCGTATGACGATCAAGACGTATGCTGGAGGTAGGTTTGACCGCGATGCTGGCCACGATATCCTGCCCTGTGGAAATGCCGCCCAATACGCCGCCTGCGTTATTGCTCAGGAAACCTTCGGGGGTCATTTCATCGCCGTGCTCGGTACCTTTTTGCGCCACTGAGGCAAAGCCGGAACCAATCTCTACCCCCTTTACTGCATTGATGCTCATCAGCGCATAGGCCAGTTCGGCATCCAGTCTGTCGTACACCGGTTCGCCCCAGCCTACCGGCACATTCTCCGCCACCACCGTGATCTTGGCGCCTACCGAATCACCGGATTTGCGCAGTTTATCCATATACTCTTCCAACTGCGGCACCATGTCGGGCGCAGCGCTGAAGAACGGGTTGGTATTTACCGAATCCCAGGTCTGGAACGGTATCGGCACTTCGCCCAGCTGGCTCATGTAACCGCGTACCACCACGCCGAATTTCTCATGCAGCCATTTACGCGCGATCGCCGCAGCTGCCACGCGTACTGCAGTTTCGCGTGCCGAGGAACGTCCGCCGCCGCGATAATCGCGGAAGCCGTATTTTTGGGTGTACACATAATCGGCATGACCGGGACGGAAGGTATCCACCAGGTTGCCGTAGTCTTTGCTTTTTTGATCTTCGTTGCGAATCAGCAGCGCGATGGGGGTGCCCGTGGTCTTGCCTTCGAACACGCCGGACAGTATCTCCACCGTATCCGGTTCGCGGCGCTGGGTGACATGGCGCGAAGTACCGGGTTTGCGTCTGTCCAGATCGGCCTGAATATCCGCCTCAGTCAATGCCATTCCCGGCGGACATCCATCCACCACGCAGCCTATCGCCGGGCCGTGGGATTCGCCGAAAGAAGTGACTGTGAACAGCAGGCCGAGAGTGTTGCCAGACATGGGTTGAGTCCGCTAAAGATATAATAGGATTTTAGCATATCGCGGCATAATGCCCTTGCAGCAGGCTCATGCCTGCATTACAAAAGAACCCATGACAGACGACGACTACATGAAGCTGGCCCTGGCACTCGCCCAGGATGCCGCACAAGCAGGCGAGGTGCCGGTGGGTGCGGTCGTCGTCAAAGACGGCGAGATCGTCGGGCGCGGCTACAACGCACCCATTTCCAGCCACGACCCCAGCGCTCATGCCGAGATGCAGGCGCTACGCGCCGCTGCGCAAACCTTGGGCAATTATCGTTTAATAGGTTGCACTCTATATGTGACGCTGGAGCCCTGCGCCATGTGCAGCGGCGCGATCCAGCATGCACGCATCTCGCGCCTGGTATTCGGCGCAACCGACCCCAAAACCGGCGCTTGCGGCAGTGTGGTCAACCTGATGGCGGAGCCGAAACTGAATCATCATTGCGAAGTGGAGGGCGGAATACTGGCAGTGGAATGCGGCCGTATCCTTTCCGAGTTTTTCGCTGCCAGACGTGCGCGGTTTAAAGAATAGCGCAATGCGTATACAGGAATAACGGTTCACTATAGAGACTGATATCCAGCCTTCGTTGCAGCAGGCCGATTTCAGGTTTCCTTGCCCGGGAGGCCTGCCAAATAAGCAGACTTGACATTTGTACAGACCTGTTTAGCATGGTTTTACAACATCAAAAAACCACATCGCTTTAGGCACTGTACTGAAGGAGATTGACGATGAATGCACCAGTAGACGACACCAAAACTTTCCACGGCGGTTGCCCGCACGATTGCCCGGACACCTGCAGCATGGTGTTCACGGTAAAAGATAAAAAGCTTATTTCAGTGACCGGCAACAAAGACCACCCGATGACGCGTGGCGGCCTGTGCGTGAAACTGAAAGACTACGAAAAACGCCACTACCATCCCGACCGCCTGTTGTATCCGATGAAGCGTACCGGGCCCAAAGGCAGCAAACAATTCAAGAGGATATCCTGGGATGAAGCGCTGGACGAGATCGTCAGCCGTTGGCAAGCCATCATCGAGGAAAGCGGACCGCGTGCAATTCTGCCAGCCAGTTATCTGGGAAACCAGGGGCTAGTGCATGGGCTGAACGGCGGCGACGCTTTCTTCAACCGCCTGGGCGCAACCGTGTGCGAACGTACTTTCTGCGGCGAAGGCTCCTGTACTGCATGGCTGCTGACCGTCGGCCCCACTGCCGGGGTAGATCCGGAAAGCTTCGTTCATTCCAAATACATCATCATCTGGGCCTGTAATTCCGTCAGCACCAATCTGCACCATTGGCATATCGTCAAAGATGCGCAGAAAAAAGGTGCCAAGATCGTCGTGATCGATTCATATGCATCCAAGACGGCCAAGGAAGCAGACTGGCATCTCGCTCCCAAACCCGGCACCGACGGCGCGTTGGCCATGGCGATGATGAATGTCATCATCGGCGAAGGGCTGATAGACCAGGACTACGTGGACAGCTATACCGTAGGCTACAAGGAACTGGCAGAAAGAGCCAAGTCTTGCACACCGGAATGGGCTGAAGAGATCACCGGCATTCCAGCGGCAGATATCCGCAAACTATCCAGAGAATATGCCACTACGCCGCCTGCCGCGATCCGTATGGGTGTAGCGCTGGAACGTAGCTACGGCGGCAGTCAGGCGATACGGGCGGTCACTTGCCTGCCTGCCTTGATAGGCGCCTGGCGCCATGTGGGCGGCGGCGTGTTGCAGTTCCCGGTTTGGGAGCACCCTTACCGTTTCGATGTCATCTGTCGTCCTGACCTGATCCCGGAAGGCACGCCGGTGGTGAATATCCTGCAACTGGGGCGTGCGCTGCTAGGCGAAATCAAATTAGAGACACCGATCAAGTCGATCATGGTG
>DATBPY010000088.1:0-4395 GCA_036561085.1 Methylophilaceae bacterium | reverse complement strand
GCCCGCGCTGCTGCCACACGTTGTTGCTGGCCTACGCTGAGCTGCGTCACCGGCCGGTTCCATAACGATGGGCCGAGATCGAGATGCGACAGTAGACGTTCAGCCTCGGCATGCAGCGTAGCGCCGCCTGCCAATGCCTGTTGCAAACGCCGTTTGGAAAAACGGCAAGGCAGTAAAACGTTATCGAATACCGAAAGGTAAGGGATCAGGTTGAATTGCTGGAACAGGAAACCGATATGGTCTGCGCGAAAGCGGTCCCGCGCGGCAGAACCCATGCCCACCACATCCTGCCCTAGTATCACTACACTACCCTGCTCCGGCACCAGCACGCCGCCCAGGATGCCCAGCAAAGTGCTCTTGCCGCTACCGCTGGGGCCGTACAGGAATACGCGGTCGCCCGCTGCTGCACCAAACTCTGCGATATCGAGACAGGGCGCTGCGGCTCCGGCGTAGCGGAATACCAGATCCTTAAGCTGGATGATGGTGTCGCTCATCGCTTACCAGATCACTTTTCTATTGTCGGCAGTCAGCTTGGCTGCGGTCTGGCCTTTGGCAGTGGCTACCGCGACATTCAGGATATGCAGATTGGGGAACGGGCTGAACAAGCGTACTTCGATGTCGTGCAGATTCTCGGGACGGGTGCAGGTGAATACGAATTCGCCGTCCAGATCGGCATGCCCGGCTTCTTCGCCGTCGGCAGCAGCTTGCGGTTTAGCATTTTTGGGGTTATCCAGCACCAGGGAATTCAATACTGTGTTTTGCAAAGTGCAGCTTGCTGCTGCTGTAGGAATGAACAACCTGTCGCCCCTGTGCAGGCGGTCAGACATGGCTTTGACCAGCATTTTTTGTCTGTCGTTTTGCGGCAGGTGTTCGAAACCGATCAGGTTATCCAGCGGAGTAGAAAGGTCTATGGTCAATGTTTGAGCGTCTAAGGCCACTTCCAGGGTCGCTACGCCGTGCACATGTGCGCCGGGTTCGTGTGCGAAAACCGCTTGAGAGAACGCTACCGTAGTGCCGAGTAATACGAATTTCAGTGTTGATTGGATGGCTGATTGCAGGGTTTTATTCAATTTCAACTCCAGAGTGATACCTTTGATAAGGCCGTGGTTAAAGATAATTCAGGCCGCGCGGCGCATGGATAGTTCCAAACAGATACAAATCACCAGCCCGGTCATTAGCCAGGGAGAGAGAACCCCAGGAATACGCCTGCCACCATGAAACCGCCATGCCAGGCAGCGTCGCCTTTTTCGTTACGCAGCCATGGGAACAAACCGGCGATGGCGATATAGAGAAAGCTCGCTGCGGCGATGGTGAGGACTGGGCCTATCCAGCTGTGCGTGCCGCCCAGCATAAAGAAGCCGACCACCCCGCCCACGCTGCACGAAAGCCGTGCCGCCAGATTGGCGATCAGCGTCTTCGCCCTGCTCCAGCCTGCTGCCAGCAACAGCGCAAAGTCGCCTGCCTCGCGCGGGATCTCATGGGCGATGATGGCGATGGTCATGCTCCAGCCCAGCGCTTGATTAGTGAGGAATGCGGCTGCCATCAGCAGGCCGTCGGTGAAGATATGCAAGCTGCCGCCCAGCAGGATCAGCGGTACCGGCCGCGAGAAAGAGTCATGCGTATGGCCGGGAACTAATGCCGTTGCCGAATCTATAGGCCTCGCATCTATAGGGCTTCTGGCCAGCATCAGCTTCTCTGCCAAAAAGAAACCGAGCAAACCCGCCAGCAGAATAGAGAACATGGTTTTGGAATGCATGCCGGTATCCAGCACCTCCGGCAACAGATCGAGCAATGCCACCGTCAGCAGCAGACCTGCGGAAAAACTCACCATGCGCGTCAGCCATTTGGTCTGGATGCGGAAAGTGACCACCACGGCAGCGACAGTACTGACCGCCGCGCACAGCATACTCGCTGAGAGGATATTGGTTAGTGCAGAATTCATTTAGTGGCTCGCTACGCAGTCCGCGCATTCGCCCTGTATATCAAGCTCCACCCGTGCCAGACGGAAGCCGCGCGGCAGATGGGGCAATTCCGGCACCGGCTCGTCCAGACAGGTGACGCGCCCGCAATCGGTACAACGGAAATGCGCGTGTTGGGTGTGTTTGGCATCTGGCGTGTTGGCAGAAAAACGGAACACGCCGTGGAAATCCACCACCTTGTGCGCCAGCCCTACTTCGGTCAACCATTCCAGCACGCGGTACAGCGTAACGCGGTCTATCAGCGGCAGCTTCTCGGCAGACAACTCGGCTTCGATATCGGCATGGCTCAACGGCTGGTCGGCATGCCGCAACGCCCCCAGCGCCCGCATGCGCGCAGGCGTGGCACGCGCACCTACGGCGTGGATGGAGTAAGCCAGGTCGGCATAAGCGTCGGGGATAGTGTCTATCATGGGACTGGATTTAATCACAACTTTGTATCAAATGCAACACTGTTGCGTTTGATACAAAGTTGTACGATCTTGCGTTCTGCGATGCCGCCCATATGTTTCACAATGTAAATATATTCAAGATATAGCTTTTGCAACCGCTAAATAAGCAGAGTCAAACTTAAAACCCCTGAGGCGCTGAAGACGAATTAGTGAACGATCCAATGAACCAATCAGTTAAACATATAGATATTTCAACAGAGCAAACCGATTCCGAGATCACCCTCTTGTTCAACGGTCGTTTCGACCATCATGCGCAAGGCGATTTCAAAAAGAACTACGAACCGGCATTGCTGAACAAACACAACAAAACCATCAAACTCGATATGTCGCGCGTGGAATATGTCGATTACTCGGCGCTCGGCCTGCTGCTCACGCTGAAAGAAAAAGCCGAGGCGGTGAATGTAGAGATCGTTTTCAGCGCCTGCTCCGAGATCGCCATGAAAATATTCGAAGCCACCAACTTCTTCAAGGTATTCCGCTTCCTGCCCAGCTAGTGTTATTGTGCCGGTTGTATGAGTATGAGCACATTTATTAAAATCGTTGTTTTCCTATGCACGACATTCTTTGCCGGATGCGCGCAGCTCACCCACGGCCAGGCACCCGAACCCGCCAAAGTGATAGACCCTGCGCAGAACCTGATGATGGCGGAATGCAACGGCTATGCGAACGAGTTCGACGTCTGTTACCGGACCGCGCAACAAGCTTGCCCGGCGGGCTATACCGTGGTCCAGTGGGTACAGAATTACGGTAGCGTCTCGCGCCAGCTTATTTTCAAATGCAAGTGATCCCTATGTGCCAAAAACAACTCTTTATGCTGGGTTTTCTCAGCATGCTCGCTCTTGCCGGTTGCAGCTCGGAACAAATGTATTCGACCGGGCAGGCATACCAACGCAACGAATGCCTCAAGATCCCCGACCCTAAAGAGAGCCAGGAATGTCTAAATAAAGCGAATAAGAGTTACGACGATTACAAACGGCAAACCGATGACTCGAATAAATGACTTGCTTCAATAGCGCATAGTCAGCAATAGGCTACGAGTGACTATCTTCCTTTAATTGATCTATGATCTTCCCTATCGCGCTATGAGCGATTGCATTGACGTTACCAACAAATGCTGTACCGCCCGCTTTTGTCAGAATAGTAGCCTGCCATGCTTTATTCATGTTCTTGCTATCGTATATAACCGCTTCTAGAGATGTTTGCCCGTGACTTGATATTATCGGGGTGGTGTAAGTATCAGCGTGTCCGTAAGTATGTGCTTGACCTGAAGCCATGTTTCCAAATCTTGTAGCGGAGGCGTTGGTTGTAGCATAAGCGTTCGTAGAGGAATAAATTCCAGCAACGTAAGTACTGGAGTCATTGCCAGTAACGTTTATTTTGAGAATATAGTCATAACCGGATTCTGATAATAGTTTTTGTGCATCTTCAGGATTGATTGTTCTGGTAGGTGGCAATAATTCATTAATATCGATTACATCATAGTGAGCTTCTTTTAAACGCTGCATAACGATCCTAGTCGCTCCAATCCTGGCGCTATCAGATAACGAGGTCGTATCAACTATTAAACGGGTGAATTTGGCTTCTTTGTAGTCTGGGTCTGTAAAGCTTTGGATTTCTGATTGAATACATGCTGTCAAAAGCAAAACGCTTACAATCAATAAGTTTCTCATTTTTACTCCCTGTTATTTTATGGAACACAAACAATCAACTTTAATAAAAAGACTCACACCAGCTTCAACAACTCTCCGCGCAACAACCCCGAGAGGGTACGTATCAGCAGATCAATGATGGCAATGGTGGCGACTGCCAGCAGAACTATCGCTATCCCTTCCGTCACATTGTTTTGTGAATACTCCGCATATCTGAGCGCGGCATTGGCCGAGGCCGACAGCGGAAAGCCCACCGCCCACCACGACAGTTTGAACGGGCAGGCTTTGTTGATGTTGCGTATCTGGGTGAACAGCACA
>DATBPY010000087.1:0-2389 GCA_036561085.1 Methylophilaceae bacterium | reverse complement strand
CCTGAGCGGCAGAGTGTGGCCGCAAGAAACGTAAGCCCAGCCTGAACGGTCTGGGCTTTTTTGTTTTTGGCGTTTGTTATTTAAAGAATTCCCCCTGCTTACGAGCAACCCAACGGGGATAGGCGACTTGGCGGGTTACCCCAATATCTGGGAGGGCAAGTGCCGGCCTGCGGCGGTGGGCGCGATCTATTACAACGAGATGGAAGATGCGGCGGAGCGCGTTATCAATCTGCCCTACGACCCGAAGCTGAAAGTGCATGTGGTGGTAGACCTGGGCTGGAACGATGCGATGTCTATCATCATGGTGCAGAAGAATGCTTCCGAGATACGCATCATCGACTACATCGAAGACACGCACAAAAAGCTCTCCGAGTATTCGCAGATGTTGAAACAGCGGCCTTATAGCTGGGGCAGGATGTTGCTGCCGCATGATGGTTACAGCGAAGACGTAAAAGCGGATTCCGCTTACAAGATATTGAGCGAGTTGGGTTGGGATATTCCGCCGCGCGAGGCGATCGTGGAAATGAATGTGGAGAATGGCATCAAGGCAGCACGCATGCTATTCCCCAGAGTGTATTTCGACAAAAGCAATACGGTGCGACTGGTGGAATGCCTGAAACGCTACAAGCGCGTGGTGAGCATCAAGACCGACGAGGCTGGTGAACCTATGCACGACCAGTATTCGCATGGTGCAGATGCTTTCCGCTATCTGGCGGTGGGCATAGATCAACTCAATAATGAAGACTGGTGTAGCAAGATGAAGTACCCCAGCCTGGGCGTGTTTTAAGAGCGGATAGCAAACGCGTTGGCAAGGGTGCGGTTCAGGCTTGTCTTACCACTAACACAGGTACTGTGCTTGATTTGACCACATTCTCCGCATCGCTGCCCATCACCAGATGAGTCACGCCGTGGCGACCATGTGTACCCATCACGATGGTCTGCGCTTTCCAGTTTTTCGCTTCGTCCAATATCGCGTCTGAGACCGACATGCCTGACGTTTCCAGAATTTGCGAGCTTGCATCTACACCGGCAATGGCTGCTTTTTCTATCGCCTTGTCGAGTATGGCTTGCCCGCTTGCGCGTATCTGCTCTGTCATATCCAGGCCTGGTGCGGTTGCATAGATGAGCATATCCAGCACGTAAATGAAGCGCACTCTGCTTTTCAATGCCTTGGCAAGAGTGATGGCTTCTCTCATGCCTGCGCTGGATGTTGGGCTGCCGTCTATCGGGCAAAGAATATTCCGGTACATTCTGATTTCCTTTTTTTGTTTTTGTGATTGGTGAACGGTTCAGGCCTTGTCCGTGATCCATGCCAGTATGCTGGGCACCTGGCGCGGGCTTTCCGGAATCTCGCCTTTCGGGTAGCCGACGATGATGGGCGCTATTGCGGTGAATTCCTGCGGTATCTCTAGCAGGCTTTTTACTCCGGGGCTATTCAGCGTATCTACCGATGCGCCGATGACGCAGGTACCCAACCCCATGGAGCTGGCAGTCAGCATCATGTTTTCGGCGGCCAGCCAGCAGTCGGCGGTGACGAATTCACCGATCTGTTTGGCGCAAATGATGATCAGCGTGCCGGCACCGTAGAACATATCGAACTCGGGACGTGCAAAACTCTCTTCAGTGTGGCTAGGGCTGTGCTTAGGCTGCAGGCTTAACTTTTCTGCAAACTGCACCTTGGCTTTTTCCGAGATGTCGTGCAGCAGCTTTTTATCCTGCACTACCAGGAAGCCCCAAGGTTCCTCGTGCATGGCAGTGGGTGCGCGTATCGCCGCCTCTATCAGCGTGTAGATGGTGATGGCATCTACCGTGCGGCCGGTATAACTGCGTACTGAATGGCGGGTGAGTATGGTGTTGAGCACATTCTTCTGGGGTTTTGGCAATGTCATTGAATTGATGCGTCCCATGGTTTTTCTCCATCAAGCGATTTCGACAACATGGAATTTACGCGCCTGCGTGAAGCAGGCATTGACTTAGATCAAGCTTATGATCGATAGGGCTGGAGCGCCCCGAGGGTGAGGTGTTCGCAGAGCTGAGGCTAGAGGGTGATGCGCGTGCCTTGATGGAAGGTCAGCTTCCATTTGCCGCCCCACAATTGCCATATGGAACTGCGCATGGTGTGTATCTCCGGCGTGCCGTCATGGATGGCATGGTAGGTGACGAGAATGACGCCGGGAACGAGTTCACGTACTTGGAAATCCTGCGCTTTGATGCCGGGCGACGAACCTTTGCTTAATGCGCCCAGCACTTCTGCACGAGTGTAGAGAGTGCCGGTGCTGCCTAGTTCCTGGTAGTCGGCATCCAGAAATTCGGCGACCTTGGCGGGATTGCGCGCACGCGCATCCAGCAGTGAGGTTTCAAGGCTGACTAGATAGGTTCTTAGATCGTC
>DATBPY010000086.1:0-2082 GCA_036561085.1 Methylophilaceae bacterium | reverse complement strand
AACTAATCTTTGGCCACTTTAGATTTTGCCAGCGGAGGATTAGAAGCGAAATAGCGCTTGATACCAGCCAGCACGGCTTTTGCCAGCTTGGTGCGATATTCCTCGGTGTTCAGCCTGCGCTCTTCATCCGGATTGCTGATGAATGCGGTCTCTACCAGGATGGAAGGGATATCCGGCGATTTCAACACCGCGAACCCTGCTTGCTCGACAGAGCCTTTATGTAGTTCGTTGATCGTGCCGATACGACTCAGTACGGCCTTGCCCAGTTTCAGGCTGTCGCTGATGGTGGCGGTTTGCGATAGATCTAGCAGCGTTCTGGCGAGATTGGGGTCTTTGTCATCCAGGCTGACGCCGCCTATCAGGTCGGATTCATTTTCCGTTTTTGCCAGATAGCGTGCCATGGCGCTGGTCGCGCCGCGCTCCGAGAGTGCGAATACCGAAGAGCCGCGCGCATCCGGGCTGGTGAAAGCATCGGCATGGATAGAGACGAACAGGTCGGCCTGCATCTTGCGAGCTTTCACCACACGGCCGTGCAAGGGGATGAAGTAATCGCCGTCGCGTGTTAACGCCCCGCGCATATTAGGCGTGGCATCCACCAGCGCTTTCAACTTTTTGGCGATAGCCAGTGTGATATCTTTTTCATTGGTACCGTTCTGACCGTGGGCACCGGGGTCTTCACCGCCATGCCCGGCATCGATGGCGACGATCACTAGCCGGTCCATCTTGGGTGTTGGCGTATTGTCGTCGGCTGTCTCATCGGGTGTTTCTGTGGAGGTTTCCTCGGTTTGTCCTGGTGTTTTCTCTTCAGGCGCTACCGTGATAACAGGCGGTGTATGTTCTACAGGCGCCGGTTTTTCCGCTTTTTTCTCAGGCTTGGGTTTGGTTATCTGATCTCCGGGCGACCAGCCGCCAGGGGCTTCCGGTGGCGCTACAGGTACGGTAGGGGCTATCGCAGGCGGTTTTTCCGGCAAAGGCGTAGCGGCAGGTGCGGGTTCTACCAATGCCATCAAAGGGTCTTGCTTGGGGTAGATATCCAATACCAGGCGGTATTTATATTCCGCGGCAGGCTTCAACTCGAACAATTTTGGTCTGATGGGCGTTTTCAGATCTACCACTACGCGTACCGTGCCGGGCTTGAAGATGCCGGTACGTATCTTCTTGATATAGGGATCTCCGCCCTGCACCTTGTCTACCAAGCCTCGGAGAGCATTGCTGAGCGATACGTCGTTGATGTCGAGGACTAATCTCTGCGGATTCGCCAACTCGGTCATTTTGTAAGTGACCTCTTTGCTCGTCTCGAAAGTGATGCGGGTGTAATCGGAGCCGGGCCAGACGCGGGCGGCGACCACTTCGCCCGATGTTGCCTGCGCATTGCCGGTAAGGGGCAACAGCAAGGCAAAGAAAATCGTTATTACGCTAAAGAATCTAAACATTGTTGACCCTGTGTCGTTTTTGCCGTCAGCGCGGCTTTGCGCCCCGCTCCATCCACTTCCAGCGATACTTCGATATCTGCGTGCGGGAGTAAGTTAGCTGCATTTTCCGGCCATTCAACCAGACACACAGAAGTCGGATTAAAATACTCACGAAAGCCAGCCTCTTCCCATTCTTCTTCACTTGTAAATCTATATAAGTCAAAGTGATAAAATGTTATTCCAGAAATGACATAAGATTCAACTAATGTATAGGTCGGGCTTTTAACCTTGCCGTCGTACCCTAATCCACGCAATAATCCGCGCGCCAAAGTGGTTTTGCCTGCACCCAGATCACCGCGTAACCATATCTTCAAACCACCCTGTATCACGCAGGCTATTTTAGCACCCAGTGCCAGTGTCTCGGCTTCGTTTTTAAGCGTTAGTGTAATATTACTGCGATGCAATCAAACACCCTCCAATTAACTCAGCTGGCAAGCGATATCAAAGCCTGGGGATCGGCTCTGGGCTTCCAGGCTGTCGGTATTTGCGATACCGATCTAAGCCATGCAGAACCCGGTTTTCTCGACTGGTTAGCACAAGGTTTGCACGGCGAGATGGATTATATGGCAAACCACGGCATCAAGCGCCTGCGTCCGGCTGAATTAGTTGC
>DATBPY010000085.1:0-2500 GCA_036561085.1 Methylophilaceae bacterium | reverse complement strand
ACGCGAGGCTCTACCTAAATAGATTTCGCGGAGAACCAGCTATTTCCTAGTTTGATTGGCCTTTCACCCCTAACCACAAGTCATCGGAGTCTTTTTCAACAGACACCCGTTCGGTCCTCCAGTGAGTGTTACCTCACCTTCAACCTGCTCATGGCTAGATCACTAGGTTTCGGGTCTAATTCGACGAACTTAACGCCCTATTCAGACTCGCTTTCGCTGCGCCTACACCTAACGGCTTAAGCTTGCTCGACAAATTAAGTCGCTGACCCATTATACAAAAGGTACGCCGTCACCCAGAACGAATCTTGGGCTCCGACTGTTTGTAGGTATCCGGTTTCAGGGACTGTTTCACTCCCCTCGTCGGGGTGCTTTTCACCTTTCCCTCACGGTACTAGTTCGCTATCGGTCGCTGAGGAGTACTTAGGCTTGGAGAGTGGTCTCCCCATGTTCAGACAGGATTGCACGTGTCCCGCCCTACTCAAGTCTTGCGCAATTCGAAATCCGTACGGGGCTATCACCCGCTAAGGCCCGACTTTCCAATCGATTCCGGTTGAAATTACGCAAGCACTGGCCTGGTCCGCGTTCGCTCGCCACTACTAACGGAGTCTCGTTGATGTCCTTTCCTCTGGGTACTTAGATGTTTCAGTTCCCCAGGTTAGCTTTTGTTTCCTATGTATTCAGAAACAAATACCTTCTTTTGATATCTGCAAGTCCGAACCCTGGAACTGCTCCCAGAACTCAGAATTACAGATATCGAAGGTGGGTTTCCCCATTCGGAAATTCACGGATCAATGCCTGTTCGCGGCTCCCCGTGACTTATCGCAGCGTACCACGTCCTTCATCGCCTCTCAGCGCCAAGGCATCCACCGGATACCCTTAAGACACTTGATCGCTCTCATTATCGATGCCCACCGCTCGGCGCGGAAGGCTTGCACTCCGTTCTGGACCACAAGCCAAAGGGCTCGATCATATAAAGACCAGTTTGCTTCAAATACATCCGAGGACGGTGCGGTCATGCTCCGCCCACTGACTGTAGCGCTTGCTAGAGGCGCAAGAGCGCCAAAGCAATCGGATGTATTTCCTCTTTACGATGTAAGATAACCCGCCTCGACGTCATCTGAGCCGGAGCCCAGCTTCATGCCGAAGCGAAACTTGATGTTGGACGAAACCATGACGGTATCCGAGGGCAGGCAGTTGCCGGGATCCCCGTCTGGTGGAGCCAGACGGGATCGAACCGACGACCTCATGCTTGCAAAGCACGCGCTCTCCCAACTGAGCTATGGCCCCTTCCAGCAGGACCGGCAAATCGGCAAAGGCGACTTGCCTCAAGGTTCTAGCCTTCCGATGGCAAATGGTGGGCCTGGGAAGACTTGAACTTCCGACCTCACGCTTATCAAGCGCGCGCTCTAACCAACTGAGCTACAAGCCCCAAGCTCAAGCACGGCTTCCGTCAGCAAAGTCAGATTAGCAAAACTTTGCGCGCCGCCGGGGACATACGCCCAAACGCCGGCAAGAGACCACGCGGGCTCGTCCAAGAAGAAAGAGAAACGAAGGCGGCGAAATCCCGCATATTCGGCCATACGGCCTTTGTTCCAAGCGATCCGATAAGTGGCACACAGGATATGTGCCAGCTTGAAGGATCATCCTTAGAAAGGAGGTGATCCAGCCGCAGGTTCCCCTACGGCTACCTTGTTACGACTTCACCCCAGTCGCTGACCCTACCGTGGTCGTCTGCCTCCTTGCGGTTAGCAAAACGCCTTCGGGTAGAACCAACTCCCATGGTGTGACGGGCGGTGTGTACAAGGCCCGGGAACGTATTCACCGTAGCGTTCTGATCTACGATTACTAGCGATTCCAACTTCATGCACTCGAGTTGCAGAGTACAATCCGAACTGAGACGGCTTTTTGAGATTTGCTCGGGGTCACCCCTCCGCATCCCACTGTCACCGCCATTGTAGCACGTGTGTAGCCCAGCCCGTAAGGGCCATGAGGACTTGACGTCATCCCCACCTTCCTCTCGGCTTATCACCGGCAGTCCCCCTAGAGTGCCCAACTGAATGATGGCAACTAAGGGCGAGGGTTGCGCTCGTTGCGGGACTTAACCCAACATCTCACGACACGAGCTGACGACAGCCATGCAGCACCTGTGTTCTCGCCAGCCGAACTGAAGGAAACCGTCTCCGGTCCCCATACGAGACATGTCAAGAGCTGGTAAGGTTCTTCGCGTTGCTTCGAATTAAACCACATGCTCCACCGCTTGTGCGGGCCCCCGTCAATTCCTTTGAGTTTTAATCTTGCGACCGTACTCCCCAGGCGGGATGCTTAACGCGTTAACTGCGCCACTAAACAGCAAGCTGTCTAACGGCTAGCATCCATCGTTTACGGCGTGGACTACCAGGGTATCTAATCCTGTTTGCTCCCCACGCTTTCGCACCTCAGCGTCAGTACCGGGCCAGTGAGCCGCCTTCGCCACTGGTGTTCTTGCGAATATCTACGAATT
>DATBPY010000084.1:0-5784 GCA_036561085.1 Methylophilaceae bacterium | reverse complement strand
CGTAAGCCCCACCGGGCCGGCACCTACTATCAATACTTGTGGGATCAATTAATTTCTTTCACGTGATTGCAAAAGCACAATGCGGTTTTTGATACAAAACCATAGCAGTAAGACTCCCCATACAAAACCGCTACCAGCAAGTGACAAGAGCAACGCAATAACTTGGGGCCCATATTCGTCTCAAATATCTATTTTGATGACGTGCGACCTTAGTAATATTCTCAATCTTTGTAAAGCACAGTCTCGGATGTGGATCGCACAGTTTATATCGACTCTTACCTATGCTCATCCGCAGCTGATCCCGCATTCTTCAATCGTTCCACTTCCTCCATCAGATCCACCACCAGCGCCGCCAGTTCCTGGTTAGCGTCGAAGTTGCGTTCTATGGAGATCAGCCGCCGTGCCCGTACCAGCGAGGTGCTGGCAAAATACCAGCTGGGGTATTCGGGAGTGCCGGTGAGTACGCCGGCTTCCACCCGTTGCACGATCCATTGCGGGTCTACTGCGCAGGCTCGGGCTAACTCTTCCACGCTCAGGGCTATTTCATCCAGCAGTTGCCCGGTCAAAATCTCGTCTTGTCTCATGGCTTACCCTCCTACTTTCCGGCGCGGGTCGAATGCGAGTTCCTGCGCCATGGTTTCATATAACTTGCGTGCCTGGTCGGTATCGGCAGGCGGTAATTCCACTTTCAGCACGATATAAAGATCGCCCGCAGGGTTGCCAGGAATACCGCGTTCCTTGAGGCGTAGCTTGTTGCCCGTTTGCGAACCGGCGGGTACTTTCAACTGTACGCTGCCGGTGGGTGTGGGTACTTCGATGGTGGCACCCAGCGCGCATTCCCACGGCGTCACTGCGATGATCTCGAACACATCTCGACCATCCACCCGGTATTGCGGGTCGGGTTTGAAATTCACTTCCAGGTATAAGTCGCCTGCCGCGCCGCCGCCGGAGCCGGGGCTGCCTTTTCCGGCCAGGCGTATGTGCTGGCCCGGTTTCACGCCTTTGGGGATGCGCACTTTGAGCGTCTGCTGCTTCATCGCCGTGCGGCCTTGTTCATCGGTTTCGGGCATGCTCAAGGTGAGAGAGCGTATGGTCTCTTCATAGGCATCGCGCAGGTCTATGGTCAATTTGGCGTGCTGGTCTTCGCCGCGCATCTGGTAGCTGCGCGGGCCGCCGCTGCGAGCGGATTGCCCGAACAGGTTGGCGAAGAAATCGCTGAAGTCGTCTGCGCCTGCACCGCCCGTACTTGAAAAATCGAACCCGCCGCCCCAATCCGGTGGCGGCTGGAATTCCTGCCCGCCTTTGTAGCGGCTGCCCAGTTGGTCGTAGGTGGCGCGTTTTTCCGGGTCGGAGAGCACTTCGTTGGCCTCGTTGACCTGTTTCATGCGCTCTTCGGCGTTCGGCTCCTTGCTGACGTCGGGATGATATTTGCGCGCCAGCTTGCGATAAGCCTGCTTGATCTCGTCCGGCGTGGCGCTTTTCTCCACGCCCAGCGTCTGGTAGTAATCCTTGAATTCCATTTCACCTGCTCCAAATATGTGCCGCACTTATGATGGATCGCCAGTATCCACCTTTTTGACGATCATGCGCCAGCCTATAAATCATCCGAAACAATCTTTTGCCGAAAAAAAGGCCCGGCAAAAGCCGGGCCAGTAGGTGCCATGGAGATAGTGAGGACCCTGTGAGCGGGGTATTCAACACCTGGAACGCATTATGTCGACAGAGAGCGAACTGTTCTGTCCGCTATCGCACATAAAGTTAAAAATACTGTAACAAAATATTTAAACGGCAATTACTCCCTGTTTTTTAATATTTGCGTATGTGGGAGAACGTACAGACCGCATGAAACTTGAGGCAGAGAATCAAGATACATATCGGTACGCAACCGGGCTTGGTGATTTGCAACTAAACCGGGTACTGCGACCACTAATCATAAATCGAACATGTAAAGGCTGAAGATGCGCGTGAATATCGCCAGATGGAATATCTCTCTCGTTGCCGCGATGCTGCTGACTACGCTGCATGCCGGAGCGCAGAGCATAGATTCCGAAGCCCCGCCTCCCCCACCGCCTGAAGGCAGCGCGCAATCCGATGCACCGCCTGCTCCAAGCCAGATAGCTCCGCAACAACTCGATCAGATGCTGGCACCGATAGCGCTGTATCCCGACCAGTTATTAGCGCAAATATTGATGGCCGCCACCTATCCGCTGGAAGTGGTGCAGGCCGACCGCTGGTTGCGCGACGCGAATAATGCAGCACTGACCGGCAGCCAGTTGGACGATGCGCTGGCACAGCAACCGTGGGACCCCAGCGTGAAATCGCTGGTACCGTTCCCGCAGGTATTACACATGATGGACAATAACCTGAGTTGGACCGAACAACTCGGTGATGCCTTCCTCGCCAACCAGGATGCCGTGATGGATGGGGTGCAACGCTTGCGCCAGAAAGCCCAGGCCGCAGGCAAACTGCAGTCGTCGTCGGAAGAAGTAGTCACCACGCAAGGTTCCGATATCGTGGTGCAGCCTGCCGACCCTGAGACTGTTTATGTGCCGGTTTACGATCCGGATTTCGCCTATGGTGATTGGTCGTACCCCGATTATCCTCCCGATTATTTCCCCAATGCCTTTACCGGCGTGGGAACCGGCGACCTGGGCTTCGGCTGGTTCGCCATAGGCGTCAACACACCGCTGTGGGGATGGAACCACTGGGATTGGAGCCGCCGCCATATCAATGTGGACGGTAATCGCTTCAATAACATCAACGGTCATCGCCCTCCGGTCGCTTCCGGCGAGTGGCACCATGACCCATCGCACCGCTATGGCGTGCCTTACCGCAATGCAGCGGTCAGCGCACGCTTCCGCGGCGCTGCCCGAACGCCGGATGCGCGACGCGATTTCCGCGGTTATCCGGCAGCAGAGTCGAATATCCCCAATAACAATCGCGCCATTACGGCGCAAACGCGCTTCTCGGTTAACCGTGCTAATCGCAACGCGGCTGCCCCTCCGCAACTCAGCCATTCGATGAGCAGCGAGCCGGTGACGACGACACATTCCCGTTTGCCTTCGAATGTCGTAGTCGTGCCTTCGCAGCGCGACCGAGAAGCCGCTAGAGCGTCAGCAACGCGCGAATCGACCTCACGCGAATTATCTTCAAGAGCCTCGCGCCAAGCCGACAGAACCACCACGCAGACTTTCCGCGCACCGAGGCCGGAACCGGCATTTGAATCTTTCGGACGCGGCGCCGATATCCGGCCGCAAGCGCAGCGCGGACGCGAAAGCTTCCAGTCGATACAGATACAGGAGCGTGCTAATGCCGCAGCATTCAGGCAACAAACGGCTCCTGTCCCACGTACTCCTCCGGTAGTGCGCACAGTACCTCTTCAGACCGCACCCGTTCGAGTCGCTCCGGTTCAAGTCGCACCTGTCCAGGCAACCCCTGTGCAACCCGCGCCTGTTCAATCTGCTCCGGCTGCAGCACCGGCACCTGCTCCCGCGCCTGCTGCGGGAGGCGGCGGGAGGCGGAGATGAGCAGTTTTAAACGCATAGAAAGAAAAGGCACAACGGCTATGGTCAAAACCCCTCATGAGATATTCAGATCGCAGAAATTGAAGAAGCTGCACATTGCCGCAGTTCTTGCCATGGCAACGCTTGCCGTCAGCACCATCGCAGATGCTCGCGTAGCGAGAGTGAAGCATGAAACGGTGACCCAGCAGACATTCGCATCGCCCGAGCAGGCGGGAGAAGCACTCTCCGCCGCTTGGCACCACGACAGTAAAAAAGAACTATTGCAGATATTCGGCTCGGCAGGCTGGAAGCTGGTCGATTCAGGCGACCCCGTAGCCGAACAACAAGCCAGAAGTAGACTGGCCGGCGCCTATGATGCTTTGCACAGGATCGAATATGCAGACTACCAGACGGCGACGCTGATCCTGGGTACCGATGAATTCCCCTATCCCGTGCCGCTATTGAAACAAGGCGAGGCCTGGTCTTTCGATGCCAAGTCCGGCGAGCAGGAGATACTCGACCGCCGGGTCGGCCGCAATGAGTTGTATGCGATAGAGGTATGCCGCACGGTGGTTGACGCGCAACGCGAGTATGCTGCGCAAGATGCCATGGGTAACGGCGCGCATGAATACGCAGCGCGCATACTCAGCAATGAGGGCAGTCACGACGGGCTCTATTGGAACGTAGCCGCAGGCCAACCCGAAAGCCCGCTCGGACCGTTAGTCGCAGACGCAGAATCGGAAGGTTACAGTGCGCATGGCAATAAACACACGCCCTACCATGGCTATTACTACAGGTTGCTCACCAAACAAGGCGACGATGCTCCGGGCGGCGCATCGGATTATTACGTCAACGGGCATCTGACGCGCGGTTTCGCGTTGATCGCATTCCCGGCCAAATACGGCGATTCCGGCATCATGACGTTCATGGTCAACCAGGACGGTATCGTATTCGAGAAGAATCTCGGCCCGCACACGGTCACCCTTGCCAGACGAATCACGGAATACAATCCGGACCAGACTTGGGACATCCCTAAATAGACAAATCGAAGATAACTGAAGTAAGGACGAATAAACCCCGCAAATGCGGGGTTTATTTATTCCATCCTATGCAGTGAATGCTATTGCAACGAGCTGGCGAGCCGGAAGCCGTAACTGAAGTTACGCACCGACGGATCGAACCAGATGCGATAAGCGTTGTAGGTAAGCTGCGTATCGAGATACCAGGAACCGCCGCGCAGTACGTTCTTGCTGCATTCAAAGTTGGATTGACGGTTCGAAGTGCTATAGGCGACATTACTGTAGGCAGGCGCACCGGTTATAGGGGCACCTGCGACGGGTACGTCATTGATATTGGCACTGTTATTCAGCGGGTCGTGGCAATCCTGCGTCCATTCCCATGAATTACCCGTCATATCATAGAGCCCCAAGGCGTTGGCTTTCGCGCTGCGCACCGGAGCCGCATAGGTATAGCCATCGGTACAACTATGCAACACCCAGGTATTGTCGGGAACCTGGGGGTTACCCGTGGCGTCGTCTACGTTGGCATAGACGCAAGGCTGTTCGTGCTTCTTATCCGGCCCCACTGCGCTACCGCCGACTTCTGCCGCGAACTGCCATTCGCCTTCGGTCGGCAAGCGGTATTGCCTGCCGGTCTTGCGCGATAACCATTGTGCGTAGGCATTGACGTCAGCCACATTGAGGCAGGCCACCGGCCTATCGTCTTCTGCCGGAAAACCCGGATATTCCCAGTTACGGTCGGCGCGTTCTTCAAAACTACCGTTCTCATAGGTCCAGCAGGTATCGCCGGCCTGGTAATGAGTGGCTTTGACGAAAGCGGCGAACTGCGCGTTGGTGATCTCGGTCTTGCTCAGGGCATAGCGCCTGATAAAGACCTGACGCGCGGGTTCTTCATTGCTGATGACCCGGCTGTCATGGCTGTTGTCGGTTCCCAAGGTGATGCTACCGGCAGGGATCTGCGCCATTTCCGGGCAATCTTCGCAATCCTTGAATGCCCGCAGTATCTGCGTGGTCGCGGTAGGCGCGACCGTCGCAGTAGGCGGGTTTCCGGCTGCATAAGCCATGGGTATCCACAGGAAATTGACGATCAGGCTGACCAAAGTGATCGCCAACTTAAACAGGTTATTCATTGCGCACCCCCTCGAAATGGATAATTAAGTATTCATTTGGGCCAGGCCGGTTGTAGATCCGCACTCTTCAATTGCGCGAAAGTCTGACACGCAACCGACCTGACTTGAGTGCATCATGCAATAGGGCAAATA
>DATBPY010000083.1:0-7230 GCA_036561085.1 Methylophilaceae bacterium | reverse complement strand
TCCACCAATGGGAGTGTTACGCCCAAAATCCACTTCACGGTACAGCCCTATCGCTACTGCCAAAAATATAGGGCCAATGACAACAATGACAATCTTGAACAATACGGGAGTCATTGGAGATACTGGCAAACCTAAAAACAGGATGACATAAACAAATGCCAACAATGCCCATTTGAACGGTTTTTTCTTCAACAGCGAAAAGCTGTCAATTGCCCATTGGTAGCCGGTTTTAATACTGGCTCGTATCGTATCCACAATTTTTCCCTAAAAAACTTATTAAACCCACATATTCCTAATCGCCGCTTCATCCCTGATACGCGCTTCCAGTATCCGTTGAAACTGCCCAGGATCTTTGGCATGGGTAAGTTCCCCCGCCAATGGAAAGTGAAAATCATGTAGCCGCGACAGCCAGAAACGCAGCGCACCAGCTCGTAACAACAGCACCCAGGCATCTCTTTCTTCGCCCGACAGTGGGCGCTGTGCATGATAAGCGCGCAACATTGCCTGTAAACGCGGTGCATCCAACGCTCCATCTTCAAGTACGCACCAATCATTCACCGTAATAGCTAAATCATAAACCAGTACGTCATTACAGGCGTAGTAAAAATCAATGGCACCACCCAATTTGTCACCATCAAACAGGATGTTATCCTTGAACAGATCGCCATGGATCACTCCGCGAGGTAGCTTCAAATCACGAAATTCCGCCTGGTAATCCAGCTCATTCTGCAATAATTGTTGTGTAGCCGGGTCCAGATGCGGCATGACTTTTTGTGCAGTCGCCACGAACCAGTGCGGGCCACGCGGATTATCCATATGTGCCGGATACGAAAGGCCGGCCAGGTGCATTCTGGCCAGGAAATCTCCCACCTGAGCGCAATGATCCGGCGTGGGACGCTTCAAATCCTTGCCGTTCAGGCAACTCACCATCGCTGCAGGTTTTTCGTTAAGCCGCTCCAGATATTCGTTATGCAGGTTAGCCAGCGGTTTTGGGCAATCGATACCTTGTGCCGCCAGATGCGCCATCAAGTTCAGAAAATAGGGTAATTCTTCGGCGTTGTGATGTTCGAACAGCGTCAGCACGTAGCGCTGTGTGTCGGTGATAACGAAATAATTAGTATTGGTAATGCCTGAAGCAATGCCTTTGAGTTCACTCAAAGCGCCTATCGCTGGGTATTGCTCAAGCCAGGCGCTCAATTGCTCCGGGCTAACAGTGGTAAAAACAGACATACACAAAAAAGGAGGCCATAGGCCTCCCTACTCAGTTTAGAAAGTGAAGATCACCCAATGCGGTATTGCGATATGCTCACCGGGGCCATCCATGCGGGACCAGCCACCGTCTATAGTTTTTTTCACCAGATAATAGGGAATACCGGTCGGCGGGGTTACTTTGACCATATAAACCTGCCCGTGCACACTATATTCCTCAACGGTATCTTCACCTTTTTTCTTAATGACGATATCAGGTTGTGTGTCGTCAGCCTGGTCCGGCTGATAGCCTGCTGGAGCAGGAGGGGGTTCCGGCAGATCTTGCAAGCCTTCCGGAACTTTGGCGGCAATGGCCGCCAAAGGCAAAAACAACAGCGCAAACAGTAAACGGTAAAAGTGTTGCATGGCTGCCTCGCAAAATGAATATCGGTTAATTGGATTTTAGCAGAAAGCTAGAGATTCAGTTGTATCTCGCGCTCTTCTTCCGAAGGCTCGAATCCGCGTTTTTCGTAATGCTTGAAGATGGCCTCTACGACTTTTGCCGGATCATCGATCAGTTGTATCAGATCCATGTCTTCTGCATTGATCATACCTTCTGTGACCAGCGTGCTGCGGAACCAGTCCAGCATACCCGCCCAAAACTCGGAACACACCAATATGATAGGGATTCGACGCGTTTTTCCGGTTTGCACCAGCGTCAGCGCCTCCATCAATTCATCCAGCGTGCCGAAACCGCCCGGCATCACCACATAGGCTGAGGCGAATTTGACGAACATCACTTTGCGCGCGAAAAAATGGCGAAAAGTCTGGCTGATATCCTGAAAGGAATTAGCCAGTTGTTCGTGCGGCAATTGGATATTCAGGCCAACACTGGGGGATTTACCGAAAAACGCACCCTTGTTACCGGCTTCCATGATCCCTCCACCGCCACCGGTGATCACGCTGAAACCAGCATCAGAAAGCTTGCGCGCGATATCTTCAGTGAGCTTGTAGTAAGGATTATCCGGTGCAGTGCGTGCACTGCCGAAAATAGAGACTGCTGGACGTATCTCCTTCAGGCGCTCCGTGGATTCGACAAACTCTGCCATAATCTCGAACACGCGCCAGGATTCGAGCGCGCTATGATCGCGAGAGTACAGTTCGGCCTCGTTAATTTTAGGTAATTTGTTGGCTGCAGACATTCTTGGATACCCCGATACTATGAAGACTCTATTACTGGTTGATGGTTCATCCTACCTGTACCGCGCTTTTCACGCCATGCCTGACCTGCGCAACAACAGCAACGAGCCTACCGGCGCGATCCAAGGCGTACTTAACATGCTGCGTCGCCTGCACAAGGACTACCCGTCCGATTATAGCGCCTGCGTCTTCGATGCCAAGGGCAAAACTTTTCGCGACGATATTTACCCGCAATACAAAGCCAACCGCACCAGTATGCCCGATGATCTGCGTGTGCAGATAGAACCCCTGCTCGAAACCATCAAAGCCATGGGCTGGCCGCTGATTGTAGAAGACGGCGTGGAAGCCGACGATGTGATCGGTGCGCTTGCCAAGCAAGCCGAACGCGAAGGCATACGCGTCATAATTTCCACGGGCGACAAAGATATCTCTCAACTGGTGAATGAGCATGTCACCGTCGTCAATACCATGCGCGACGCATTCAGAAAAGTGGATGAAGTGTTGGATCCGGCAGGCGTTGAAAAGAAATTCGGTATCCCGCCTGCCCTGATGGTGGATTACCTGATATTGATCGGTGACACCTCGGACAATGTACCGGGAGTCGAAAAAGTCGGCCCCAAGACTGCGGTGAAATGGCTCACGCAATACGGTTCGCTGGAAAACATCGTTGCACATGCCAACGAAATCACCGGCGTGGTAGGCGAGAATCTACGCAAAGCATTAACTTGGCTGCCTACCGCGCGCGAACTGATCACCATACGTTGCGATGTGGGCATACAGGAAAGCTTTACCAATCTAGCCTTACAACCCCCAGACAAAGTCAGGTTGGCTGAATTGTTCGACCACTTTAATTTCAAAACCTGGCGCCGGGAACTTGACTCGATGGGCTCGACTGCGGAAACAGCAACTCCGACACGACCTGATGAAGTTAATGCTCCGGCAAAAACCACCACCGATCTCTTCGCCAGCGCTGCCGTGAATAGCCGTCATTACGAAACCATACTAACGCTTGAACAATTGGAACACTGGCTGACGAAATTGCAGCAGGCACCCCTGGTTTGTTTCGATACTGAAACTACCGGGCTGGACCCGATGACCTCCAAGCTGGTGGGTATGTCGTTCGCTGTTATTTCAGGTGAAGCCGCATATCTGCCATTGCATCACGATTACGCGGGAGCGCCCGAACAATTGGATTTTGAAACGACCTTGGCACGGGTAAAGCCGTGGCTGGAAAGTGACTCCTTACTCAAGGTCGGGCAGAACCTCAAGTACGACAAACACATTCTGGCGAACCACGGCATTCAGCTCCATGGCATCGCGCACGATACGCTGCTGCAAAGCTATGTGCTGGAAAGCCACCGCCAGCACAATATGGACGACCTTGCCATGCGCCATCTCGGGGTCAAGACCATCACTTTCGAAGAACTTGCCGGTAAGGGCGCTAAGCAAGTGCCGTTCAGTCAGATATCCATAGACATGGCGAGCGAATATGCGGCAGAAGATGCCGATATCACTTTGCAATTACATCAAACCTTGTATCCCAACATCGAACGCGACGAGAAACTCACCTTTATCTACCGCGATATCGAGATGCCGCTGCTGACCATACTGTATGACATCGAGCGTACCGGGGTGTTACTGGACGCTGGCAAACTCAATGCGCAAAGCCATGAACTGGGGCATAAGCTGTTGGGCATAGAGCAGCAGGCCTATGAGCTGGCGGGACAGCCTTTTAACCTGGGTTCGCCTAAACAGTTGCGAGAGATACTATTCGGCAAACTGGGGATCAAACCCATCAAGAAGACTCCCACCGGCGAGCCTTCGACAGATGAGGATGTGTTGCAGGAATTGGCGCTGGATCACCCGCTACCGAAGATTCTGCTGGAACACCGTAGTCTGTCCAAGCTTAAATCCACCTATACCGACAAGCTGCCGAAAATGGTCAACCCTGTTACCGGCCGAGTGCATACTAACTATAGTCAGGCGGTTGCCATTACCGGACGACTGGCAAGCTCGGACCCGAACCTGCAAAACATCCCGGTAAGAACGCAGGAGGGCCGGCGCATACGTGAAGCGTTTATCGCACCGCCAGGATCGCACATCGTTTCGGCTGACTATTCGCAGATCGAGCTGCGCATCATGGCGCACTTGTCGCAAGACCCTGGCTTGCTCAAAGCTTTTGCTGCGGGAGAAGACATCCACCGCGCCACTGCCGCAGAGGTTTTCGGCGTCAACATGGATGAGATCAGCTCCGAGCAACGACGTTATGCCAAAACCATCAATTTCGGCTTGATCTACGGCATGAGTGCTTTCGGCCTCGCCAGCCAGTTGGATATCGAACGTAGCGCCGCACAAACCTATATAGATCGTTATTTCGCACGCTATCCCGGAGTGAAAGATTACATGCAACGTACGCGTGAAGCCGCCAAGGCAAACGGCTACGTGGAAACCTTGTTCGGTCGCAGGCTGTGGGTGCCGGAGATCAACAGCCCCAATGGACAGCGGCGGCAAGGTGCCGAGCGTGCGGCCATCAATGCTCCTATGCAGGGAACTGCTGCCGATCTGATCAAACTGGCGATGATCGCGGTTCACGGCTGGCTGAATGAACAAAAACTAAACACCAAAATCATCATGCAAGTCCACGATGAGTTGGTGCTGGAAGTACCGGATAGCGAATTGGAACTGGTCAAACAGCAACTACCGCAGTTGATGAATGGCGTGACCAAACTGGACGTACCGCTGGAGGTAGATGCTGGAGTGGCGGCGAATTGGGAGGCGGCGCACTAATACCTCTTAGTGATATCTAAATAATTATTAATAATAACTAGGTATCCGCATAAGGTGGTAGATTCGATTAAAGCGGTTTACTATCAGAAAAAATAACAAAAGCTTCATAACCCATAATAATTTTGATTGGAGGAGATACGCATGGCCAGTTTTTTTTCCAAAGAACGTATTATCGCAAGTCCTAATTTCAATCGCTGGCTGGTGCCCCCTGCGGCGCTGGCTATCCATCTCTGTATCGGCATGGCTTACGGCTTCTCTGTATTCTGGAAGCCGCTGGGCAATGTACTCATGGGCGCCGATGGCAAGCCGCTAGCCGCTTGTGCGGCGGGCGCGACCACTTTTGCGCAAAAACTGGATGGCACCATGCGCGCGCTGACTGCCACCGACTGTAACTGGACCCAGTTCGACCTGGGCTGGATGTTCACCCTATTCTTTGTATTGCTGGGATGTTCCGCCGCGATCTGGGGCGGCTGGCTGGAACGCGAAGGGCCACGCAAGGCCGGATTCGTGTCCATGTTGTGCTGGTGCGGCGGGTTACTGATCTCTGCCTACGGCATCCAGCAACACCAGTTATGGATGATGTGGCTGGGTTCCGGAGTAATAGGCGGGATCGGACTAGGGCTGGGTTATATTTCGCCGGTGTCTACACTGATCAAATGGTTCCCGGATAGACGCGGCATGGCTACCGGCATGGCTATCATGGGATTTGGCGGCGGCGCAATGATAGGCTCTCCGCTCGCTATTACGCTGATGAAACATTTTGCCAGCGCAGATGCAGGCCCCGGCATCTGGCAGACCTTTGTCGCATTGGCTGTCATCTATGCGGTGTTCATGACCTGCGGCGCACTGGGCTATCGCGTACCGCCGGTAGGCTGGGCTCCAAAAGGCTGGGTTCCCTCCAACAAAACCGGTAACAGCATGATCGCCAGTCGCCATGTACATCTGAATAATGCTCACAAGACTCCGCAATTCTGGCTATTGTGGCTGGTACTGTGCATGAACGTGTCCGCATGCATCGGTATCATCGGCGCTGCCGCGCCCATGCTGCAGGAAACTTTCGGCGGCGCATTGATCGGTCATGCGGATCTAGGGTTTGCCGAGATCAAAAAAGACCCGGCGCTCATTGCCGCTGCCGCAGCTGTAGCAGCGGGATTCGTAGGCATGATCTCGTTATTCAACATCTTCGGTCGCATCGCCTGGGCGTCTTCCTCGGATAAGCTGGGCCGCAAACAGACCTATTTCATTTTCTTCGTGCTGGGTGCAGTACTATATCTTGCTGCCACAGTCTTTGCCGGATGGAAATCGACGGGCTTGTTCGTTGCCTCTTTCTGCATCATCGCTTCCATGTATGGGGGAAGTTTTTCCACCATTCCCGCTTATCTGGCGGACATGTTCGGTACCGAATTCGTCGGCGCTATCCATGGACGCATACTGACAGCATGGTCGACGGCGGGCATTCTAGGACCGGTGGTGGTGAACTACATGCACGATGTGCGGCTGGAGAAAGGCGTGCCTTTCGGCCAAGTCTACGGCCCTATATTTCATGTGCTGGCAGGGATGCTGGTAGTCGGTTTCATTGCCAATCTATTGGTCAAACCGGTAGCGGAAAAATATACCATGACCGAGAAAGAACTCGCCGATGTACGCATGAAGGCGCATGAGCAAACAGCCGCAACTACCACCAATAATGCTCCTGCGGAAGTACATCCCGTGGTAACCACTTTGGCTTGGGCATTGGTTCTCATCCCTATTGCCTATGGCATATGGAATACCTTGCAAAAAGCTTGGGTATTGTTCAAATAAAGAGCTATTGATGAATAAAAGTACAGGTAAGACACCGCGAGGTGTCTTACCTGTTGCAAGTTGCAGGTTAGACCTGTAGCGATGAATGTGATATGATTCGTCGCGTTATTAGAAGGGCAAGTACCATGGGCATTGTGCCCATTTTTTATTTGTGTCGTCAGGATATGCGCGTATGGATATAGCTGCTTTGCTTGAAAAGACCGTGACACAGATAGGTTATGAACTGGTGGACTTGGAAATGTCCAACCGCGG
>DATBPY010000082.1:0-17554 GCA_036561085.1 Methylophilaceae bacterium | reverse complement strand
TGCCATAGATCAGTTGCCGACACTTAAGAAGCTGCCGCACGGCGTCAAACGTTTCGATACCGGCGAGGCTGAGTTGCTGGATGAGATGTTCGCTTCGTTCACTCGCGCCATGATCGCAGGCTTGGTGATCGTGCTGGGAGTTTTGATCCTATTGTTCCGCACCGTGTTGCAGCCGTTTACCATCATGACGGCGCTGCCGCTCTCTGTAGGCGGCGCGCTACTGGCGTTGTTGCTGACGCACTCGTCATTGTCGCTTCCGGCCATGATAGGTTCGCTGATGCTGATGGGCATCGTCGGCAAGAACGGCATCCTGCTGGTGGATTTCATCATCGAAGAGCGTAGGAACAGTGGGAAATCGCGGGTCGAAGCCATTATTGAAGCTTGCCAACAACGCGCGCAACCGATATTGATGACGACCTTGGCCATGATCGCGGGCATGGTGCCTGTCATCCTCGGTTTGGGCGCAGGGACTGCATTCCGCGCACCCATGGCGATCGCCGTGATCGGCGGACTGGTGACCTCGACCGCGCTGAGTTTGCTATTCGTACCGGTGGTTTATACCTTCGTCGACGACTTCGAGACCTGGGTGACCCCCAAGCTGCGCAAATTGACTACACTGAGATAACGGCCTAAACTGAAATTACGTGTCCGCCGCTGCCTGGGAACAGGCCTCCGGGGAAAATAGGATAGCTGGAAGAGCCGCCCGGGATCATCCATTCCACAATAAAACTGAAAATGCTGACGAAGATGCTGAGGAAGAATGCCGTCCAAAAGCTGCTGACGTCGAAACCATTCACCAGATAAGCCACGAACTGCACCATCAAGGCGTTGATCACCAGCAGGAAGAAGCCCAGAGTCAGCAAAGTCAGCGGTAAGGTCAGAAAAATGAGTGCGGGACGCACATAGGCGTTGACCAGACCCAGTAACAACGCGGAGATAACCAATGCGCCGAAGCTGGAAAAAGACACGCCTTTGAATACATGGCTGGCAACCCATAAGCAGAAACTCATGGTGGCCCAGTGAATAAGGAACTGTGGGATGTGCGGCGTCATGTCCGGCAGGATAGCAGATTTTTTGATAATGGCGGAGTGGACGGGACTCGAACCCGCGACCCCCGGCGTGACAGGCCGGTATTCTAACCAACTGAACTACCACTCCGCAGTGGCAACAAACAGTAAAACGCCAGAACGACGTGTTTACATTCAAAATTAAAGGGTTGCTGCAAAGCAACCCTTTGGTATTGTGGCGTCCCCACGGGGATTCGAACCCCGGTACTCACCGTGAAAGGGTGATGTCCTAGGCCTCTAGACGATGGGGACTGAGGCTCAATTCGTGGTGGAGGTAAGCGGGATCGAACCGCTGACCTCTTGCATGCCATGCAAGCGCTCTCCCAGCTGAGCTATACCCCCTCGAAAAGGAGGCGCAACTATACGGGAGGCGGTCATCACTGTCAATCTACATCAAAGAAAAACGCAGGTTTTTACCTAAGTCCATGGCTAAGTTCATGCTTAAATCTAAATCAAGCCTGCTTGCTGGCTTGCAATGCACGCCTGTGGTAACGGAACAGTGTACGCGTAAGCCACTCGTCGAAGTCTTCGGTCGCACTCAGAAACTCGGCAACGACCTTGACGCCTTTATCCTGCGGCTGTAATTCTTTCACCATCACAGGTAGATGCAAAGCTTGCGGCAGGCGTACGTTCAGATATAGATCGACGACGACCGATTGCCCTACGGCAGGGGCCTTGCCTTGTTCCAACCAGGTAATGCCCTGGTTGAACATGCTGACCGCAGTTTCCGCCGGTAACGGCTTGCTAACCCCCATCAGCTGCGCCACCATCAGCAATACCATATCCATCTTCGCTTCTACACGCTCGAGAGCTTTTTGTGTGGGTTCACCGTATGTCTCGTGCTCGGGCGTGACCACGTCTATGGCCGCCAACGCTCTCAATAGCGAGATATTGGTTTGACTACGCAACTCTGCGTGAGAATGGGATATTTCTTCAGCGGCAGACCAGGCAAGAGGTAGCGTCGCCTCCAGTGAAACGCCCGGATTTGAAACACTTAGGTTCGGCTCGGCTTCATTCATCGCGATGCACTCCTACTTGGTGTTCGACTGCTGTTCGAATTGGCTGAGATCAACACGCGGTGCGGGTTGCCAGCCAGGCTGGCGGAATTCCGCCACTACATTGGTAAAGATGCCGCCGCGCACGTAGAACTTGGCGGTCAGGCGCATGAAACGCGGCTGGGTAGCCGTCGCCAGATCATCCAGGATGCTGTTGGTGACGGCTTCATGGAACGCGCCTTGGTCGCGGAACGACCAGATATAAAGTTTCAGGCTTTTCAACTCTACACATAAACGGTCCGGAATGTAATCCAGGATCAGCGTGGCGAAATCCGGCTGGCCTGTTTTTGGACAAAGGCATGTAAATTCAGGGATTTCCATGTGAATGTGAAAGTCACGCTCAGGTTTTGGATTATCGAAAGTTTCTAGTTCTTTAGTTGGCTTTGTAGACATAGGAATGCTCTGTAAATGTTTGGCTGACATTATAATGGAGTCCATGCGTCTGACCCACCTTAAACTCGCTGGTTTCAAATCATTCGTTGATCCCACCACCATACACCTCAGCGGGAATCGGGTCGGTATCGTTGGGCCTAACGGCTGCGGCAAATCCAATGTGATGGAAGCGATCCGTTGGGTACTGGGTGAATCCAGCGCGCGCGAGCTACGCGGCGACTCGATGCAGGACGTGATCTTTAACGGTTCGCTCAACCGCAAACCGGTGTCCCGCGCCAGCGTGGAACTGCATTTCGACAACAGCC
This sequence comes from Methylophilaceae bacterium, assembly GCA_036561085.1. Lineage (GTDB taxonomy): Bacteria > Pseudomonadota > Gammaproteobacteria > Burkholderiales > Methylophilaceae > CAILHX01. The sequence continues at coordinate 14,734 of DATBPY010000082.1, read as the reverse complement.
TGGGCGGTGCGGCCGGTTCCTGGGGCCAGTATGCCGAGATCGCGGTGAAGCGGGTGCTGGAGCGTGACGGTACCTCCAGCTACATCATCAATAACCAGCAAGTGCGTCGGCGCGATATCACTGACCTGTTCCTGGGTACAGGGGTGGGCAGCCGCGCCTATGCCATCATCGGCCAGAACACCATATCGCGCATCATCGAAGCTAAACCGGAAGAGCTGCGTGTCTATCTTGAAGAAGCAGCCGGAGTGTCGCGCTACAAGGATAGACGACGCGAAACCGAGTTACGGCTCAGGGATACGCGCGAGAACCTGCTGCGCGTGGATGATATACGGCGCGAGATAGGCAATCAGATCAGCCTGTTACAGGCACAATCCGAAACTGCATTACGTTACCGCCAGCTCAAGCAGCAATATGATCTTGCCCAGCAATTGCTATGGCTATTGAAGAAACAGCAAGCGGCCACCGGCTGGGAAAATGCCAAACAACGCGTACTGACGCTGGTCAACCAGCTGGAAGCGGAAATGGCCGCCTTGCGCAAGTTTGAGTTGGACATCGAACAAGCCAGGCAAACACAGCTTGAAACCAGTACGCAGATGCAAAGCGCACAAACGGCGTTCTATGAGAGTAGCGCGGCGCTGGGGAATATCGAACAACAACTTAAACATGCTGAGGAAAGCGCCTCCAGAGCCCAGTCCTTGCTGGCTGAATTGAATACGCAACTAGCCAGTGTGGAAACACAGATCACTACCCAGAAAACCTCATTGTCCGAGCAGAATGCAATGCTGAAGCAGGCTGAAACACAAACAGAAGCCTCGCAGACCGGTTTGCAACAAGCTCGTAACGCACTGCCGGAATTCGAAAGCAAACAAAAAACCGCTCAACAAGCGCTCAGCAATGCACAAAGCGCTCTGGCCAAGATCGAACAGAGCTTGCAGTTGAGCCTAGCCAATATGCGTCACCAACGCAGCCAACTGGAGCAGACACAGGTTCGCCAGCAACGTTTGCAAACGTCTATTCAAGCCATTGTCATTCCGGATGAAACCCAGCTCACTGCGGCTTTGGACAAACAGCAACACGCGCAACAGGCTTTCGATACACTGCAAGCCGAAGTAAATACGCTGCAGATACAAGAAACTACTCAGCAACAGACTTTTCAGGCAGCGCAGCAAGCATTGCACGAAACTGCCCGCAACATCGCCGCGCTGGAGGCACAACAGACTACATTACTCAAGATCCAGCAAAGCGTGGGTAATGATGCCGATCAGAAATCATGGCTGGGCAAACATCAGCTTCAAGACAGACCTCATTTCTGGCAAGGCGTGCGGGTGAGCCCAGGATGGGAAACCGCGGTGGAAGCCTTGCTAGGCGAGCGATTGAACGCATTGCTGGTAGAGTCGTTGGCACTGGCGGGCAAAATGGACGTGCCGCCCATGCCTTTGGTACTGTGCGCATCCGGAGCGGGTAGCACGGCGACAGCAGCCGACCGCAAAGACATGCAGGCACTCGCAGAACAAGTGGAGATATTAAAACCCGAACTCGCAGATGTGATGCATGACTGGCTGTCCGGCATCTATACAGCCGACACGCTGGATATAGCCTTGAGCCAGCGCGAGCAACTCGCCGCAGGCGAAGCATATATTTGCCCGCAGGGCCATATTGTCAGCCGTAATAGCGTCAAATTGCACGCAAGCAATGCAACCCCATTCCAAGGCTTACTGGAGCGCCAGCGCGAACTGGAAGGCCTGCAGAAGCAATTGCCTGCCTTGCAACAGGCATTGCAAAAGGATCAAACTACGCTGGAGGCCCTGAATAAGTCTCTCGGCGACACCCGTAGCGCCTTACAAGCCAAGCGCGTGCTGCTGCAACAGCAGAGCCAGCAACTACGGCAACTGGCTCTGGATACCGAAAAACTGGCGCAACAACGCCAATATGCACAGACGCAACTGCAACAAACCCAGGAAGAACTGGATAGAGTCTCTGCACAAGCCATTGAAGTAAATAATAAAATAAATGAACTCGAAGCTGAGAAGCTGCGCCTGGAGACTGAGCTTGCTGCGCTTCGCCTGCAACAGGATCAGGCCAGAACGGCATTAAGCAGTGCGGATACAGAATTGGACGCAGTGCGCGAAGCGCTGCGCAAGGCAGAGTTCGAAGCGCAGGAAAAAGGCTATTTACTAAAAACCATCTCAAATAAAATCATAGAGTTGAATAACTCTATTAAAGTATTCACCGACCAGAAATCCCACCTGCAAAAACAACTCACGGAAGCCCAATCCAGTCAGCAGGAACAAGGATTGGAAGGCTTGAAGGAATTGTTGGAAAAAGCGGTCAATGATCGCCGTCAGAAAGAGGAGGCATTAGCGGCTGCGCGCAACCTGCTCGCCGAGCGCGACACGCAACTAGTGGAACTCGAACGCCAACGCATGCAATGCGACCACGGCTTGCACCCGCTACGTGACAAGCTTGAACAGGCAAGGCTGGCAGAACAGGAAGCACGTTTGTATTTCGAGCAATGCATGCAGTGGCTGCAGGGCGTGGATGAAGAAGCGTTGCAATTGCAATTACCCAAGCCATCTTCTCCTAAAGCATTGGAGAGTCAATCGGCTGAATTACAAGAACAAATGGATGCGCTGGGTGCAGTGAATATGGCGGCCGTTGAGCAATTAGCCAGCGAAAATGAGCGTGCCGCTTATCTGGACAGCCAGGCACTTGATCTGAACACTGCGATCGCCACGCTGGAAGATGCCATTCACCGCATCGACAAAGAAACCCGCGGCAAGCTGCAACATACGTTTGACGAGGTGAACACACATTTTGGCGAGTTGTTCGGCAAACTATTCGGCGGCGGACAGGCGCGCCTGGAGCTGCTGGGAGATGAGATTCTGGATACCGGCGTGCAGGTATTCGCACAACCGCCGGGCAAAAAGAACAGCACCATCCACCTGCTCTCAGGCGGCGAAAAAGCGCTGACCGCTATAGCGTTGATATTCGCCATTTTCCGTCTCAATCCGGCGCCGTTCTGCTTGATGGATGAAGTAGATGCGCCTTTGGACGATAGCAATACCGAACGCTTCTGCAATACAGTCAAACAGATGACCGACCGCACCCAGTTCGTATTCATCACCCATAACAAGATCGCCATGGAAATGGCGCAGCAACTGGTGGGTGTGACCATGCAGGAGTCCGGCGTATCGCGGGTGGTGGAAGTGGATGTGGACGAGGCGATGCGCCTGGTGGAGGAGGTAGCGTGATGCTGTATATCCTTAAACTGCTTATTTCTGCTGTGCTTATTGTCGTCATTTCAGAGGTATCCAAACGCGACAGCTGGCTGGCCGGGTTACTGGCCTCTTTGCCATTAGTCTCACTCTTGGCTATAGTCTGGCTTTACGCGGAAACACGCGATGTGGCTAAGGTCTCCGCGTTTTCCATGAATGTTTTCTGGCTGGTACTGCCATCGCTGTCGCTGTTTGTAGTATTGCCATTGATGTTGAAGGCGAAATTCGGGTTCTGGCTTAGCCTGGCAAGCGCGGTGCTAGTGATGTTTGCCTGCTATTTGTTGACCATGATGTTATTGAGAAAACTGGGAGTTCATCCGTGAGTCAATTGCAATTGGGTTTGCTTGCCATAGGGGCGCTGGTGATCACTAGCGTGCTGGTCTACAACTGGTGGCAGGAACGCAGCATACGCCGCGACATGGTGCGGCGCTTTGACGGCCCGATAGACGATGTATTGATGGGCAACAAAGCTGCGGCTGACCCTGAAGCAGACGATGCGTTTGCCATGGATGTCGCTGAAGAAGTGGCTGATGATGAAGGATTCGAGCCCGCAATTGAAGATGAACCGGATGTCCCAGACGAATTGGAAACTGAACCGGAGTGGGAGGAACCTGAATTCACTGCGTCAGAACCTGATGAGATCGAAATTGAAGAGAACGAGCCTGAAATAACACTACCCAGCATAGAAGACACCATAGAGGAACGCGAACCGGAGCCCATCTTGCTGCAAGAAGAAGAGGAGGCGGAAGCGTTTGAGCCGCTAGCGGCAGAAGAAACCGAAGAATTTGAAGAAGACATTCCCTCGCTTATCACATCCTCCAGCATTGAAGACTCCGCACCAGAACCTGCGCCATCACTCATACCACCCGCCACACCTTTGCCGGCCGGAGTAGATTCCCAGATAGACGAGATCGCCATTGTAAGTATAGACAGCGCCATGACTGGAGAAGCATTACGCGAACTGCTGAGCACGGTGGCTGATTTCGGCAAACCCGTACGCTGGTTTGGCGCGTCCGGGGCTGAGTGGCTACCGCTGACCAAGGAATACGCATCGCGTAACTTTTCCACAGTGGTCGGCGCTTTGCAATTGGCAGACAGATCGGGAGCGGTGCAAGCTAAAGGCTTGCGCGACTTTCAGGATCAGATCGACGAATTGGGTCAGCAAACAGGCGGTCAGCTTGCCTGGCAGGAACAACGCGACGCATTGCAATACGCCCAGGCCCTGGATCAATTCTGTATAGACGTGGATGTGACGGTGACGCTGCATCTGGCCGCAGGTATCAGCGGGCCCTTCGCAGGCACCAAGTTCCGTAGCTTGATGGAAGCATCCGGCCTCACATTAAAGGACGACGGTCGTTTTCACTCCAGCAACGCGGAAGGCGAGACCATGTTCACCATCTGCAATGCAGACCAGCGGCCATTGTCGGAAGAAGGACTACGTACCTCGTCGCTGCATGATGTGGTGCTGATGCTGGATGTACCGAGAGTGGGCGATGCCAACAACGTCTTTAAGCAAATGGCCATGCTGGGTAATCGCATGGAAACAGCACTCAACGCAAAATTGACGGATGCCAGACAGCGCGCCTTAGGCGATGCCGAGATCGAGCAGATCAGATCGCAGATCAAAGCCATACACGCGAAGATGCAGGAACGCCAGCTGGTTCCCGGTAGCGCCTCGGTATTGCGTTTATTTTCCTGATCTAGAATGAACCGTCCTGAATGATGAATACCACGCCAGACATAGCCGCGCGTGCCGAATCCTTGCGTGCACAACTAAGGCACCACAATCAACTGTATTACGAGAAAGACGCACCGGAAGTATCGGACGCGGAATACGACAGGCTGTTTCAGGAACTGCAGGCACTGGAAACCGATCACCCGGAGCTGATCACCGCGGATTCACCCACGCAGCGCGTAGGCGGCAAGCCCGTTGGCGCTTTTGCACAAGCGCGCCATGTGGTACCCATGTTGTCCATCCAGACTGAAACCGACAACACGGCCGCCGGTGCTTTTACTTTTGACACACGGGTACGCAAAGAACTGGGGCTATCCCCCAACGATCCGCCCATAGAATATAGCGCCGAACTTAAGTTCGACGGGTTGGCCGTCAGCTTGCGTTATGAAAACGGCTTGCTGACGCGCGCCGCCACGCGTGGCGATGGCGAAGTAGGGGAGGATGTCACCGGCAATATCCGCACCATGCGCCAGATCCCGTCCAGATTAAAAACAGCCAATCCACCGCCGGTGCTGGAAATACGCGGCGAGGTATATTTGGCCTTAAGCGATTTTGAGGCAATGAATGAACGCCAGCAAACGCGTGGAGAAAAACTCTACGTCAACCCGCGTAACGCCGCGGCCGGTAGCTTGCGCCAGTTGGACCCTAACATTACTGCCGAACGCCCGTTATCGTTCTTTGCCTATGGTCTGGGTGAAACCCAGGGATGGCAACTCCCCGGCACGCATAGCGGCCTGCTGGATGAGTTGCAGGCCTTAGGGCTGCCGGTATGCGCCGAACGCATCGTCTCGCAAGGCCCAGAAAGGCTGGCAGAGTTTCACGACAAAGTGGCGCAACAGCGCTCACAACTACCGTTCGACATCGACGGCGTGGTCTACAAGGTCAATAGTTTGGCACTACAAAGGGAACTAGGCTTCAGGACGCGTGAGCCGCGCTGGGCCGTGGCGCATAAATATCCGCCGCAAGAAGCGTTGACGCAAATTGAGGCTATCGAAGTACAGGTAGGGCGCACCGGCGCATTGACGCCCGTAGCACGCCTCAAACCGGTATTCGTAGGCGGAGTGCAGGTATCGAATGCTACTTTGCACAACCAAGACGAAATAGACCGCAAAGACGTCAGGGTAGGGGATACCGTGGTAGTGAGGCGGGCAGGGGACGTGATTCCGGAAGTGGTACGTACTATTCCCGAGCAACGCCCTGCTAATACCATTAAATTCGACCTGATCGCGCAATTTCCGGTATGCCCGGAATGCGGTTCGCACGTTGTCAGGGAAGAAGGCGAGGCAGCCGCGCGGTGTAGCGGCGGTTTATTCTGCCCGGCGCAACGTAAACAGGCCTTGCTGCATTTCGCTTCGCGCCGAGCCATGGATATTGAGGGATTGGGTGAGAAACTGGTGGATCAACTGGTAGACGGAGGTTATGTGCAAACACTGGCCGATCTGTACGACCATGCTAAAGTGAACGTCGAGATACTGACTCAACTTGACCGCATGGCAGAGAAATCTGCACAGAATATCGTAGATGCGCTGAAAGATAGCCATGGGCAACCCTTGGCGCGCTTTATCTATGCGCTCGGCATACGCAACATAGGCGAAGCCACGGCAAAAGACCTGGGCCGTGTGTTCGGCAGCCTGGAAGCTTTACAGAATGCCGATCTGGAGACGTTGCAGAATATACGTGACGTGGGGCCTATCGTGGCGGAATCCATCGTCGACTTCTTCTCCGAGCAGCATAATAACGAGGTGGTGCAACGCCTATATCAGGCTGTTAAGCCTGTAGAACACGCGGGTGCACAAGAAACCAGTGGCAAGTTCAACGGCAAGACCTTCGTGCTGACGGGGACGTTACCTAATCTAACGCGCGATGAAGCCCAGGCAAAGATAGAAGCTGAAGGCGGTAAGGTCAGCAGCAGCGTATCCAAAAAAACCAGCTATGTAGTGGCAGGTACCGAGGCAGGGAGTAAACTGGAACGTGCTCTAGAATTAGGTGTGGAAGTGATAGACGAACCGCAGTTGATGCAATTACTGAATGGCAGCCAATGAATGAACTGTTACATCAAGTAGTAGACATCGCAAAAGAGGCCGGAGAAGCCATCATGGCCGTTTATGCCGGTGGCATCGAGGTACAGCACAAGCAGGATAATTCGCCATTGACGCAGGCAGACCTTGCGGCGCACAACATCATCGAAGCAGGTCTCAACAAACTTACCCCCAAGTTGCCTGTATTATCGGAGGAATCGGCTTCCATTCCGTTCGATATCAGAAAACAGTGGCAGCGTTACTGGCTGGTCGATCCTCTTGATGGCACGCGCGAATTCATTAAACGTAACGGCGAATTCACGGTCAATATCGCATTGATAGAGAACCACAAGACCACCATGGGGGTAGTATTCGCTCCGGCGCTTGATCTGCTGTTCTATGGGGCACAAGGCAAAGGCGCATTCCGCCAGCTGGCTCAACGTCCGGCCCAGCGAATCATAGCGCGCACGTTCGATATCACCCAAGTGGCCGTGGTGGGCAGTAGATCACATGGCGATGAGACCCTGACGCGTTTTCTGAATCGCATGGGGCCGCACATGCTCATCAGTATGGGCAGTTCGCTTAAGATCTGCCTGGTGGCAGAAGGGCGCGCAGACCTTTATCCGCGTTTGGGGCTGACTTCTGAGTGGGATACCGCTGCAGCGCAATGCGTGCTGCAAGAAGCAGGGGGTAAATTGATAGATATGGCAGGAAAACCTTTTTGTTACAATGAGAAAGAATCTTTACTTAATCCCCATTTCTTTGCTGTGGGTGCAGGCGAACACGATTGGCATCAATATCTGGACACTTGACAATATAATTTCAGTTATACATATAACATCATGAATAAAATAATATTATTATCCATATTAACCTTAGGCACTTCAGCCGCATGGGCTGACTCTGCTCCATCCTGCCAAACTGCTTTGGCTGCTGGAAATTACGCAAAAGCCGCAGAAGCAGGGCGCAATCCTCAGGGATTTGCCGACACCATGTGTCTGGGCAAAGCGCTTAGGGGCTCAGGCAAGTACGACGAGGCACTTCCGGTGTTCACTGATGCTGAAAAAACTGCTCCCGGCAGCTTTGAGCAGGTGATGGCAGTCATCTATCAAGCCAGAACCATGCGTGATGCAGGGCAATCGCAACAGGCAATGAGCGTATATCAACGTTGTATGGATATCGCTGTGAAAGAAAAGAGTCGGCAAGGGCAACTCGTGTGTCTGAATGAACCAGGTCAAATGCTGCTCGATCAACATGACGCAAAAGGCGCCATAGAGCGCTTTAAGCAAGCTTACCCATTGAATGCCAATAACAATGAGAAGGCAAACTCTAACGAGCTGCTGGCAGCCGCTTATCGCCAATTAGGCGACTACGACCATGCCATTGAACATCAAGTCAAAGCGACCACGGAGCAGAGAAGCGACGGTACCCTCAGTGATTTCGTGAATGCCACGCTGGAATTGGCTGCCATACGTACCGAAGCCAAAGACTACAATGGAGCGCAGAGGAATATAGACGAGGCTTTGGATCAATCCAAAACTGCGAATTCCGACTATTGGGAAGCCAAGACTTTGCTGTATCAAGGCCGGTTGGAAAAAGCCAAAGGCAACACCGCCCAGGCGCAAACGCTATTCACCCAATCATCTGCATTGGCTAACAAAGTGGGCGAGCCCACCTTGATCAACGATATCGCGCAAGAACTCAAACAAGGCAAATAGTAGGGCTGAAGATCGCTGCCTGAATGTAGCCCTATGAGATTGATATACTATTTAACATAATATACATTATGCGAAGTTATATATTGCATGAACCCATAGAATTAACGCTATCACTGCTCTATATAGACTGCCTCTTTCGAATGCTTTGCCCCATCATCCGTTTCAGTTTTACCGCTGTCATTAAATTCCTACACAGAGTTAGGACAAATCCATATTAGTGATCTCTTGCAATGCCTCTAATATTTCCAATACAACGCACGCTCTTTATTAAAAATAAGGCTTATTAACTATTGGGGATTTATGATGCGTATGACAGACAAAATAAAAACACATAAGACGTTGTTTGCCTTTACGACAACGATATTGGCCTTATTAGTTGTCATTGCAGTATGCGAGCTACTGGGATGGCCATTTCTGGAAAAGCCATTGGAACACTTCGCCGCAAACGGTTTGCAACGTTCCATAAGAATCGACGGCCCTTTTAAGCTCAGGTTGATCGGTGGGATAAGGCTGCAAGCGGGTGGCATCTGGATATCTGCACCGGCAGGCTTTGACGTACCCGATCTGGTCGATGCAAAAAACGTGGAATTGAAATTACATTACCGCGATCTGTGGAAGATCAAGCCGGGCGACCCTTATCTCATAGAATCTATCAAAGCGCAGCAGCTCGATGCCAATCTTGCTCGTCATCTCGACGGCAAATCAACTTGGCAATTCAACAAGAAGCCGGACGACCCTATCCGCCCTTTCCCCACTATCCATACCTTAGTCATTAGCCAGGGACAAGCCAAAGTCGACGATCAACTAACAAAAGCCGCCCTGCTTTTCACCTTCAGCACCGATGAAGGCAGCAGCAATACTCAATCGTTATCTAAAGTAGAAGTACACGGCGATTTTCGTGAGCGGCCGCTCAAAAGCGAACTCATCACCCACGGCTTCCTGCCTATTGCTACTCAAGATGCAAAATCCGCGCCTATCGCTTCATCAGGGTGGTTGCGATACGGAAAAGTGGATATGCGCTTTAACGGCTCTGTCGACGATCTATTCGGCAAACAGATCGTGAAAGGTAATTTAACGGTCACAGGGCCATCCCTGGGCGATCTAGGGGACTTACTCAGCATCACCCTGCCCCGCACTTCCGCTTTTAAACTAAGCGGGAGCGTGGAAAAGACCCCTGGGCTATGGCAAGTCGTCGTGAGTTCGGCGCATATCGGTGAGAGTGACCTATTCGGCAACTTCGCTTACGACACGCGTCCGGAAAAATCATTTTTACGAGGAACCCTCCAAGGCAAGCGCTTGATGCTAGCCGATCTGGGGCCTGCTTTCGGTAGCGCAGCAGATGCAGGCAAAGCAAACGCAAGCGGGGCAGATACCAAAGCCCAACAAACAGGGCGTATGTTCCCCGACAAGCCACTGAATTTCGCCACCTACAACCGCATGAATGCAGAGCTTGATATCGATATCGACTATCTCGACCTGGGTAAGGCATTCCGCCAGCCGATCACGCCTTTCAAAGCCAATCTATACCTGAACAAGAACAAACTGTCTCTTGCAAAGATATATGCCACAACTGCTCAAGGCAGCATCACGGGTAATATATCCATCGATGCGCACGAACAACAAAAAGTAGCCAATCCGCAGCTTCAGAAAAACGATAGCCAATTGAAGCCGGATTGGCAAATCGACTTGGCTATGCAAAATATCAATCTGGAAAAATGGTTGCAGGTCCCTGCATCAAGGAAAAAAGCCAAACAAGAACATAAGCTGATAGGCTCTGAGGCTTATGTGACGGGGCTGCTGAATTCAAAAGCCCATCTGCAGGGAAAAGGAAACACCACCGCTGAACTATTACGTTCCCTTAATGGCGACCTCTTTGTTTATATACGTAATGGAGAGATATCCCATCTGGTGATCGAAGCCGCCGGCCTTGATATCGCTCAAGCGGCAGGCCTGCTGATCAAGGGCGACGAAGACCTGAAACTGCAATGTGCAGTGGGTAAATTTGAATCGCATCAGGGCATTGTGAAGCCTGATCTGGCTGTCATAGATACTAACGTGACTACCCTGCTCTTTGATGGCGATGTTAATCTAGGCGAAGAAAAGCTTAACTTGCGAATGACTGCAAAACCGAAGAACTTCTCACCCTTTACCGTTCGCGCGCCCATAGAGATCACCGGCACCTTCCTTGACCCTCATGTCAAACCCAAGACTGGACCGATTGCTGCACGTGTCGCTGGAGGTGCCTTATTGGTATTAGTCAATCCTCTAGCCGCCATACTGCCTTTCATGGATCCGGGAAGCAATAGCTCCAAAGACGGCAACCCTTGCAGCCAGACATTCGCGTCTCTCAGGTCGAATGCCAATGGAGCCGCCGCAAAGTAAATTCACTACTTAATTAGGTAGGCAGCAAAAATCAACAAAAAGCATGCGCCGATTAAATAGATACATGACTTTAAAATATGATTTCTATCAGGAGCGTCAGCTCCAAGAGAGCGATTAAGAGAAGATTTAGGCCCAAACCTTATATATGCGTCATATAGCAAAAAACCTGCAAGTCCTAGAGTTACCGCTACAAGAACAAGTAAATGTGAGTAAGTCATACCACGCATCATAAGAGCACTTCCCGTATTTCCCCAACCGACGGCAAGAAGATACACGAGCCACGAACATGGCAATGAGAGGATCGTATTGCCTTTATTTTCTTACTGCAGGCCTATCTTCTTCAGGTATGGGCATTGCCTTGCCTTTTAAATCCGGGGCTTGCTTAGAGAGCAATTCGGATGGCGCTGTATCAGATGCCAGATTCAGCGTCATGGCAGGGAATGCGAAGTCCACATGTAGCGCTTGCAACTCTCGCATCAGATACAAATTGATGGCCTGCTGTATATCCATGTACAGGTTAAAGTCGCTGTTCACCACGTAATAGACCACTTCAAAATTCAAAGCGCTCGCGCCGAATTCCTTGAAATGCGCCCTGTCGAATCTGGTCTTATCCGAAGACTCGATGGCTTTCCGGGCGATCTGCGGGATCTTGGCGACGGCGTCATGCGGCGTGGCATAACTGACACCGAAGGCGAACAGCACCCGACGTTCCGGCATGCGCTTGTAATTATGGATGACGTTTTTCAGCATATCGCTGTTACCGCATATGATCTGCTCGCCGTCTGTGCTTCTGATGCGCGTGGTTTTGAGACCCACGTGTTCTACCGTGCCTGAGATGTTATTACCGAAGGCCACCGCATCGCCGATAACGAACGGCTCATCCAGGCCGATAGCCAACGAAGCGAATACATCGCCCAGTATGCTTTGCAGCGCCAGGGCAACCGCCACGCCACCTACTCCCAGGCTGGTGACGAAGGCCGTGATATTGACCCCTACGTTCGCCAAGACTGTGAGTAGTACCACGCACCAGATAATGAATTTGAATATCCACGATAGCATCGAAGTCACGATGACATTGCGGAATGCACCTTCCGTTTCTACACGACGTATATTGGCCCACAGAGTGACTGCCTTTGTTAACCAGCTTGCGAATTGAATTCCGATAAAAATGAACAACAGGTGATCCAGCCTGGTCTGCCATTTTTGCGGCAGATCAAGGAAATACAGGCCTATCAATAAGGCAAACACTACAAAAGTCAGTTTGCTGGTGTCTTCTAAAACCTGGCACGCCATGTCGTCGATCTTGGTGGTAGTGCGCTTGGATAAAGCATCCAGCCGCCGCATGAAGATCGCCCATATACCGAGTAGGATGAAATATCCCACTACGGAGATCAGCAACGCGCCTAGCCAGTCTCGCAACGGTAATCCAAGCAAATTAGTGGTATTCAGGTGATCCAGCATTCGTAGCTCCTTACCAAACGTCAGGCGATACCATATTTTAGGAAAATAAACCGCTAAGACCCGTAAGAGAAACTCGGAAAAACATGTAGGAATATATTGACTATATTTCTTAAGAATTTGTTCTATATAGATTAAATGTCAGAAGTCTTCCTACATGGGATTAAGCCTATTCCTACATATTTTATGGCGCTATTTGAATAGGATAGATTCAACGCTTAACTGGTGAGCCCGTGTGAAAAACGTATTGCTTATTGATGGATTCAAATTTGTTAGAACAACGGTCCGCGATCTGATAAATGCAGCCGTCGGAATGCGCGTATCCATGATCGCCGGGAGCGTGAGCGAATGGATCCGCAATGGCAAAGACTCCAAAAAGAACAACCCTATAGATGTGATTGTGCTCGATGTATCGGTGCCCAGGAAAAACGGCCTGGAATCTTTGATGGATATCAAGAGAACGTCGCCGCAAACCCCTATCCTGGTCATTAACGGCAGTGAGAACCCTCACTACGCGAAACGCTTTATTTATATGGGCTGTATGGGCTATATCTCCAAACAATGCGATTCCAAGTGCATTCTGGAAGGCATCAATGCCCTGGCCCAAGGCGATACCGATTTCATCAAACCCAAGGCGCTCACCAAAGCGGTGAAATCGGTATCAGGCAGAGCCAATAACGATAGATTGGATATGTTGCTGACCCCCCGCGAGCTACAGATATTCCTGAAACTCGCTAACGGCAAGGCACTTTCCGGCATCGCCACAGATTTGAATATTTCAGATAAAACAGTCAGCTCGTTTCGCTGCAAAATATTGAAGAAAATGCATCTGAAAACCAATTTCGACATTATTTCGTATGCGCTGAATCACAATTACCTGCCCTATTTCGACGATTACCACAAAAGAATAGAGATTCAAGAAACACATACAAAATCAATCCATTAAACGCACTCCCTAGCTTACAATTTGCTTAAACCACCACTCCTTGCATGAACAATAACGCCACCGGGAAGTCCTTGAGTATGGCTGACACTTCGAGTCGACCGGAATAAATGTGATATTTACGCTCCGTTAGCACGTTTAACATCTCTCCATTGATCGTGTTCGGCAATCTTATAGTGGTGTCCTGCCAGATATCAGGTGTAAACGACAATATCTCAGTGGTTTGCGTGTAAGCATGCGTAAGGCGCGGAGCCAGCACAATGGCGATCTTGTCTGCTTCAATGCGCATGAATGCCAGTATATGAACCGCTTTAGCGCCTGTAACCTCTAACGGAACATAATCTCCACGATAGAACAGGCTGCGATGCTCTTTCCTTAACCGCAGAGCGCGTTGAATAACATGCTGCTTGAGCGTGCCATTTCTCCAATTCAATAATTTATCGTTTAAAGCCGGATCCGCTTCCAGCAACTGCCGACGCATGTCGTAGTCGACCGGCGTGCGGTTATCCGGGTCTACCATGCTTAGATCCCATAACTCCCCGCCTTGATAGAGATCAGGGATTCCCGGCGTCGTGTTACGCAGCAGCGTTTGCGCCAGGCTATTGACCGCGCCGGTACCCGATATCTCCTGAATGAACGCATATAGACTCTGCAAAAAATCCGGGCTTTGCTCTGCATCCATGATCTTGTATACAAAATCGCTGCACGCTTTTTCATAACACTCGTTAGCCTGCACCCAGTTAGAGATACGCTTGGCCTCGCGTATGCTCTTCAGCAACCAGGCATCCAACCGCTCGGCAAACGCTTTCAGCCCTGCTGCATCATCCAGCGCCAATTCGTACGGCCATGAACCTATCATGGTTTGGTAAAGCATCAATTCATGATGCGCGCGAGGCGCGTTATAGGTCACGTTGGCGTTATCACTGGGGTGGATATCCCTATGGAAACGCGCATTCATCTGCAACCATTGCGCGACCGCTTCCGACCAGCGTTGCGGAATCTGGCTGAGGACAGCGATCCTCGCCCTGGCATCCTCTCCGCGCTTATGGTCGTGGGTAGCCGTTGCCAGCAGATTGCGCGGATAGCTTGCCTGACGTGCGATACAACGGCGATGAAACTCTTCCACTGCGATAGACAACACTGCCGGATCGCTACCTACTTCATTGCGCGACAGCAACCTGCCATAGCGGTAGAACGATGTATCC
>DATBPY010000081.1:0-7984 GCA_036561085.1 Methylophilaceae bacterium | reverse complement strand
AGGTTGTATCAACTGGCGCTTGAGCTTGAAAGAAGCCTGATTAACGATCAGACGCGAACTGATAGGCATGATCTCTTCCACTGCCACCAGCTTATTCGCTTTCAGTGTGCCGCCGGTACTGACCAGATCGACGATGGCATCGGCCAGGCCTACCAAAGGGGCCAGTTCCATGGAACCGTAAAGCTTGATGAGATCGACGTGCATGCCTTTAGCCGCAAAGTGCTCACGGGCAATCTTGACGTATTTGGTAGCTACCTTGAGCCGCGCGCCTTGTTGCAGGCACGCAGCGTAATCGAAACCATCGCGCACGGCGACCATCATCTTGCAGCGGGCGATATTGAGATCCAGCGGCTGATACAGACCGCTACCGCCATGCTCCAGCAATACATCGCGTCCGGCGATACCGATATCGGCTGCGCCGTTCTGTACATAGGTCGGCACGTCGGAAGCACGCACGATGATGAGCCTGACTTCAGGTTTATTGGTCGACAGGATGAGTTTGCGTGACGATTCGGGTTTTTCAGTCGGCACGATACCTGCCGCTTCCAGTAGCGGCGAGGTTTCTTCAAAGATACGGCCTTTGGATAAGGCGATAGTGATCATGCTTTAACCCGTTTGATATTTGCCCCGACTGCAGCCAGCTTCTCTTCAATGCGTTCGTAGCCGCGGTCTATATGATATATCCGTTCCACCACTGTTTCACCGCGCGCCACTAACCCGGCAAGCACTAAGCCCGCCGAAGCACGTAGATCGGTCGCCATCACTGTGGCACCGTCCAGATGATCGGCCCCACGCACTAATGCGGTATTGCCTTCCACTTCGATATCCGCACCCAGGCGGCGCATCTCCTGCACATGCATGAAACGGTTCTCGAAAATAGTCTCGGTCACTTTCGCAACGCCGCTTGCCACGCAATTGAGCGCCATGAACTGCGCCTGCATATCGGTTGGAAATGCAGGATGCGGTGCAGTACGCAGGCTCACCGCCTTGAGTTTACCGTCCGATTCAATGGTAATACTGTTTTCGTCGTGCGTGAGTGTGGCGCCCGCTTCACGCAATTTATCCATTGCGGCTTCCACAAGATTGGCACGCGCATTGATCAGCTTGACCTTTCCGCCCGCCATGGCAGCCGCAGCCAAATAAGTGCCGATCTCGATACGGTCGCACACCACTGCATGCTCGCAACCCATGAGTTGCTCAACGCCATGGATAGTGATCACGTCGCTCCCAGCCCCCTCTATCTTCGCACCCATTTTAATGAGGCATTCGGCCAAGTCCACCACTTCCGGTTCGCGCGCAGCATTTTCCAGGATAGTGGTGCCTCTCGCCAGCGTAGCGGCCATCATCAGGTTTTCGGTACCGGTGACGGTCACGATGTCCATGAATATCCTGGCACCTTGCAAGCGTTTCGCTTTGGCTTCGATATAACCGTGCTCGATATGTATCTCCGCGCCCATCGCCTGTAAGCCTTTGATGTGCAAGTCTACCGGACGCGAGCCGATGGCACAGCCGCCCGGCAAAGATACCCGCGCTTTACCGAAGCGGGCCAGCAACGGGCCCAGCACCAGTATCGAGGCACGCATGGTCTTCACCATTTCGTAAGGTGCTACAGGGTTGTGTATATGGCTGGCGTCCAGCGCGATATTCATGCTTTCATCCACCGCTACTTGCACCCCCAGATGCGCCAGTAACAGCAACGTGGTGTTCACATCGCGCAGATGCGGCACGTTAGTGAGTTGCAACGGCGTTTCTGCCAGTATCCCGGCGCACAAGATCGGCAAAGCGGCGTTCTTGGCGCCCGAGATACGAATCTCGCCGTTGAGTGGAGTTCCCCCTTGTATGACTAATTTATCCACAACACAACCTTCATGACGAACTTATTATTATGGTTTGCGGGTTGCCTGCACCCGTTCGATTATTCTGCTTCCAGCAACTTTTGCAATTCTCCGCGCTGATACATTTCACGCATGATGTCAGCCCCGCCGACGAATTCGCCCTTGATGTACAGTTGCGGAATAGTCGGCCAGTTGGAATAAGTCTTGATGCCTTCGCGTATCTCCGGATCGGCCAACACATTGACCGTCACCGCATTCTTCACGCCGCAGGCTTGCAGCATCTGTATCGCAGCGCCGGAGAACCCGCACTGCGGGAATTGCGGCGTGCCTTTCATGTACAGCACCACATCGTGCGTCGTCACTTGCTCTTTAATCGCTTGTTGAACGTCCATAATTCTTTCCTTTACGCTTGTTGTTTCCACTGTTCCGGGGTGAAAGTGCGCATAGACAATGCATGTATCTCCGCGCGCATCCTGTCACCCAATGCCTTATAAACCATCTGGTGCTGCTGCACCATGTTCTTGCCTGCGAATTCTTTACTCACTACTATCGCTTCGAAATGCTGTCCGTCGTCGCCCATGACCGCCACGTGCTCGCAAGATAAACCTTGCGTAATATAAGTTTCGATTTGTGCAGATGTCAGCATTTTACCCTCTAAGTTTGTAGCCGCTCTTCAATAATTGCAAAGTGCCCACCGATATCACTACAAAACTCAACGCCACGATGGACAAACTCAGCGCCGGCGAAACGTCTCCTTGCCCGAAGAAGCCATAGCGGAATCCGTCTATGATGTAGAAGAACGGATTGAAGCGCGAAACCTGATGCCATAGCGGCGGTAATGAATGGATAGAATAAAACACTCCCGATAAAAACGTCAGCGGCATGATGATAAAATTTTGAAACGCCGCCAGCTGATCGAATTTTTCAGTCCATATCCCCGCCACAATCCCCATCGCACCCATCATGGCACTGCCCATCAGCGCAAATCCCAGTATGTACCAGGGGTGTGCCAGAGGCAGATGTACCCAGAACATGGTCACCAGATATACGCTAAGCCCAACTGCGATCCCGCGCACCATGGCAGCCGCCAGAAACGCTACGAAGAACTCAAAGTAAGAGATGGGGGTTAATAACAGAAAAACAATGTTTCCCATCACTTTGGACTGGATCAGGCTGGAAGAACTATTGGCGAATGAGTTCTGCAACAGCGACATCATCACCAGCCCCGGCACCAGGAATGCCGTGTAACTGACGCCTGGATAGACTTCCAAGCGAGTCGCCAGCGCATGGGAAAAGATCAGTAAATAAAGCAAGGCGGTCATCACCGGCGCGGCAACAGTCTGGAAACTGACTTTCCAGAAGCGCCAGATTTCCTTCTTGAATAGAGTGAACATGCCTCTCATGATTTATTCCCCATAATGTCCAGGAATACATCTTCGAGGTCCGCTTCAATCAGTTGCAGATCTTCCACACCCACATTCGCTGCACGTAACTCGGCCAGAATATGTTCAACCTCAGTCGTTGCTGCCAGGTTCAACATGACGTAACCGCCCACTTCCCCTCGTTTCAGCGGTAACAAACTCTCAGGCAATGGGCCTTGCAGCTTTAGTCTGAGTTGCTTGGTTTGCAAACGGTTAAGCAGATTACGCGTCGAATCAAGCGCTACGATCTCACCCTGCTTCAGCATCGCCACACGCGAACACAAAGTCTCCGCTTCTTCGAGGTAGTGGGTGGTGAGAATAATAGTGGTTCCTGCTTTGTTCAGGCGATTGATGAACGCCCATAACATTTGCCGCACTTCCACGTCTACACCCGCAGTAGGTTCATCCAGCACCAGTACCGGCGGTTTGTGTGCCAAGGCTTGAGCGATCAAGGCGCGGCGTTTCATTCCGCCGGACAATGAGCGCATGTTGGAGTACGCCTTGTCCGTCAGCCCCAAACCTTCCAGCACTTCATCTATCCATGGGTCGTTTTCCGGGCCGCGGCCGAAATACCCGGCCTGGAAACGCAACATTTCCCGTACGTTGAAGAACGGATCGAATACCAGCTCTTGCGGCACCACGCCCAATAAGCGCCGTGCTTGACGGTAATCGCTGACTACGTCGTGACCCAACACCGCCAGATGACCGCTATCCGGACGCATCAAGCCTGCGAGTATGTTGATCAAAGTGGATTTGCCTGCGCCATTGGGGCCCAGCAATGCAAAGAACTCGCCTTGCTCGATCTGCAGGTCTACCCCTCTCAGGGCATTCAGCTTGCCGAAAGACTTGTGCACCTGCTCGATTTTAATTGCGGGGATCGTCATCGTGGATGCAGCCAAGGTTGTTCAACCAAATGATTCAACCAAGGCTGGCTGCCCAATTAGTTGGGCTTATGTTGCGGAATCATTTCCAGCACGCCGTATAAGGCGGCCAGGCTGGTGAGATTTTCGGGTAGATTGCAGTAAGACAGAACTGCATTGTTTTGTTTAGCTAGCCGCAACCATTCGAACATAAGACTGAGCGCGGAAGAATCCACCTCAGGTACTTTTTCCAGATCGATCTCAAGAGGGCTTTTGAGCAAAGGGATGACTTCGCCCAGTAGCGTAGCCACAGTATCCACCGTGATCGCACTGTGTATGGCTAACTTATTTCCCTGTTGAGTAAAGAGAGGCATCTATTACTTCTTGTCTGGAGCCGAACCCATAGCATTGCTGTGATTCTTGTCTTCCAGCTTTTGAATCAGGGTATCCATGGTGCCCTGCTTCAATTCATTGGAGAACTGGCCTCTATAATTGGTCACCAGGCTGATGCCGTCTATCTTAACGTCATATACCTTCCACTCGGTGTCGCCTTTTTCCAAGGCATAATCAATAGGGATTGATTGGCCACCAGGCTGGATGATCTGGGTCTTGACCACTACATCGTCATCTGACGGAGCCATCTTGAACGGCTTATACTCTATAGCCTGGTTACGATATTTGGCTAAGGCAACGGAATAGGTACGCACCAACAAGTTACGGAATTCGGTCATGAATTTGTCTTGCTGATCTTTGCTCGCCGATTTCCAGGCGCGACCCAACACCAAGCGCGACATGCGCTCAAAATCGAAGTGAGGAACGATCTTTTCTTCGGTGATAGCGACGATCTTCTTGTTATCGCCGGCTTGGATATCCTTGTCACCCTTGATGACTTCCAGCACATTAGTAGCCGTGTTCTTCACCAGAACATCGGGCGCCACCATGTCAGCAGCTTGCACATTTGCTGCAGAAAGAAAAACAGCCATAGCGGCTGCAAAAAAACGTACTGATTTCATGATTTAATCTGCTTTCTTATCGGTTTTGTCATTGCCTTCGGAGGCTTTGTTGTAGAGGAATTGACTGATGAGTTTTTCCAGGACGACCGCACCTTGCGTCATCTTGATTTTATCACCGTTCTTCAACATCTCAGTATCGCCGCCCGCATCCAGGCCGACATATTGCTCGCCGAGCAAGCCGGCAGTGAGGATACTGGCATTGGTATCCTTGTCGAAATGGTAACGGGTGTCGATGTTCAGTTTGACCAACGCTTCTTTTTTGTCGTCGTCAAAACTGATGCTATCCACGCGTCCTACCACGACCCCGGCGCTCTTCACCGGTGCGCGCACTTTCAGGCCGCCGACATTCTCGAAATAGGCTGAAACCGCATAGGTATCGCCGACACTGCTGGAGGTCAGATTGCCCACCTTCATTGCCAAAGCCAGCAATGCGGCAAAGCCAATGGCTACAAAAATACCTACCCATACATCTATCGTTGATCTTTCCATATTTCCTCCAAAAACGATTCTAATGCAACATAAACGCCGTCAACATGAAATCCAGTGCCAATACCGTCAATGACGAATTCACCACGGTTCGGGTAGTCGCGCGACTGACACCTTCAGCGGTAGGCGGTGCATCGTAGCCTTCGAACAACGCGATACTGGTGCAGGCAACGCCGAACACCATACTTTTGATGACACCATTCACAATGTCGTCGCGAAAATCCACGTTGCTTTGCATCTGCGACCAGAATGCGCCGCTATCCACGCCTATCAACTGCACCGCGACCAGATAGCCGCCGAACACACCGACCAGCGAGAACAGCGCTGCCAGGATAGGCATGGAGATCACTCCTGCCCAGAATCTAGGCGCAACCACGCGTGCAATTGGGTTGATCGCCATCATCTCCATCGCTGAAAGCTGTTCCGTGGCTTTCATCAAGCCGATCTCGGCGGTAATGGCAGTTCCCGCGCGTCCGGCGAATAATAATGCCGTTACCACAGGCCCCAATTCACGCACCAAAGCCAATGCCACTAATACTCCTACCGCTTCCGAAGAGCCGTAGCGTTGCAGCGTGTTATATCCCTGCAAGCCGAGCACCATGCCTACGAACAAGGCCGATACCAGAATGATGATGAGCGACAGCACGCCTGTGAAATATATCTCGCGTATCACCAGCGGGAAGCGGCGCAAACTTTCGCCGGAAACCGACAGTGAATAGATGAAGAATCTTGCGCCATAGCCTAGGCGCAAAATAGCGTCGGTTATTTTGTGGCCGATATGTTCCAGCGTCTTAAGCACTCGCACCTCGCAACATATCTTGCTGATAATCGGGTGCGGCATAGTGGAACGGCACCGGACCGTCCGCTTCGCCATGCACGAACTGATGCACAAAAGGCATGGTGGATTCGCGCAACTCTGCCGGGGTTCCCTCGGCGACCACCTGGCCTTTGGAAACAAAATATACATAATCCACAAAAGCAAAAGTCTCATGCACATCGTGCGTCACCACAATCGAAGTAGCTCCCAGCGCGTCGTTCAGACGGCGGATCAGATTGACGATCACACCAAGCGAGATCGGGTCCAGCCCTGCGAACGGTTCGTCATACATGATGATCTGCGGATCAAGCGCCACTGCCCTGGCCAACGCCACGCGCCGCGACATGCCCCCGGAAAGCTCGGAAGGCATCAGATCCCGCGCCCCGCGCAAACCCACCGCATTCAATTTCAGCAATACCAGATCGCGAATGATGGATTCCGGGAGATCGGTATGCTCGCGCATGGGGAAGGCTACGTTTTCGAATACGGAAAGATCGGTAAACAAAGCGCCGAACTGAAACAGCATGCCCATCTTGCGGCGCAGCTGATACAACACGGTTTCGTCCTGCTCGTGCACCACTTTTCCATCGACGCGCACGGCACCGATGCTCGGCTTCAACTGCCCGCCTATCAAGCGCAGCAATGTAGTCTTGCCCGAGCCCGAGCCGCCCATGATAGCCACCACTTTGCCGCGCGGAAAACGCATATTGATGCCTTGATGCAATAGGCGATCGCCATAGGAGAAAGAAAGATTATCTATCTCGACAATGTTATCGTTCATGGGGGTACTTGTAGCGGCATTCATGGATGCGGCATTTTAATCGAAACTTGTAAGTTTAGACAGTCTTGATACCAACAGATACACAATCATAAAAAAAGCCCGCCGAAGCGGGCTTTTTCAAGCATCCTCAAACACAAGGACTCTTATTGCGATTTACACATAGTGTAATAGGTAGTGCCCGTTTCAACATAAGTGGTACCTGCTACCAAAACTGGGCTTCCGGCTGCAGGCGTTTGCGCAGGAACTACAGGGGCACCCACACCGGCTTGCACAACCGCTCTAATAATCCCCGTGGTTGGGTTACCGTCATCCAGCTGATTATCAATAGCAGCCGCGGCTTTATCCGGAATATCCGATTCGCAAACGATGATGCCTTTAAACCCGGTACCAACGCCCAAATTGAAGGAATCGTTACCATCTTGAATCCCTAATTGTCCGTTATAAGCATTCTTCGGGCCGCCTTCTCCGCTTCCTCCAACAAACCCTGCTAAACGCAGGTGATACCAGAACTGGGCTGCCTCTGTACCAGCGCCTACACCTGCAACACCGTCTACAAAGTTACCGGTAATAATATTGTCATTGTTGCCCACCTTGGGGGCCGGAGCTGCGTTCACCCATCGAGTGACCACGTTAGGGTCGTCGCCAGGCAATGCTTTATAGCGATCCTGATAGCCGTAGATAGCGACCGTTGTGGATGAGAAATCACTCACCACGTTTTTGATCTTTGCCGACTGTATCAATTCCTGACCTTTAAGAACACCGCCTAACAAC
>DATBPY010000080.1:0-24859 GCA_036561085.1 Methylophilaceae bacterium | reverse complement strand
GCCCTATATGGACAGGCTGGATTATGTGTCCATGATGGCCAACGAGCATGCCTATGTGATGGCGATCGAGAAGCTGATGGGTGTGGTGGTGCCGATCCGGGCGCAATATATCCGCGTCATGTTCGACGAGATCACGCGCATCCTCAATCACCTGCTGTGGTTGGGTGCGCATGCGCTTGATGTAGGTGCGATGACGGTGTTCCTCTATGCGTTCCGCGAACGTGAAGACCTGTTCGATTGCTACGAAGCCGTTTCCGGCGCGCGCATGCATGCGGCCTACTACCGTCCGGGCGGCGTGTATCGCGACTTGCCTGAACACATGCCGCAGTATGAGAAATCAAAGATACACGATGCGAATGACATGAAGCGCATGAATGCGAATCGTCAGGGTTCATTGTTGGATTTCATTGAAGACTTTACCAACCGTTTCCCTGGCTATGTGGATGAGTACGAGTCGCTGCTTACCGATAACCGCATCTGGAAACAACGTACCGTGGATATCGGTATCGTCACGCCGGAACGTGCATTGGCGCTGGGTATGACCGGTCCCATGCTGCGTGGCTCCGGCATCGCTTGGGATCTGCGCAAGAAGCAACCTTATGAAGTCTATGAACACATGGATTTCGATATCCCGGTGGGCACTAACGGCGATTGTTATGACCGCTATCTGGTGCGCATGCACGAGTTCCGCGAATCAAACCGTATCATCAAACAATGTATCGCCTGGTTGCGCGCCAACCCCGGACCGGTGATCAGCGACAGCTACAAAGTAGCACCACCTTCGCGCGCGACTATGAAGCACGATATGGAAGCATTGATCCACCACTTCAAGCTGTTTACCGAAGGATTCCACGTACCTGAAGGTGAGGCTTATGCCGCAGTGGAACATCCCAAAGGCGAGTTCGGTATCTACCTGATTTCGGATGGTGCTAACAAGCCTTACCGCCTGAAGATACGCGCGCCGGGTTTCCCGCACCTGGCGGCGCTGGACGAAATGACGCGCGGCCATATGATCGCCGACCTGGTTGCCATCATAGGTACTCAAGATATCGTGTTCGGGGAGATCGATCGATAATGTTATCGCCCGAATCCATCGCCAAGATAGACCGCGAACTGGCGAAATATCCAACCAACCAACGCCGCTCTGCTGTGATGTCGTCATTGGCAATCGTGCAGGATGAGCTGGGCTGGCTATCCAAGGAAGCTATTTCGGATATAGCCGCATATTTGGGTGTTCCCGACATTGCGGTGCTGGAAGTGGCCAGTTTTTATAATATGTACAACATAGCACCCGCGGGCAAATACAAGCTGACCGTATGCACCAACATTTCCTGCATGCTGCGCGATGCGAACGGCATCGTCGAGCATCTGGAGCATCGCTTGGGCATCCATTGCGGCGAAACCACAGAAGACGGTAAGTTCACACTCAAAGAAGGCGAGTGCATGGGTGCCTGCGGCAGTGCGCCGTTGCTGCTGGTCAATAACAAAGATATGCGCGAATTTCTAACCAATGAAAAAGTGGATGAAATGCTGGAGGGTCTGAAATGACTCCTTCATTCAACCAGGTATGCTTCCGTACCATAGACAAGCCCAATCCGGCATCGCTGGAAACCTATCGCAGTCTAGGCGGTTACGAGGTATTGAAACGTATCATTACCGAGCAAACTCCTACCATCGAGATCATTAACGAACTCAAGCTATCCAATTTGCGCGGACGCGGTGGTGCAGGATTCCCTACGGGCTTGAAGTGGAGCTTCATGCCCAAGAATTACGAAGGCGATAAGTATCTGCTGTGCAATTCGGACGAAGGCGAGCCCGGTACTTTCAAAGACCGCGACATACTACGTTACAACCCGCATCAGCTCATCGAAGGTATGGCCATAGGCGGGTATGTGATGGGCGCAAAAACAGGATACAACTATATCCATGGCGAGATATGGGCCGAGTATGAGATTTTTGAAAAGGCACTGGATGAAGCGCGTGCTGCAGGTTTGATTGGTGAAAATCTGTTCGGTACCAATTTCAGTTTCAATCTCTACGCACACCATGGCTATGGCGCATACATCTGCGGCGAAGAGACCGCGCTGATCGAGTCTGTTGAAGGTAAAAAAGGGCAACCGCGCTTCAAGCCGCCGTTCCCTGCCAGTTTCGGTTTGTATGGCAAACCCACTACCATCAACAATACTGAAACTTTTGCTTCCGTCCCTTACATTCTGCAACACGGCGGACAACACTTTTTAGACTTGGGCGTTGCCAATTCCGGCGGTGCAAAGTTGTTCTCGGTTTCCGGACATGTCGAGAAGCCAGGCAATTTTGAAGTGAACATGGGTATGCCGTTCCCGGAACTCCTGGCGTTAGCAGGCGGGGTGTGGAAAGGCCGCAAATTAAAGGCAGTCATCCCCGGCGGCTCTTCGGTGCCTGTTGTGCCTGCTGATGTGATGATGGCGACCAATATGGATTACGACTCCATTACCAAAGCGGGCTCCATGCTGGGCGCCGGTTCGGTGATCGTGATGGACGAAACCACGGATATGGTCAAAGCACTGGATAGGCTTTCCTATTTCTATTATGAAGAATCTTGCGGTCAATGCACGCCGTGCCGCGAAGGCACCGGCTGGTTGTGGCGCGTAGTAAGGCGTATCGCCGAAGGCAAAGGGCGCATGGAAGACCTTGACCTGTTGACTGACGTTAGCACTAATATCTCAGGGCGCACTATTTGCGCGTTGGGCGATGCAGCAGCGACACCGGTGCTGAGTTTTATCAAACATTTCCGGCCAGAGTTTGAATATTACATTCAACATGGTCGCAGTATGCTTGCGACATGACCGCGGGATGAGGATGAAAAAATGCCAACCATAGAGATAGACGATAAAAGCATCGAGGTAAAAGCCGGCACCACCATCATCGAGGCTGCCGATAACGCCGGTATTCCTATCCCGCGCTTCTGCTATCACAAAAAACTCTCAGTTGCTGCCAACTGCCGCATGTGTTTGGTGCAGGTAGAGAAGATGGGTAAGCCGTTACCCGCATGCGCTACGCCGGTGACCGATGGCATGAAGGTATTCACCCGTTCGCAATTCGCGGTAAAAGCGCAAAAAAGCGTGATGGAATTCCTGCTCATTAATCACCCCCTGGATTGTCCGATCTGCGACCAGGGCGGTGAATGCGAACTACAAGACATTGCGGTGGGTTACGGTGCCAGCGGCTCGCGTTATACCGAAGAAAAGCGCGTAGTGTTGAACAAGAACATCGGCCCGCTGATCTCCACCGATATGACCCGTTGCATCCAGTGTACCCGTTGCGTGCGCTTCCTCAAGGAAGTCGGCGGCATGATGGAACTTGGCATGGTGGGGCGCGGCGAGCATGCAGAGATCACTGCCTATGTGGACAAGAGCGTGGATTCCGAACTTTCCGGCAACATCATCGATCTATGCCCGGTCGGTGCGTTGACCAGCAAGCCGTTCCGCTACTCTGCGCGCTCTTGGGAACTAGTCCGTCGCCATAGCATAGCGCCGCACGACGGGCTGGGTTCGCCGATAGAGATGCATGTCAAAGGCAATACTGTGATGCGCGTGTTGCCGCGCGAGGACGAGAGCATAAACGAGTGCTGGATATCCGATCGCGACCGTTATTCCTACGAAGCATTGAACAGCGCCGAGCGACTGACTGTGCCGATGATCAAGGACAATGGCGTGTGGGTGGAAAGCGATTGGCAAACCGCGCTGGAATTTGCCGCCACGCGACTCAATGCCATCGCCAAGGAAAATCCGCAGGATGTGGGCGTGCTGGTGTCACCCAACAGCACCATGGAAGAAGGCTATCTGGCAAAGAAATTGGCACAGGGCTTAGGTTGCGGCAATGTAGATCATAGACTGCGCCAAAGCGATTTCAGATTGGATAGCAAACATATAGGCACGGTATGGATGGGTTGCAATGTGTCCGATCTGCAAAGTATGGAGCGCGTGCTGGTAGTCGGTAGCAATCTGCGCAATGAACATCCTTTGCTCACCCACAGGTTACGCAAAGCGGTAAAAGCCGGTGCCGAATTATCGTTGTTGAATCCTATGGATGATGACCCGCTGATGCCGGTCAAACACAAGACCATATGCGCGCCGGATGCCATGGTTAATGCATTGGCGCAAATCCTTAAGGCTTTGTCCGTGATGCCGCGTTATACCGGACATGTATCGCCTGCGATCAACAGTTTGTTGGATAAAGTAAAAGTGCAAGCCGGGCCACAATCCAATGCTCAGTCCATCGCTGAAAGCCTGGCCGGATGCTGCGCTAATATGGACTTGCTCACGCCCAGAGCGGCGGTGTTCCTCGGCAATATCGCCGTGCACCATCCGCGTTATGCCGAGATTTACAGTTTGACCGAAGCCATTGCCGAATTATGCGGTGCCAGCTTCGGCGTGTTGAGCGAAGCCGCCAACAGCGTGGGTGCCGATTTCGCACAAGTATTGCCGAATGCAGGCGCGATGAATGCCCGCTCCATGCTGGAATCGCCGCGTAAAGGCTATCTGCTGGTCAATGTTGAACCTGAACTTGATTGCCATAATGCGCACTTGGCTGCCAAAGCCATGGCAGAAGCAGAATGTGTGGTGGCACTTACCGTGTTCAAGTCCGAAGCTTTACGCGATGCCGACGTGTTGTTGCCGATCGCGCCGTTCAGCGAGACTTCCGGCACCTTCATGAATATGGAAGGCCGTGTGCAGACGTTTGCAGCAGCAGTCAAGCCGCTGGGTGAATGTCGTCCGGGCTGGAAAGTATTGCGCGTATTGGGTAACGTACTGAATATTCCCGGTTTTGATTTTGACAGCAGCGAACAAGTCAGCCGCGAGATATTCGGCGGCGAAGACCCCGCGCAACTAGCCTCCAATCGTTTGAATAATCATCTATACGACAGCGGTGTGCGCGATGCGGTGAAAGTGCATGAAAACGACTCCAAAATGTTGCAGCGCATAGGTGAGATTTCCCTGTATCAGGCAGACTCTCTGGTGCGACGCGCAACACCGCTGCAAAAGACCAGATATGCCGCACCGCTGGCAGCCTATATGCACCGCACGCAACTTGAACAACTGGGTTTTGAAGCAGGGAGTGCCGTGATGGTCAGCCAGGGCAACGGCAGTGTGAGTCTGATGGCGCAGATCGACGACCACGTACCGATCGGTTGTATCCGTGTGGCTGCAGCGTTGAAAGAAACGTCAGGCTTAGGCGACATGTACGGGACATTAGAGATCAAAGCAGCAGCAATAAAAGCTGCGGAGATAAGCGCTGAATGAATGAAGTGACTCACATACTGCAACCATTCTTCGGCATTCTGTGGCCGTTGGTATGGAGCATCGTCAAGATCGTCGCCATCGTATTGCCGTTAATGGTGTGCGTGGCATATCTGACGCTGGCAGAGCGCAAAGTGATCGGTTACATGCAGGTGCGTATCGGGCCTAATCGGGTGGGTTACGGCTGGTTGCAGCCTATCGCCGACGCGCTGAAGCTGCTGATGAAAGAAGTCATCATCCCTTCTGCGGCAAATAAGACCTTGTTCCTGCTAGGCCCGGTGATGTCGATCGCACCGGCATTGGCGGCCTGGGCAGTGGTGCCGTTCGACCCGAACCTGGTATTGGCCAATGTGGATGCCAGTCTGCTGTACATCATGGCAATAACTTCCATGGGCGTTTACGGCGTCATCATCGCCGGTTGGGCATCGAATTCCAAATACGCTTTCCTCGGTAGTTTGCGTTCTGCGGCGCAGATCGTGTCGTATGAGATCGCTATGGGTTTTGCGCTGGTGGGCGTGCTGATGTGCGCTAACAGCCTGAATCTGGTAAAGATCGTACAGGCTCAGGCCGGCGGTTTCTGGCAATGGTATTGGCTGCCGTTGTTCCCGCTATTCATCGTCTACTTTATTTCCGGAGTGGCTGAAACCAACCGTGCGCCGTTCGACGTGGCTGAAGGCGAGTCGGAGATCGTGGCCGGTTTCCATGTAGAGTATTCCGGCATGGCATTCGCCATCTTCTTCCTGGCGGAATACGCCAACATGATACTGGTCGCCACGTTGGCGGCTATCATGTTCCTGGGTGGATGGCTGTCGCCGTTCCCGTTCCTGCCCGATAGCTTCATATGGCTGCTGGCGAAGATCGCTTTCATGTTATTCCTGTTCCTGTGGTTTCGGGCCACGTTCCCGCGCTACCGCTATGACCAAATCATGCGCCTGGGCTGGAAGGTGTTCATTCCTATCACTATTGTATGGATAGTCGTCGTCGGGGGCATGATGCAGACCCGATGGGCGTATCTATTCCATTGAGGTTAGCCATCATGTTTAACCAAATCAAAGACGTGTTTAAAAGTTTGATGTTGCTGGAGCTGCTGAAAGGCATGGCGCTGACCGGGCGCTATCTGTTCGCACGCAAGATCACTGTGCAATATCCGGAAGAACGTACTCCTCAATCAGGACGCTTCCGCGGCTTGCATGCGCTGCGTTTGTATCCTAACGGTGAGGAACGCTGCATCGCTTGCAAGCTTTGCGAAGCGGTATGTCCGGCACTGGCGATCACCATAGAATCCGAGCAGCGCGAGGACGGTACCCGACGTACCACGCGCTACGACATCGATCTGACCAAATGCATATTTTGCGGTTTTTGCGAGGAATCGTGCCCGGTGGATTCCATCGTGGAAACCCGCGTATTGGATTACCACGGCGAAAAGCGCGGCGACCTGCTTTATACCAAGCCCATGCTGCTGGAGATGGGGCGTAAATATGAAACGCAGATCGCAGCGGATAGAACAGCGGATGCAAAATTCAGATGACACTTCTGCTTTCATTTTCTGAGATCGTGTTTTATTTCCTGGCAGCGGTACTGCTATATGCCGGTCTGCGTGTCATTACCACGCGCAACCCAGTGCAAGCGGCATTGTTCCTGGTATTGGCATTCTTCACTGCGGCAGGCATCTGGATGTTGCTACAAGCGGAGTTCCTGGCGATCACACTGGTGCTGGTGTATGTCGGTGCGGTGATGGTGCTGTTCCTGTTCGTGGTGATGATGCTGGACATCAACCTGGACCGGTTGCGCGAAGGTTTCTGGGAGTATTTTCCGCTGGCGGGTTTTGTCGGCGTGTTGATGGCGATAGAGATGGTGATGGTACTCGGCACCCGTCATTTTGGTGCCGATAAGATCGTCGAGCCGGCAGCGCATGGGGCCGATTACAGTAACACCGCAGAACTGGGGCACTTGCTATACACCGATTATGTGCTGCCGTTCGAACTGGCTGCGGTAGTGTTGCTGGTGGCGATCATTGCCGCTATCGCCCTCACCATGCGCAGGCGCAAGAACAGTAAATATACCAATCCTGCACAACAGGTGAAAGTAAAAAAGGACGACAGGTTGCGCGTCGTCAAAATGCAAGCGGATGTCGAGCGATCTGGCGGAATAGACGGAGAATAACGATGCACGTAGGGTTATCGCACTATTTGATTTTAGGGTCACTGCTATTTGCACTGAGCGTGGTGGGGATATTCCTTAACCGTAAGAATGTCATCATCCTGCTGATGGCGATCGAACTGATGTTATTGGCAGTGAATACTAACTTCATCGCTTTTTCGCATTACCTGGGTAATCCGACCGGTCAGATATTCGTGTTTTTCATTCTGACGGTAGCCGCAGCGGAATCCGCCATCGGCTTGGCGATCCTGGTATTGCTGTTCCGTAATTTGAAGACGATCAATGTGGACGACCTGGATATACTCAAGGGATAAATGACGATGCATAGTATCTATCTCGCTATCCCGTTGCTGCCCTTGATCGCGGCCATCATCGTTGGTTTGTTCGGACGCTTTATGCCGCGCGCAGCCGCTCATTGGTTGACCATACTCGGTGTCGGCGGTGCATTCGTACTCTCGGCAGTGGTGTTGCGCGACGTTCTGGCGGGGCATGTATTCAACGGCCCTATCTATACCTGGCTGACCAGCGGCGATACCAGTTTTGAGATAGGATTCCTTATCGATAGCCTGTCGGCGATGATGATGGTGGTGGTGACGTTCGTGTCCCTGATGGTGCACATCTACACCATAGGCTACATGCACGAAGACCCCGGTTATAAACGCTTTTTCAGCTATATCTCGCTGTTCACCTTTGCCATGCTGATGCTGGTGATGAGCAATAATTTCATGCAACTGTTCTTCGGTTGGGAGGCAGTAGGCCTGGTGTCTTACCTGCTGATCGGTTTCTGGTATACCCGCCCTACGGCGATATACGCCAACCTCAAAGCATTCCTGGTCAATCGCGTGGGCGATTTCGGTTTCCTGCTGGGTATAGGCATGGTGTTGTATTACCTGGGCAGCCTGGATTATGCGGCTGTGTTCTCGGTGGCGCCGGAGTTTGCCGATGCTACGGTAAGAAGCCCGATCCCGGGCGTGGACTGGTCGTTGATGACGGTGATCTGCTTGCTGCTGTTTGTAGGCGCGATGGGTAAATCGGCACAAGTACCGCTACATGTATGGTTGCCGGATTCCATGGAAGGCCCGACGCCGATCTCTGCGCTGATCCATGCCGCAACCATGGTGACAGCCGGCATTTTCATGGTGGCACGCATGTCGCCGCTGTTCGAGCTTTCCACCACTGCTTTATCTACGGTGATGGTGATCGGTGCGATCACCGCGCTGTTCATGGGTCTGCTCGGCATCATCCAGAACGACATCAAGCGTGTGGTGGCTTATTCCACGCTGTCGCAGCTGGGATATATGACCATTGCATTGGGCGCTTCGGCCTATTCGGTCGCCATTTTTCATTTGATGACACATGCTTTCTTCAAGGCATTGTTGTTCCTGGCGGCGGGTTCGGTGATCATGGGCATGCACCATGAACAAGACATACGCAAGATGGGCGGTTTACGTAAATACATGCCGATTACATGGATCACATCGTTGCTGGGCTCACTGGCGCTGATAGGTACGCCGTTCTTTTCCGGGTTCTATTCCAAGGATTCGATCATTGAGGCAGTAGCCGCTTCCGACATCCCTGGCAGCGACTTTGCTTATTTTGCCGCACTGGCAGGGGTATTCATCACGGCGTTCTATTCCTTCCGCATGTATTTCCTGGTGTTCCACGGCAAGGAACGATTCCTTGAAGCTATAGAGGTAGTGCATGACGTTCATCATGATAAGGCTCAGGATAAAGATCATGCTCAAGCCCATGATGACACGCACGGGCATAACAACCATGCGCATATGCATATCCCGCATGAGTCGCCGTGGGTGATCACTGGCCCGCTGATCGCACTGGCGATCCCTTCTGTGCTGATCGGTGCATGGACCATCAAACCCATGTTGTTCGGCGGATTTTTCAAGAATGTCATCTATGTGGATTTCGGCTTGCATCCAGCGATGTTCGAACTTGCTCATGATTTCCACGGCGCGTTCAGGATGGGTTTGCAAGCGTTCACTTCCGCTCCGTTCATACTCGCCGCGTTAGGCGTGGCACTGGCGCATCACTTCTATATCCGCCGCCCCAGCATTCCGGCAGCCATCAAGCGTCGCATGCATGGGTTGTACCGCATCATGGAAAATAAATACGGGTTCGATAGTTTCAATGAACGCGTATTCGCGGCAGGTTCGCGTTTTATCGGTGGCAAGCTATGGCAGATAGGTGATGTGCAAATCATCGACGGTACGCTCGTCAATGGCACAGCTCGCTTGATCGGGCGCATTTCCGGAATAGTCAGACATTTGCAATCCGGACTCATTTATCACTACGCCTTCGCCATGATCATCGGCGTTTTCCTGTTGCTGACCATATTCATGAAAATATAAGCATGGCAAATCTTCCTTTCCTCAGTCTATCCATCTGGGTGCCTATCTTGTCGGGCGTGGCAGTGCTATGTACCGGCGGCGACAAGAATGCCAGGGTGGCACGCTGGCTGGCATTGATCGGCAGTATTGCTGCTTTTCTGGCGACCTTGCCGTTGTACTGCCACTTCGACCGCAAGGATGGCGGGTTTCAGTTTGATGAAGGCTATAACTGGATACCGAGCTTCAATATTCATTACCATCTGGGGGTGGACGGCATCGCAGTACCGCTGATCCTGCTCACCAGTTTTACCACGGTGATCGTGGTGCTGGCAGGATGGGAAGTGATACAGAAACGCGTGGCGCAATACATGGCGGCGTTCCTCATCATGTCAGGCTTGATGATAGGCGTGTTCTCGGCGCTGGACGGCATTTTGTTCTATATGTTCTGGGAAGCGATGCTGATCCCCATGTTTCTTATCATCGGGGTGTGGGGTGGGCCGAATAGGGTATATGCCACGATCAAGTTCTTCCTCTATACCTTGCTCGGTTCGCTATTGATGCTGGTGGCATTCATCTATCTCTACCATCAGACCAATAGTTTTGAACTGATTGATTTTTATGCCTTGAAGATGCCGCTAAATGTGCAGATATGGCTATTCCTTGCTTTCTTCGCAGCGTTCTCGGTGAAAGTGCCCATGTGGCCGGTGCATACCTGGTTGCCGGACGCGCACGTGGAAGCGCCCACCGGCGGTTCTGTGGTGTTGGCAGCGATCGCATTGAAAATGGGTGCCTATGGTTTCCTGCGTTTTGCCATGCCGATCGCACCGGATGCAGCACATTATCTGGCAAATTTCATTATCACGCTGTCCCTGATCGCGGTGGTCTACATCGCTTTTGTTGCGCTGGTACAGCAGGACATGAAAAAGCTCATTGCCTATTCTTCCATCTCGCACATGGGGTTTGTAACGCTGGGGTTCTTCATTTTCAATCCGCTGGGTATGGAGGGCGGTATCGTGCAAATGATCTCGCACGGTTTTGTTTCCGGCGCACTGTTCCTTTGTGTAGGCGTGTTATATGACCGCATGCATTCCCGTCAGATCGCAGATTACGGCGGTGTGGTGAACGTCATGCCGACCTTCGCTGCTTTCGCAGTATTGTTTGCCATGGCTAATACCGGCCTGCCTGGAACTTCCGGTTTCGTTGGTGAATTCATGGTGATCTTGGGGGCATTGCAAGCCAATTTCCTGTTCGCTTTCCTTGCCGCTACCACGCTGATATTCGGTGCTGCCTACACTTTATGGATGGTGAAGCGCGTGTACTATGGAGAGATAGGCAACTCACATGTGGCTGAACTGAAAGATATCGGTAAACGTGAATTCCTGATTCTGACGATACTGGCATTGATGACATTGGGTCTGGGTGTCTATCCGCAACCGCTTACCGAGTTGACGCATGCAACAGCCAGCAATCTGCTCGACCATTTAAGTCAGAGCAAGATTCCATGAGCGCGACTCCGATGAATAACTGCGTGAGTAAAAACGAATGAACATAGTGAGCGACATTTACACGGCGTTACCTGAATTCTTCGTGCTCTGCATGGCGATGCTGATCTTGATCGTGGATCTGTTCCTGAATGACGAGCAACGCTATCTTACCTATGCACTGACCCAACTGACTCTGTTGGGGGCGGCAGTGATGACGTGCATGTCACATACTAGCGGAGTAGGGTACGCATTCAGTGGCCTGTTCGTGGACGATACGTTGGCACATACGCTGAAGCTGATGATCTATCTCTCTACTTCGGTAGTGTTGGTGTACTCACGAACTTACATCACCCTGCGCGGCATGTTCCGCGGCGAATTCTTCGTGCTGATCTTGTTCGCCATGCTGGGCATGATGGTGATGGTATCCGGTCAGAATTTCCTCACTTTGTACATGGGCTTGGAACTACTGTCATTGTGTTTGTATTCACTGGTCGCACTGGATCGGGAGAATGCCCGTGCCACGGAAGCGGCAATGAAATACTTTGTGCTGGGAGCATTGGCTTCCGGCATATTGCTGTATGGCATGTCCATGCTGTACGGCATGACCGGCAGCCTGGATCTCACGCAGGTCAGTACTGCCATCATCGGCGGCGAGCTGAACCACTCCGTGTTGATATTGGGGCTGGTATTCGTGGTGGCCGGTTTGGCATTCAAATTGGGCGCGGTTCCGTTCCAAATGTGGTTGCCGGATGTTTATCAGGGTGCGCCGACGGCAGTGACGCTATTCATCGGCTCGGTGACCAAGTTAGCCGCGTTCGCATTCGTCATGCGCTTGCTGATCCAAGGCCTGCAGATTCTGGCGCATGATTGGCAAGGCATGCTCATCATTATGGCGGTGCTGTCCATCATCATCGGGAACGTCACTGCCATCGCCCAGACCAATTTGAAACGTATGCTGGCGTACTCCACCATCTCGCATGTCGGGTTCCTGTTATTCGGTATATTGAGCGGTACCCTGAACGGTTTCGTCTCTTCCATGTTCTATATCGCTGCCTATGTGCTGATGACGCTGGGCGGCTTCGGCATCATTCTGCTGCTGTCGCGCGATGGCTTTGAGGCTGAAGATCTGGATGATTTGCGCGGTTTGAATGCACGTAGCCCCTGGTATGCCTTCATCATGCTGCTGGTAATGTTCTCTATGGCCGGAGTGCCGCCTACCATCGGGTTCTATGCCAAATTCGCCGTGCTGCAAGCAGCATTGCAGGCAGGACATGTTGGGCTGGTGGTGTTCGCGGTATTGATGGCAGTGATAGGTGCTTTCTACTACCTGCGTATCGTCAAATTGATGTACTTCGATGAGCCTATCGATACGACACCCATCCAGCCAGCCATGGATATGGCATTGATCCTGAGTATTAATGGATTGGCAGTGCTGGTACTTGGTTTGCTACCTGAAAAACTGATGGGCATTTGTGCCCTCGCTATACTTCACAGTATTCAGTAGTCTTCCAGATATGCAGCGATCTCTCTGTCTTTGCTTTTGATGACAAAACAAAATTAGTTAGGTATTAGTTATAAATGAACACCAACATCACCATCCTGCTTTTGCTCGCTTTTGTCGCCGCCAATCTCCCCTGGTTTAGCGAAAAGTTGTTCTATGTCGTTCCGCTGATGAAAAAGCATTTCGGCTGGCATTTGCTGGAAGTGGTGGTGCTTTACTTCATTGTGGGTGGGGTGAGCATGCTGGTGGAGCACAAAACCATGGGGCAGGTCGCTGCCCAGCACTGGGAGTTTTATGCAGTTACTTCGTGTCTATTCCTGGTTTTTGCGTTTCCGGGTTTTGTCTGGCGTTATTTCTGGCGTAGATAAGGCGTTCAGCCGCGATTTTTGAACCAGCCGGCAATGCTGAACCGGTCGCGTTTGGCAGGTAATACCTCATGCCAGAATTGGTCGGAAAAAAATACCACCAGCGTTCCGCCTTGCGGCGATATATCCATATAATCCTTGCTGTTCAAATACAGACGTAATTGCCCGCCATGCTCAGTTTTCCAGCTTTGGTTCAGATATAGGATGCAGCTGATGATACGGCGATTTTCCTGTTGGAAACTGTCCAGATGCTTACGGTAAAAAGCCCCCACAGGATAATGCGCAATATGGCTTTCGAATTCGAACAAGCCTAATTTCATGTCGCGGTTAAGCGCCAGTCGAAGCTGCTCGAAACGATCCAGGCAGGCCCGCTGTAATTCGGTAACCTGCGGGGATTCCAGCCACAAGATGTGATCGCCGCGTATCTCGTTGTTGATGAGACGAGATTTGCCTACCCCCGCACGACGCAGTTCCAGCCGCCTGGCCTCCTGCGCCAGCTTTGCGACAGTGGTGGTCGGCAAGAAGCCTTCAATTACAGCCCATCCTCGACTTGCGAGTTGATTTGTAATCGGATCAGTCGTAATTTGTTCGGTCATAGCAGGTTGGTCAAGGCGGAGCACAACCGTATTATAACGGCGGTTTCCCAGCGTGAAGCAGAGCCGTCGGTTTGCTTTGACCCGCCCTTTTCGGTACAATCCACGGCTCTTTTGCTTAGGCGGAAGAGTTAAGCAGGCGCGTAGCTCAGCTGGTTAGAGCACCACCTTGACATGGTGGGGGTCGTTGGTTCGAGTCCAATCGCGCCTACCAATGATGAATGACAGAAGTCGGCGGACAGAATCAATATTCTGTTTTGAGGCTTCTGTTAATTTTTTGTAGAGTAGGTTTTTAGAGTAAGACTATGCCAGTTGTCCGCCTTCCAGACGGTTCCGAGCGCAAGTTCGATGCTGCCGTCACTGTTGCCGATGTTGCCGCCAGTATAGGTGCAGGCTTGGCACGCGCGGCGCTGGCGGGCAAAGTGAATGGCAAGTTGGTAGATACGTCTTATCTCATCAGCGACGACGCCGATCTTGCAATCGTCACCGACAGGGATGCCGAAGGTTTGGACGTCATCCGCCATTCAACGGCGCATTTGCTGGCCTATGCAGTCAAAGAATTATTTCCCGATGCGCAAGTGACCATAGGCCCGGTGATCGAGAATGGCTTCTTCTACGATTTCTCCTACAAGCGCCCATTCACGCCGGACGATCTGGAAGCCATCGAAAAACGCATGCTGGAGCTGTCCAAGCGCGATATTCCGGTGACTAGAAAAGTATTACCGCGCGACGAAGCAGTGGCGTACTTCAAGTCCATCAACGAGCATTACAAAGCCGAGATCATCGCCAGTATCCCTTCCAACGAGGAAGTTTCGTTGTATACCGAAGGCGAGTTCACCGACTTGTGCCGCGGACCCCATGTACCGTCTACCGGCAAGCTCAAAGTATTCAAGCTGATGAAGTTAGCGGGCGCTTACTGGCGCGGCGATTCAAAGAACGAGATGTTGCAGCGTGTTTACGGTACGGCCTGGGCAAAAAAAGAAGACCAGGATCAATACCTTCACATGCTGGAGGAAGCCGAGAAGCGCGACCACCGTAAGTTGGGTAAGCATCTGGAACTGTTCCATATGCAGGACGAGGCGCCGGGTATGGTGTTCTGGCATCCTAAAGGCTGGTCGTTGTGGCAGCAGATCGAACAGTACATGCGCGACAAGTTCGTGCAATACGGTTATCAGGAAGTGCGCACGCCTACCATCATGGATCGCAGCCTGTGGGAAAAATCCGGGCACTGGGAAAACTATCACGAGAATATGTTCACCACTTCGTCGGAGAATCGCGAATATGCAGTGAAACCGATGAACTGTCCCGGCCACGTGCAGATATTCAACCACGGCTTGCACAGTTATCGTGAATTGCCGCTACGTCTTGCCGAATTCGGTTCCTGCCACCGTAACGAGCCTTCCGGGGCATTGCATGGCTTGATGCGCGTGCGCGGTTTCACCCAGGATGATGCCCATATCTTCTGTACGGAAGAACAGGTACAGAGTGAGGTGTCGGCGTTCATCGTCATGCTGCAAGATGTATACAAGGATTTCGGTTTTGACGATGTGTTGGTCAAGCTTTCCACCCGGCCTGAAAAACGTGTGGGAAGCGACGAGACCTGGGATAAGGCTGAAGCCGGATTGGCTGCCGCGCTGCAACAGAATAAACTGGAATATGATCTGCAGCCCGGCGAAGGTGCATTCTACGGCCCCAAAGTAGAATTCACGCTAAAAGATTCATTGGGCCGCTTGTGGCAATGCGGCACCATACAACTGGACTTCAATCTGCCGGTACGACTAGGCGCGGAATATGTCGATGAAGACAGCGCGCGCAAACCGCCGGTGATGTTGCACCGCGCAATTCTCGGGTCCATGGAGCGTTTTATCGGTATTCTGATCGAGAACCATGCCGGAGCGATGCCCTTATGGCTTGCACCGGTGCAAGTCGTGGTGATGAATATCACCAGCGCGCAGGCAGAATACGTGCAAAATGTTGTCTCACAAATGCAACAGTTGGGGTTCCGCGTGCAATCGGACTTGAGAAATGAGAAAATAAGCTATAAAATCCGCGAACATAGCTTACAGCGTATCCCTTATCAGCTGGTTGCAGGTGACAGGGAAATGCAAAGTGGGCAACTTGCCGTGCGTACCCGAAAAGGTGAAGACCTAGGTTCCATGCCGTTACAAGCCTTGTTGGACAAGCTTGCGGCAGAGGTCACTAACAGGGGTTAGCGCGGTTTTGTTTTTATTGGTATTCGTTTTTAATAATTGATTTTTTATTGGTTTTATTTTTTTGAATCTCCCTGCCGCTGTCAAAGATGAAAAACGGTGGGGATTAACTTGGAGAATTTGCGATAGCTCAAGATAAGGAAACACGGATCAACGGCGAGATTACAACCCCCGAGATTCGACTGGTCGGTATAGAAGGCGAACCTATAGGCATCGTTAGTCTGCAACAAGCGTTGGCGTTGGCGGAAGAAGCCGATATAGACCTTGTAGAGATCGCGCCTACCGCCAAACCTCCGGTTTGCAGGTTGATGGATTACGGCAAATTCAAATATCGCGAGAGCAAAAAGCAACACGAGACCAAGCTAAAACAAAAGCAGGTTCATGTTAAAGAAGTGAAATTCCGTCCGGGAACGGACGATGGCGATTACGGCGTCAAGTTGCGTAACTTGATGCGATTTTTAGAAGAAGGTGACAAAGCCAAGATCACGTTACGTTTTCGTGGTCGGGAAATCACCCACCAAGAATTGGGGCATGCCCTGCTGAAGCGTGTAGAGGCCGACTTGGCTGAATATGCAGCAGTAGAGCAATACCCAAAAATGGAGGGAAGGCAGCTAGTGATGGTGCTTTCTCCCGTTAAGAAGCCGAAAGCAGTTTAATTAAGGATTCTGCTTGATTAAGTAGCTCGGTATAAGTAGTAAGTGACGTGGCTATGGGATGCCCGATCGCTTATTTCAGTAATCCAATAAGGAGTACAAAATGCCCAAGATGAAGACCAAAAGTGGTGCAGCCAAGCGGTTCAAAGTCCGCGCTGGTGGCACTATCAAGCGGGGACAAGCGTTCAAGCGCCACATCCTCACCAAGAAGACCACCAAGAGCAAGCGTCAGTTGCGTGGTACCGTAAACATTGTGGCGAGTGATGTGAAATCCATCCGCGCCATGTTGCCGTTCGCATAAAGGAGAGAAGACATGCCAAGAGTAAAACGTGGTGTCATCGCTCGCGCACGACACAAAAAAGTTTTAGATGCAGCAAAAGGCTATCGCGGCCGCCGCAAGAACGTCTATCGCATCGCCAAACAGGCGGTGATGAAGGCCGGGCAATATGCCTACCGTGACCGTAGACAAAGGAAGCGTCAGTTCCGCACACTCTGGATCGCACGTATCAATGCAGGGTCGCGTGAATTCGGCCTGACCTACAGCCGCTTTATGAACGGCTTGAAGAAGTCTGCAGTGGAAGTGGATCGTAAGATGTTGTCCGATCTGGCTGTGTTCGATAAGCCGGCATTTGCCAAATTCGTTGAATTGGCAAAGGCTAGCCTCGGCGCTGCTTAATCAGGTGCAAGCAGAAAAAGGAGGCTGAGCCTCCTTTTTTTGTTCCCGGATTTTTTGTATCCAATTGCTGCATAATTCAAATTAAATGAGTCAATTCGCCCCTATCATCGCTGAAGCCGAAACTGCACTTGCGGCAGTGGCTACCATCAACGACCTGGAACAGGTCAAAGCCCGTTTCCTGGGCAAGAGCGGCGTACTCACCGAACAACTCAAACAATTAGGCAAGCTGTCGGCAGAGGATCGCCCCGCAGCAGGTGCCGCGATCAATGTCGCCAAGCAGGCGGTGGAAGGCCTGGTCAATACCAGGCGCGAATCCATAATGATGGCAGAGCAAGCACAGAAACTCGCCAGCGATACCGTGGATGTGACCTTACCGGGTCGCGGACGTGGAATGGGTAGCATACATCCCGTGTCGCAGACGCTGGCGCGTATCGAACAGCTATTCCAATCCATAGGTTTTGAAGTAGCCGAAGGGCCGGAGATCGAGACCGACTGGCATAACTTCACCGCTATGAATACCCCGGAAAAGCACCCTGCGCGTTCCATGCACGATACTTTCTATCTGCAAGGCGAAGACGGCAATGTGCGCGAAGATGTGTTGTTGCGCACCCATACCAGCCCGGTGCAGATACGCTATATGCAGGCGCATATGGAGAAATATGCCGGGATGGAAGTGATGCCGGAGATACGTATGATCGCTCCCGGCCGCGTGTATCGCGTGGATTCCGACGCCACGCATTCACCCATGTTCCATCAGGTCGAAGGGTTGTGGGTGAGCGAGAATGCCAACTTTGCCGCCCTCAAAGGCGTGGTGATCGATTTCCTGCGTCAATTCTTTGAGTCGGACGATCTGCAAGTGCGTTTCCGTCCATCTTTCTTCCCATTCACCGAGCCGTCGGCCGAGATCGATGTTGCCTTTATCAGCGGCGCTAATAAAGGCCGTTGGCTGGAGATCGCCGGTTGCGGCATGGTGCACCCCAATGTATTGCGTGCCGGCGGCATAGACCCGGAAAAGTATCTCGGTTTCGCTTTCGGCATGGGGCCGGACCGGTTGACCATGTTGCGTTACGGCATCAACGATCTGCGCCTGTTCTTTGAAGGCGACTTACGTTTTCTTTCTCAATTCCATTAACTCTTTTAACTAACAGCATGCAATTCTCCGAACAATGGTTACGTAGTCTGGTCAATCCTCCGCTCTCTACAGAAGCGCTGGGCGATCTGTTGACCATGGCCGGCCTGGAGCTTGAAGAGTTGCGTCCGGCCGCAGCAGCGTTTAGCAATGTGGTGGTAGCGCAAGTACTTGCTGTTGAAAAACATCCCGATGCCGACAAACTCAAGTTATGTCAGGTCGCAGTAGGTCAGGCCGCGCCGTTGCAGATCGTATGCGGTGCATCCAATGTAGCCGTTGGCCTGAAGGTGCCATGTGCGCTGGTAGGTGCCAAATTGCCGGGATTGGAGATCAGCCAAGCGAAAGTGCGTGGTATCGAATCGTTCGGTATGTTGTGCTCGTCGCGTGAACTGGGCATCACGGAAGAAGCCAATGGCTTGATGGTACTGCCGGAAGACGCGCCTGTCGGTTCATCCATACGTGAATATCTGGGGCTGGATGACCAACTGCTCACCCTGAAACTTACCCCGAATCGTGCAGACTGCCTGTCCTTGACTGGCATCGCTCGTGAAGTAAGCGCATTGACCGCGACTGCACTCAATCTGCCGGACATTTCTTCGGTAGCGGCTACCCAAAATGAACAGCGCGAAGTGGTGTTGGATGCTTCGCAAGCCTGCCCACGTTACTGCGGCCGTATCATCTCCGGCATCGATGCCACCCGGCTTACCCCGGAATGGATGAAACAGCGTATTGAGCGTAGCGGGCTGCGTTGTATCAGCGCGCTGGTGGATATCACCAATTACGTCATGCTAGAGCTGGGGCAACCGTTGCATGCATTCGATAACCGTAAACTGCAGGGCCGTATCCATGTACGTTGGGCTAAGCCCGGCGAGCACCTCAAGCTGCTCAACGAACAAGTCGTTAAACCCGATGCCGACACCTTGCTTATCGCTGATGACAGCCATGCCCTGGCGCTGGCCGGTGTGATGGGCGGCGCGGAAAGTGCTGTGAGCGATGCAACCACCGAAGTATTTCTGGAAAGCGCCTTCTTCCAACCTGCGATTATTGCCGGTAAAGCTCGTGAATTGGGTTTCTCATCGGATGCTTCATACCGTTTTGAGCGCGGTGTCGATTTCAATCTGCAACGCGGGGCGATTGAACGTGCCACGCAGTTAGTGCTGGAAATTTGCGGTGGTAATCCCGGTAGCGTTACGGAAGCAGTCTCCGCCAAGGATTTGCCGCAACGTTTGCCGGTCACGCTACGTACTCAGCGTGCGGATAAAGTGTTGGGCATTGTTTTGGGGCAAGCGACTATCGCCAAAATGTTGCGTGAATCCGGCTTTGAATTTACTCAGCGCGGCGATGATTTCGTGGTGAGCCCCCCTTCGCACCGATTTGATATTGAGATCGAAGAGGATCTGATCGAAGAATTGGCGCGCCTGCACGGTTACAACAACATCCCGCCATTGCCGCCTATAGCTGCACTGAATATGTTGCCGCAAAACGAGAGCCTGAGGAATGCGCATGATATTCGCGCGTTATTAGCCGCCAGGGATTACCAGGAAGTGGTGACTTATAGTTTTGTAGAGGCGGCTTGGGAGCGTGATCTGGCTGGAAATACTAATCCTATCAAACTGGCCAATCCTATCGCCAGCAACATGAGCGTGATGCGTTCCAGCATCTTTGGCGGATTGCTGGATACGCTGACTTTTAATCTTAATCGCCAGCAAGAACGCGTGAGATTGTTCGAGATTGGTGCGTGTTTTACAAAAGATGCTGCAAATTATGCGCAAAAAACAAAGTTATCGGGTTTATGTTACGGCGATGCCGACTCTGAACAATGGGGTGTAGCCGCGCGCAAAGTAGATTTTTTCGATGTGAAAGCAGATGTTGAAGCCTTATTAGGGGCATCCATAAGGTTTGTTGCCGGGACACACCCAGCTTTGCATCCGGGACAATGCGCACGAATTTTCATAGGCGCGGAAGAGGTCGGAGTCATAGGTATTTTACATCCGCGCTGGCAGCAACAATACGGACTGCAACAGAGCGTGGTGATGTTCGAGCTTGAATTGCAGGCAGTGCTGAAAACATCGGTGACAAAATTCAGCGAAATCGCTAAATTTCCGCCGCTGCGACGCGATATCGCAGTAGTGGTCGATGAGGCGATTCCGGCTCAAAATCTGATAGATGCCATGCGGCAGGCGAACATTCCGGCAGTCAGCGAAATTGCCTTGTTTGATGTTTATCGCGGGAAAGGCATAGAAGAACATAAAAAAAGCCTTGCATTTCTAGTGCTTATGCAAGATACTCAAAAAACTTTGATGGATCAGGATGCTGATTCTGCGGTGGCAAAGCTGGTTGATTTGTTGTCACAGAAATTTGGCGCAGTTTTACGCAATTGATAAAATTATTCGTAAGAGGGTATGTATGACACTAACTAAAGCAGATTTAGCCGATATGCTGTTTGAACAGGTCGGGCTGAACAAACGTGAAGCCAAAGATATGGTGGAAGCCTTTTTTGAGGAGATCCGCACGTCGCTGGAAGATGGTGAGATTGTAAAATTGTCCGGTTTCGGCAATTTCGAGTTGCGTCAAAAATCCGAACGACCTGGTCGTAACCCCAAGACCGGCGAAGGTATTCCTATCACAGCGCGTCGCGTTGTGACATTCCACGCAAGTCAAAAGTTAAAGACCACTGTGGAACAAACGTATGCCGGAAGCCGTAAGTAAAACCCCACTCCCGCCCATTCCGGCAAAGCGCTATTTCACTATAGGTGAAGTAAGTGACCTGTGCGGCGTTAAGCCGCATGTGTTGCGCTATTGGGAGCAGGAGTTCACGCAACTCAAGCCGGTAAAAAGACGCGGTAATCGCCGTTATTACCAGCATCATGAAGTTATCCTCATTCGTCGCATCCGCGACTTGCTCTATGAGCAAGGTTTTACCATCAACGGTGCGCGTCACCGCTTGGAAGAGTCTACTCAGGGAGCCGTTGTAGCACCTGTAGCCGAAGTGATCCCGTTTGTTCCCCCTGAGGTTGAAGTAGAAGAGATGCCGTTCGATTGGGCAGGATTACGGGCTGAATTACAGGAAGTAGCAGAGTTGTTGCAATTCGCTGAGTGATCAGCGTTTCGGCGTTACTATCGCGTCACGCGATTATCCCACCACCTAAGCATACCTGACTCTCGTATACCACTACCGATTGCCCTGGTGTGATCGCCCATTGCTTTTCGGCAAAACAGATTTCACCTGACGTTGTATCGAGTGAGTCGATTTCGCACGGCGCATCGGCTTGCCGATAGCGGGTCTTCGCTGCATAGACCCAATGCTCACGCGGTTGATGACCTGCGATCCAATGCAGGTCTTGAGCGACTAATCGTTGCTTGAGCAGTAGCGGATGTTCATGTCCCTGCACTACGGTGAGCACATTATTCGCCATGTCCTTGGCGGCTACGAACCACGGTTCCCCGCTACCTTCCTTGCTGCCACCGATGTTCAGTCCCTGGCGTTGCCCCAGCGTGTAGTACACCAACCCATCATGCCGACCGACGACCTTACCTTCCGGTGTACGCATTTCACCCGGTTCCTTTGGCAAGTAACGATTCAGGAACTCGCGGAATGGGCGCTCGCCGATGAAACAGATACCGGTGGAATCTTTTTTCTCACTGGTAGAGAGCCCCGCTTGGCGGGCTATCTCGCGCACGTCGCGTTTATATAGATCGCCCAGCGGGAACAGTGTTTTCGAGAGTTGCGACTGATTCAGGCGGTAAAGAAAATAACTTTGATCCTTGCTGCCGTCTTCAGCTTTAAG
Organism: Methylophilaceae bacterium; assembly: GCA_036561085.1. Lineage (GTDB taxonomy): Bacteria > Pseudomonadota > Gammaproteobacteria > Burkholderiales > Methylophilaceae > CAILHX01. Next base: position 2,676 of record DATBPY010000080.1, on the reverse strand, counting down.
CAACTGGAACAAGCCGTCTACTTCGCGCACTCTGGCATAGTGGCCGGTGGCGATCAGGTCGGCGCCCAGCGCCATGGCATGATCCAGAAAAGCGCGGAACTTGATCTCTGAATTGCACAGTATATCGGGGTTAGGCGTGCGTCCGGCACTGTATTCAGCCAGGAAGTTGGCGAACACTTTTTCTTTGTATTCTTTGGAAAAATTGACCGCTTCGATGTCGATGCCGATGCGATCGGCGACCGCCGCCGCATCAATCAGGTCCTGGCGCGAAGTGCAGAACTCTTCAGTATCGTCATCTTCCCAGTTTTTCATGAACAGGCCGACCACTTCGTAACCTTGTTGTTTTAATAGCAAGGCGGCGACGGAAGAGTCTACTCCGCCGGACAACCCTACGACGATACGCGGTTTTTTCATGATAGATGCGTCATCACAGACAGAGGAAAGCGTTGCCCTGCCAGATAATGCTCCAGACACAGCAACACTTGCGGGCTGCGATGCCTATGCTGCGACGCACGAATCTCATCCGCCGTCATCCACGGGGCGCGTACGATGCCGCTGTCCAGTGTTTGCTCTGGATCGTGGCCGGTCACTTCACCGATGAAGGCAAAACGCAGGTAAGTCAGGTCTTTTTCCGGGTGTTTCCACAAATATGTGCCTAACAGGGCGGTAGGCTGGAAGCGGTAAGCGGTCTCTTCCTGTACTTCGCGGATCACAGCCTCTAACAGAGTTTCCTCGTTTTCAAGATGCCCGGCGGGTTGATTGAAGCGTAAACCGTCTACACATTCTTCTTCGACCATGAGGAACTTGCCATCTTGTTCGATGATGGCAGCGACGGTGACATTCGGTTTCCACTGTGCGGTCATGATGTGGTGGTTACGAGGATAAAAATAAAATGGTCGGGATGGCGGGATTCGAACTCGCGACCCCTTGCACCCCATGCAAGTGCGCTACCAGGCTGCGCTACATCCCGACCGGGCTAGCTAAGGCATAGAGCCTAGCTAGGAGGATGCGGATTATAGCGGAAAGCACTTATAGCCGCCACATATGAGATGAGCCGAGGTGCTGTTTCGGGTAAAATGCGTGCTGCATGACCTCCAGCCCTACTACCTCTCAGCAACTCCTGCACGATATCTTCGGCTACACCGCTTTTCGCGACGCGCAACAAGCCATCGTCGAGCATGTATCGGCAGGCGGTGATGCGCTGGTGCTGATGCCCACCGGCGGCGGCAAGTCGTTGTGTTACCAACTTCCTGCATTGCTGCGCGATGGCGTTGCCATTGTGGTTTCGCCGTTGATCGCGTTGATGCAGAATCAGGTGGAGGCATTGCAACAGCTTGGGGTGCGAGCTGCCTTTCTCAATTCCAGCCTGGATGCCGAAGCTGCGCGTGAAGTCACCGGACAACTGACACGCGGCGAGTTGAAGATACTCTATGTGGCACCGGAACGATTGCTGATGCCTAATTTTCTGGGATTGCTGGAACAAGTACAGTCTAGTCCCGGTATTGCGCTGTTTGCCATAGATGAAGCGCATTGCGTTTCGCAATGGGGACATGATTTCCGCCCCGAATACCGGCAGTTGACAGTGTTGCATGAGCGTTTTCCCGCTGTGCCGCGCATCGCGCTTACAGCGACTGCCGATGCACCTACGCGCGGCGAGATCTTGGAGCGCCTGGCGTTGGAAGAGGCGCGGCAATTCGTGTCCAGTTTCGACCGCCCCAATATCAAATACAGAGTCACGCAAAAAGCCAATGCGCGTCAGCAGCTAGAGACATTTCTAGAAGCTGAACATCCGAACGATGCAGGCATCGTATATTGCCTGTCGCGCAAAAAAGTGGAAGAAACTGCCGAATGGCTCAAGACGGGAGGCTGGGATGCGCTGCCATATCACGCCGGACTGGACGCCGAGACGCGTAACGCTAACCAGCGCCGGTTCTTGCGTGAAGAAGGAGTCATCATGGTGGCGACAGTGGCTTTCGGCATGGGCATAGACAAGCCCAATGTACGTTTTGTCGCCCATCTCGATTTGCCCAAAAGCATGGAAGGTTATTATCAGGAGACCGGCCGTGCCGGGCGCGACGGATTGCCCGCTGACGCCTGGATGACTTACGGCTTGGGCGACGTGGTTTCCATGCGCCAGATGCTGGATTCCGGCGATGCGCCGGAAGAGCGCAAACGGGTAGAGCGGCAAAAACTGGATGCGCTACTGGGTTTCTGCGAATCCACTGCCTGTCGTCATCAGACGTTGCTACGATATTTCGGTGAAGAACATCCTGGCGATTGCGGTCAATGCGATAACTGCCTGCAGCCTGTCGACACCTGGGATGCCACGCAAGCCGCGCAGATGGCGTTGTCATGTGTTTATCGTACCGGCCAGCGGTTCGGTGTGGTGCATCTGATCGATGTGTTGTTGGGCAAAAATACTGAGAAGATCCAGCAATTCAACCACCAGGTGCTTTCCACTTTCGGTGTAGGTCAGGGGTTGGCACAAGCTCAATGGAGCAGCGTATTTCGTCAGCTGGTCGCAGGGGGATTCCTGGAATCCGATATCCAACTTTACGGCGGCTTGAAGCTCACTGAAGCCGCACGGCCGGTGTTACGCGGCGAGCAGGATATCTGGTTACGTCGCGATGCCGAAGTCTCAAGCCGGAAAACCAGCAAGATCGAACGTGCCAGTCG
>DATBPY010000079.1:0-15560 GCA_036561085.1 Methylophilaceae bacterium | reverse complement strand
AAATCGAAATCCGGCAAAATCTCGGTAGTATTGATGCCTATTTCCACCACATGCAGATAAGCGAGATTGAACGGATTGAGCACATCGGCGACGTGATTGAATAGCGCCTGCGGGTTGGAATCGTGAATGTCGTTGAACGGATTGATCGGCGAAATACGTACTCCCACTCTGTCGCCACCCCATACTTTACACACTGTAGCAACTACTTCCTCTAATAAACGGCTTCGATTGGCAAGACTGCCGCCGTACTGGTCGAAGCGCTTATTGGTGGTGTCGCGCAGAAACTGATCGAGCAGATAACCGTTTGCGCTATGAACTTCCACGCCATCGAATCCGGCCTGGAGTGCATTCTGCGCTGCAAGACGATATTCGTTGATGACGCCTTCTATCTCACCCGTATTCAGCGCACGCGGCGTCACGAAATCCTGCAAACCTTGATAAGTGAATGCCTGCCCCGCCGGCTTGACGGCTGAAGGTGCTACCGGTACCGCATTTTTCGGTAACAGTGAAGGATGGGAAATGCGCCCCACATGCCACAGTTGCAAAACGATGCGCCCGCCTTTGGCATGTACTGAATCGACCACTTTTTTCCAGCCTGACACCTGTTGTGCTGTATGAATGCCGGGCGTGGCGGGATAGCCGTGCCCCATCGCTGAAATGGGCGTGGCCTCGGTAATGATCAGACCCGCAGAAGCACGTTGCGTGTAATAAGTAACATTCATGTCCTGTGGAATATTACCGGGCATCGCAGCCCGATTACGCGTCAACGGCGCCATAACGATGCGATTGGGCAATTGCATACGGCCCAGTTTTACTGGAGTAAACAGGTCTGTCATGAGAAAACCTCCGGAGGTTTTATAAAGGTTTATGGTCAGGGCTGCTCTTTACGCCCTCGATCAATAAAGTAATGTCGACATCATTGCCTATCGGGGCGTTCGGCTCCACTCCCCAACTAAGGCCATAATCGGATGCCTTGATACTGGTATGTGCTTCTATGCCCATGCGCGTGCCGCCCCACGGATCGGAACCGATACCCAGTACCTTGAACGGGAAGGAAATCTGTTTGGTCACGCCATGCAAAGTGAAATTGCCATGTAGCACGCCTTCTGTTTTGCTGCTGGGCTCTACCGAAGTACTTTCGAAAGTCATTTTTGCGAATTTGCCGCCATCGAGATATTCGGGTTTGGTGGTGATGTGCTCATCACGTTTGGCATTGTTGGTATTGACGCTGAGGATGTTGATGCTGGCTTTTACACTGGAATTGCTCAGGTTATCCTGGTCTATGGTGATCAAGCCGGTTACGTCGGGAAAAGTACCTGCGGTTTTGGAGACCACATGGCGTATCGTGAAATTGGCAAAGCTATGGGTGTTATCAATGCCATAGGTTTGTATATTTTGTGCAGCCGCGATTGTGGTGAAACCGGCTAAAGCCAAGCCAAACATAAAATTCTTCATCATCTTCTCCTTATAAATTTAGTGACTGCCGCATCGCGCTCGCGCTCTGATTACAGCCACCCAAGTAATCACTACCTGATGCGACCGCCAAATATTCCACGTAGTCGCAACAGATAATCGAAACGGCTTATTTACGACCGGCTAAAAACTGATTAGTGATTTGCGCCACGCGTGCGCCCAGATGTTCCGCAGTTTTCAGATCGCTGCCGATGGGGCCCATATCAGGACCTTCGTCTGAATTCGATTGTGCCAAAGCACCCATAAAACCGCCCAGGCGGTTCAGGTCATGCACCGAACCCTTGCTGTGGTTATTACCCGGCATCAGATCGACCCCGACCCATATCATGCCGTGCTGCGCGGCAAAGATCGCCAGTTGAACCAGTGTATTCAGTTTGTCGCCGCTTTGGCTGGCAGAATTGGTAAAACCTGCTGCGATCTTGTTCTTCCAGCCCTGCGTGAACCAGACTTTGGAACTGGCATCCATAAACATCTTGAACGGTCCGGATGCGCTACCCATGTAAGTAGGGCTGCCGAAAATGATCGCATCGGCAGCTTCCAATGTTGCCCAATGTTGCTCTATCTGATCCACAGAGATCAAGGTGCTATTGGTACCGCTCACGCTCTCGATACCGCGTATCACCGCCTTGGCCTGTTCGGCTGTATGCCCGTACCCACTGTGATATACCACTGCTACTTTTGCCATGCTACCCCCCATATAGTTAAATTAATTTAATACGATACATACTGAATATTGCAAGTCGAATCTTGCGACTCGCACTCAAGCCGGTAGGTCAAACAGTAAAAACTCTGCCTGTTGTCCTGAGTCGAAAACCAATTCCGCAGCATCGGTAACGCGCAAGCCATCCCCCGCTGTCAGCGCCATGCCATTCACAGACAGGCTACCTCCTGCCACTTGCACATAAGCCTTGCGACCTTGGGCAACGGTATGAGTAGTCCGTTCCGCACCATCCAGCAATGCCGTGTACAAACGGACATCCTGACCTATGGTCACTGAACCTTCTGTACCGTCCGGGGAAGCGATCAAGCGCAACTTGCCGCGTTTTTCATCGTCGCTGAATGCTTTTTGCTCATAGCTCGGCGCCACCCCATTCTTCGCAGGTAATAACCATATCTGCAGCAGATGCACCGCTTCAGTATCTGACGGGTTGAATTCGCTGTGGCGTATGCCGGTACCTGCGCTCATGCGCTGCACATCGCCGGGACGGATCACCGAACCATTACCCAGGCTATCCTGGTGTTGCAACTCACCTTGCAACACGTAGGTGACGATCTCCATGTCGTTGTGACCGTGCATGCCGAAACCGCGCTTTGCATGCACAATATCGTCATTAATCACCCGTAATACCGAAAACCCCATATTGTCCGGGTCATAATAATCCGCGAACGAAAACGTATGACTGGTGTTCAACCAACCATGATCGCGGTGCCCTCTATCCTTGCTTTTGCGTATCTCTAACATTTTATTCAGCCTTTCTGAATGAATGAGCACATAATAGGCTTATGAAAGAGAATTGATAGCGAATTATTCTGTGATACTCATTCAATAAATTTGAACCAAAAATCATTGTGAAAATATCATTAGAAGCGATCGAGATCCTGGATGCTATCGACAGACGCGGCAGCTTCGCCGCTGCTGCGGAAGAACTTTTCCGGGTTCCATCCGCCATCACCTACAGCGTACAAAAACTGGAACAAGACATTGGCGTAGCGCTATTTGATCGTAGCGGTCACCGTGCCGAACTCACCGATGCCGGTAAGGAGCTGTTGCGTGAAGGCCGCCAACTACTAAGAGCAGCCGGTGATCTGGAATCACACGTCAAACGGGTTTCAACCGGGTGCGAAGCTGAATTGCGCATCGCTATCAGCGACCTGTTCTCCATCAGCCGGTTCTATTCATTGGTGGAAGAATTCTACCGACAAGGCTACGGCACGCGTGTACAGCTGTTGCGCGAAGTCTACGGCGGATCATGGGACGTGCTGGTCAGCGGCCGCGCCGATATCTCGTTCGGAACCCCGGGTGAAGGTCCATCAGGCGGCGGCTACAACACGCACTTGCTGGGTATGATGGATTTCGTGTTCGCCGTCGCTCCACATCACCCATTAGCGGACGCAACGGAACCTTTGCAGGTTGAAGATATTCTCAAACATAGGGCCGTGGCTGCCGCAGATAGCTCGCGTAATTTACCTCCGCGCACCTCCGGCATCCTGATCGGGCAGGATGTATTCACCGTACCCGATATACAAGCCAAACTGGATGCCCAGATTCATGGGCTGGGCGTGGGCTATCTACCCAAGATGCTGGCGATGCGCCATGCAGAGGTCGGTCACCTGGTAATCAAACAAGTCGCCGAGCCCAAACCTTCTGCCCCATTCTATCTGGCTTGGCGTACTCAACGACCGGGTAAAGCGATGCGTTGGTTCATTGAAAAAATGGAACGGATGGCCATTGAATGAGGCTATAAAATGAAGACTGTACGTAAATCCGCAAAAAGCACTGAATTCACTCAATTCGTCAGCGAGCAGATGGCGCTGTTCGGGCCAACCATCACCAAAGCCATGTTCGGTGGATTCGGCATCTATCGTGATGACTTGGTATTCGCCATCATCGTGGACGATAAACTCTATTTTAAAGTGGATGCTGATAGCGTAGAGGAATTCAAGCGGTTAGGGCAGCTTCCTTTCACTTATGAAGCTCGGGGCAAACGGATCGCCATGAGTTATTACGAAGCTCCGGCAGAAGTATTCGAAGACCGGCAGGAAATGGCGAACTGGGCAAAAAAGGCTTATCAAAGCGCCCTTAAGGCCAAAAAACCAAAAGCACGTCAACGCGATTAAGGTTCGAGGCATTGAACCTTTACGCACTGGTGATAGACTCTCTAAATTAAGACTCTCAAAGGAGTGCCTCATGTCCAAACTCAAAATCATTGTATTGTTAGCCGTATTGACAGCCTCGCTTCATGCCCTGGCTGCGCCGGCCCCCTATTTCAAATGGATCAGCCTGGAAGACGGCACTGTCGTCTGCGCGCAATTCTCGCCCGGCGAAGGCTGGGAATTGGGTGCAGGCAAATTCGGCGGCTCACCCGGCCCATTCAAGGATTTTCGTTGCAAAACGCCCGGGAAAATCGAGAACTAAATAGCAGGACATCACAATGCAACGATGAATCTCCCACCTCTTTACCGTGTTGATCAGATCCGCGCCATAGAGCAACAGCACGGAACCCATGGTCTGATGGAACAGGCCGGGTTGGCGATAGCGGATCTGGCCTGCGAGCTGGTTAAGGAAAGCCGCTCGGATATCCTGATTCTTGCCGGGCCCGGCAATAACGGCGGTGATGCATTGGTGGCAGCGCGCCACCTGAAAAGCCGCTTCTATAACACCCACGTTTTATTCACCGGCGATGCCGCAAAGTTGCCGTCCGATGCGCGAGTAGCATACGACGAATGGCTGAACTGCGGGGGTGTAGCAATAAATGATATCCCAGCCGGTGTGTCATTCGGCCTGGCGATAGACGGGCTATTCGGCATTGGACTGAAGCGCGAACTGGATGCACGATATAGTTCGTTGATCGACGCCGTCAATGCTTTACCCACCGTCAAACTAGCTATTGATATCCCCAGCGGTTTGAGCGCCGATACCGGACTTGTGCTGGGTGCAGCCATTCAGGCCGATCACACCATCAGCTTTATCGCCCGCAAACCGGGGTTCTACACGTTGGATGGTCCCGATCATGTCGGGCTTGTGCATACAGTAGACTTGGGCATTGTTGCATCACCGGCAATATCCTACGGTAGGCTGGTAGATACCCTTCCTGCCGCATTAGCGCCAAGAAAACGCAATTCACACAAAGGCAGTTTTGGCAGCGTGGCCGTGCTAGGCGGTGCCACAGGCATGGTAGGCGCCACCCTGTTAGCGGGTCGTGCCGCGCTGTTAGCGGGTAGCGGGCGGGTCTATTGCCACTTTCTGGCAGTAGATGCTCCGCTGGTAGATATCAATTTTCCGGAATTGATGCTCCGTCACAGCGGAGAGTTGGCGGAGAGCCTGGATTGCATCATCGTCGGCCCCGGCATGGGGCGTAGTGCACAAGCGACAAATCAGCTACGCACCGCCTTAAAGACCGGCAGCGCGTTAGTGTTGGATGCAGATGCCCTACATTTGCTGGCCGGCGACAAAACTCTGCGAGATACATTGATACAACGCGGCAACGCCGTGCTTACTCCGCACCCCGGCGAAGCTGCGGTATTGCTGGGTTGCGACAATGCGCAAATACAAGCCGACCGTATCGCCAGCGCGCTTGCTATCGCCAGCCGTTACCATGCTATTGTCGTGCTGAAAGGGGCAGGCAGTATCGTTGCCACCCCGGGCGGACATTGGTATATCAACGCCAGCGGCAATCCGGGTTTAAGTGCCGCGGGCATGGGCGATGTATTGTCAGGCATCATCGCTGCCCTAATCGTGCAGGGCTTATCGATAGAGCAGGCAACCATACTCGCGGTGTATCTACACGGTAAAGCTGCTGACGATCTGGTCGCCGACGATATCGGTCCGGTGGGACTGAAAGCGTCGGAGATCGCGCTGGAAGTACGTAGCCTATTGAATGAAAAAAATCCTTAAAATATTTTTGGAACATCTATGCAACGCCAGCTCAACGACATCATCGCTATCAGCAGTTCCGTCATTCTCGGTAAAGAAGCACAGATCAGACTCTCCCTCGCTTGTATCCTGGCACGCGGCCATTTGCTGATCGAAGATCTGCCGGGCATGGGTAAGACCACGCTGGCACATACTTTGGCGCAAGTTCTGGGGTTGGCTTTTCGGCGGGTCCAGTTCACCAGCGACCTGCTGCCTGCCGACATCCTCGGTGTGTCTGTATATGACCGTAATGCCTCCAGTTTCAAGTTTCATCCGGGCGCGATTTTCACCAACGTATTGTTGGCTGACGAAATCAATCGCGCCACACCCAAGACTCAAAGCGCATTGCTGGAAGTGATGGAAGAGCGGCAGATGACCATCGATGGCGAAACGCGTCCGCTGCCCGACCCTTTCTGCGTCATCGCCACGCAAAATCCTGCGACTCACATCGGAACTTTTCCGCTGCCGGAATCGCAAATGGATCGCTTTCTGATGCGCATCAAACTCGGTTATCCCGATACCCGCTCGGAACGCACTCTGCTTTCCGGTGGGAGCGGACGCGACCATCTGGTTAATATCTCGCCTGTGATCGATGCAGCCGGCTTGATCGAGCTACAACAACAGGCATCGCGCATTCATATCGCCGACACGCTGCTTGATTACCTGCAAGCGGTCCTGGATTTCAGCCGTAATAGTCCGCAATTCGAGGCCGGGTTAAGCCCGCGTGCCGGATTGGCACTCAAACAATGCGCACAAGCATGGGCATTGCTGGAAGGCCGCGACTACGCCATCCCCGAGGACCTGCAGGCGATTCTGCCTAGCGTGGCTAACCATCGGTTGCGTAACGCGAATGGCGGCAACATAGATACATCCGAGCTATTAGCGAAAGTAGCCGTGCCTTGAAATCGGCGATTCGTTTGCCTGACTGGAGTAGATTCCTGCGCAGCACGCAAACCGGTCAACCTGGTCACATCATGGCTGTCCTCGATAGAAGACATGTATATATAGTCCCCAGCCGCACCGGGTTCGTGTTTGCGCTAATGATAGGCGGCATGCTGATCGGCTCCATCAACTATAGCCTCAACATGGGTTATGTATTGGCATTCTGGCTGATGGGCTTAGGCATCGTCGCCATGCTGCATACCTGGCATAACCTTGCACATCTACATATCTCTGCGAGTAAAGCCCCTCCGGTGTTTGCCGGAGAAGAGGCACGCTTCTCGCTTATCCTAGTGGACAATAGTGGGCGCGAACGTAGCGCTATTGGCTTGAAAACAGCCTCTCAAACGACTACCTACTGTGACGTCTCCGCCCATGGTTCGAACGAGATCATATTAAGCATCCCGAGCAAGAAACGCGGCTGGTTGGAAATGGAAAAAGTAAGCGTGTTCACCCGTTTTCCTTTAGGCTTGTTCCACACTTGGGGCTATGTGGAAAACGATCTGCGTTGCCTGATCTATCCGCAACCGGCCTCACCCGGCCTGCCTATCCCCACTGCGATCCAGCAATTCCATACACAAGGGTCGCAAACCACGCACGGCGATGAAGATTTTTCCGGACTGCGTAACTACCGGCTGGGCGATTCCATGCGCCGCGTAGACTGGAAAGCTTCAGCACGAGAACAAGGACTCTATACCAAAGAATTTGAAGGCCAGGGGCAGTTTGCGCCCTGGCTCGATTGGGATATCACTCCAGGCAAAGACACTGAACACAAACTTTCTCAATTAACGCGCTGGGTACTCGATGCCCACGCCACCGGACTTGCTTTCGGTTTGAGGCTACCCCGCTTTATTCTTACGCCCGCTGCTGATGAAGCCCATTTTCGTGAAGCGCTGAAAGCGCTGGCATTATTTTGAGGATGCCCACATGAGTATCCTACAACTACGCTGGGTATTACTTTCACTGGGGCTGATACTGGCACTGCATGCGCCTTATCAGGCAACATGGATAGTAGTTTCAGCCGCCCTTTTACTGGGCTGGCGGTACTGGCTGGCAGTGCGCCAGCAGAATAATCCTGCTATAAAACTGCCTGGGAATCTAATACTGCTTCCACTGGTAGTAATTGCCGCGTTGGGCGTGTTATATACTTTTGGCGGACTTGCAGGGCGCGATGCCAGCACCGCATTATTCACATTATTGCTAGCTTTCAAGGTGATGGAATCGCGATCTTTGCGCGACTTTACTCTGGTTGTGCTGCTTGGCTATTTCTTCACCATTTGCACTTTTCTGTTCTCGCAAACTTTACTGATAGCGGTTCTCACCATCGCCCCTTTGTTAGCACTTACCACTGCTTTGATCAGTCTTAACCAGAGAGAGAAAGAAGTAAAAAGTAATGTCCTGCTCTCTCTTGGCGGACGGTTGATCGCTCAGGCGCTACCGGTGATGCTGATACTTTTCGTACTTTTCCCGCGTGCTCCAGGACCATTATGGGGGGTACCGAGAGACGCAACACGCGGCATGACCGGGTTAGCTGACGAAATGAGACCGGGCAGCATCAGCAACTTATCCCGTTCAGATGCAGTGGCTTTCCGCGTCGCATTTCATGGCAATGCACCAGATGCTTCCCAGCTTTATTGGCGCGGCCCGGTGTTGTGGGACTATGACGGTAGTGTCTGGCGTTCAAACCATACTGAGTCGGCTTCAACAAACAATGCTCTAAGCCTCGATAGCGCCCCACTCACATATACAGTCACGCTGGAACCGCACAACAAACCCTGGTTGCTGGTATTGGATACACCTGTCAAAACCGGCAGTGCCGGTTTTCTCACCGAAGATTATCAGTATCAGTCACGCCAGCCGGTACGCACTCGCATCCGTTATGAAGCGACTTCTGTACTGCGTCATCACGACAATAGCGCGCTGGATGAAAGCGATCGTACGCGCGCTTTACGGCTACCGGAATTCGGCAATGAGCGGGCACGTGAGCTTGCCAAAGACTGGGCTGCGCAAACCAGCAACCCAGACGAATTGATACAAAAAGCGATGAGTATGTTTGCCCATGATTTCAGCTATACCCTGACGCCGCCTCCGCTTGGCGCCAGTGCAGTAGACGGATTCTTGTTCAACACCAGAAAAGGTTTTTGCGAGCACTACGCAAGTAGCTTCGTATTCCTGATGCGGGCAGCAGGCTTGCCTGCCCGGGTCGTAACCGGTTATCAGGGCGGAGAATTCAATGCACTGGGTGAATATATGATTGTGCGCCAGACCGATGCCCATGCATGGGCAGAAGTATGGATAGATGGTCGCGGCTGGGTACGCGTCGATCCCACTTCTGCGGTTGCGCCGCAACGAGTCGAATCGGGTATCGCCAGCGCCTTGCCTGCCGATGAATCGCTACCCGCCTTGGCCAGACCCAGCCTTTTCCGCCGCCTGAATCTGGGATGGGATGCCGTCAATAACGACTGGAACCAATGGGTACTGGGTTATAACCAGCAACGGCAGACAGAATTTCTGTCAAAGATCACCGGCAACAAAGTGAGTCGCGGCGACATGGCATTGTGGTTGAGTTGTCTGCTCATCGCGATTGTGGGATTGATCGCACTATGGATACTACGACCAGCAAACAAGGATCATGATGCCATTCAATCGGCATGGATCAAATTTCAGAATAAATTAGCGCGAGCAGGCCTGCAGCGGGATTCTGCGGAAGGGCCGTTGGATTTTGCGGTACGTGCAGCCCAAACTTTCCCAGCCAGCCAGCCCGTGATAGAAATGATAGTGGAACTATATCTGCCGCTGCGTTACGGTGGAAACAAAAGTATTGAAGCAATGGAACAATTAGCACACTATGTAAATGAACTGAAAATAACCAAATTAGGAACGCGCTCAATCAGCACTGGATAGAATTACTCAGCGCGACAAACCCCATATCCATTGCGTGTAAATCCCTTCGGCGATCGCATTCAGCTTTTCGATTCTCGATACCAGATCGCGCTCGATCTCTTCTACCGGTTGTACCGCAGGGCTGGTGATAGGCTGTGCGATCTCAGCCGCACCAACATGGCACCATTCCTGCACCATCTTTGCAGTCATTTCGACATGGCACTGAAACCCTAGATGTTTGCCGATGGCGAATGCCTGATTTTCGCAGTAAGCGCTCGAAAGTAAGCGCGTAGCGCCCTGCGGCAGAGAAAAAGTCTCGCCGTGCCAATGAAAACCGGAGAAGTTTTTGGTGTCACCAAACCAGTGCCGGGCTTTGTCATTGTCAGCAACGGTGATTTCCCCCCAGCCGATCTCCCTGACTTTATTGCTGCCCACCACTCCACCTAATGCCTTCGCCATTAGCTGACCGCCGAGGCAATGACCCAACACTGGAATATCTGCAGCTACCGCCTCCTGAATAAGCTTTAGTACCGGCGGAATCCAGGGCAGATCGTCATTCACGCTCATCGGTCCGCCCATAAACACCAAACCGCTGTAGTCCTTAGCCGATGCCGGTAATCCATCGCCTGCGTCTATCCGTGTCAATTGCCAGGGCAAGCGATGCTGGTCGAAAAAGTCTGCGAGGAAGCCCGGACCTTCGGTTGAGGCATGACGAAAAATCGCGATAGGTTTCATAGTTGTTTCCATTCTCCAGACGCTAGGCCGTCTAGCGTGTAACCGCCAATAGCATAGCGTATCAATCTCAAGGTCGGGAATCCGATGCTGGCCGTCATGCGTCTTACCTGACGGTTCTTGCCTTCGCTAATCATAATCTCCAACCAAGTGGTCGGGATAGCTTTACGTTCACGTATCGGCGGATTTCTGGGCCATAAATCTGCAGGTTCATCCATGATACGCACCTGTGCGGGCTGGGTAACAAAATCACCCAGATCTACGCCTTTTTTTAATGGCGCCAGTTCTGCCTCTGTCGGCACGCCCTCCACCTGTGCCCAATAAGTCTTAGCCAATTTGTGCTTGGGGTGCGAAAGTCGATGCTGCAAGCCGCCATCATCGGTTAAAATAAGCAGCCCTTCGCTGTCAGTGTCCAGCCTGCCTGCGGCATAAATCTTGCATACCGAAATGTAGTCTTTCAGTGTTGCATGGGTCTCATGCGGGCTGAACTGACAAATGACGCCGTAAGGCTTGTTAAACAGAATGATCATTGCAAGATTAGTATCTTAGGAGTAATTGATGTCACCGAAAATCGTCGTCCCCAGTAGCGGGAAAAAAATCACCGTCAATGCAGATAACACGCTGAATATACCCGACCAGCCGATTATCCCATTTATTGAGGGGGACGGCATCGGTGTGGATATCACGCCGCCCATGCAGCAGGTAGTGAATGCGGCGGTGAAGAAAGCCTATCAAGGCAAGCGCGAGATCGCCTGGATGGAAGTTTACGCCGGAGAAAAGGCGCTCGAACTGACTGGAGGCTGGTTGCCGGATGAAACTCTAGAAGCGGTTCGCGACTATGTGATCTCCATCAAAGGTCCTCTGACGACGCCTGTCGGCGGCGGTATCCGCTCCTTAAACGTCACCTTGCGCCAGACACTTGATCTGTATGTATGTTTACGCCCTATACAATATTTCCAGGGCGTGCCCAGCCCTGTGAAACACCCTGAGAAAACCGACATGGTGATCTTCCGTGAAAATACAGAAGACATCTACGCCGGCATCGAATGGGCTGCGGGTAGTAATGAAGTAAAAAAGATCATTGCGCTGCTGGGTGAGTTGGGCGGTGCCAAGAAGATCCGCTTTCCGGCAAGCTCGGCGATCGGCATCAAGCCGGTTTCCAAGGAAGGCAGTCAGCGCCTGATCCGCCGCGCCATCCAATACGCGATTGATAACGGGCGCGAATCCGTCACTTTGGTGCACAAAGGCAATATCATGAAGTTCACCGAAGGCGGTTTTAAAAGCTGGGGCTACGAACTGGCCAAGCAGGAATTCGGCGCGATGGAAATAGACGGCGGACCATGGTGCAAATTGCCCAATGGCATCGTCATCAAGGATTGCATTGCAGATGCGTTCTTGCAAGACATATTGCTGCATCCTGAGAAACAGGACGTGGTAGCCACTTTGAATCTGAACGGTGATTACATTTCCGACGCACTGGCCGCCCAGGTCGGCGGTATCGGTATCGCCCCTGGCGCTAATCTGTCCGACTCAGTCGCTATGTTCGAAGCGACCCATGGCACTGCCCCCAAAATCGCGGGACAAGATCTGGCGAATCCCAGCTCGCTGATACTTTCAGCGGAAATGATGCTGCGTCATATGGGATGGAAAGAAGCGGCTGATCTGGTATTGAACGGGGTAGCGCGAGCTATTACCTCCAAACGCGTCACCTTTGATTTTTCCACACAGATGGAAGGTGCGACACAAGTGGGAAGCGCGGCTTTTGGCGCGGAGATCATCAGTCATATGCAGTAAAAGAGGCAATAAAAAACGCGCTGGTTTGCACACAGCGCGTTTTCATAAAGACAGTATATAAGGTCACGCTGCTTTTTGAATATTTGATGCTTGTTTACCTTTTGGGCCATCTACTACGTCAAAAGTGACTTTCTGGCCTTCTTTTAGAGTTTTGAAACCGGCTTCATTGATCGCAGAAAAGTGTGCGAACAAATCATCGCCGCCGCCGTCCGGGGTAATAAAACCGTACCCTTTGGCGTCGTTAAACCACTTTACAATACCTGTTGCCATTGCTGACTTCCTTAACCAAATAGCGGGTAGGCACCCCAAAAAGTTTGTATTTCAAGCCTAAATGCAAAGCACATTCACTGCATGAATCAAACACCTAATTGCATTTTCACGCAAAAAATTTGGATAAGTCAATAACTAAATACCATTTATGCTATTTTTGTGGCTTTTTTGACGCTAAATTCAATGCTTTTTCGATATCTTCGGTCGGATAAGCACCTCTTATCCTAGCCCCATCGGTAAAAAACAGTGTGGGAGTGCTATTAACCCCTAGTTTCTGCGCCAGAACCGCAACGCTATCGAGCGGTGTGCTGCAAGAAGTGTTTCCCTGCGACAAAATGTTTTTTTGCATCCAATTAGTCCAGGCTCTACTGCGATCCGGCGCACACCATATCGCTTTTGCTTTGTCCGGCGCATTCGGATGCAGGCGCTCTATAGGAAACAAAAACGTATAAATAGTGACATCAGTGATAGGTGCCAGCCCTTCTTGTTCCAGTTGCTTGCAAAACGGGCAATCGGGGTCGGAAAACACCGCTATCTTACGGCTGCCGTTGCCTTTCACTACTTTGATCGCTTGTTCCAGCGGCAAGGCACTAAAATCTATCCGGCTTAATTCCTCTGTACGTTCTGTGGTCACATCGCGCTTGTTCTTCACATCGATCAATCGACCGTCCGCAATGAAAAAACTGAAATTTTCATCTGTATAGATGAGCTGCCCTCCGGCATAGACTTCATACAACCCGCCGTATTGGGTTTTGGTCACGCTTTCCACTTTTACTTTTGGATAAGCCTGTTGAAACGCTTTGCGCACTGTTGCTTCATCTGCGAGTACCGCAGAGGTCAAGATCAAAAGCATGAGGCCCATCAACCACTTCTTTAACATGTCATTCCTTAAAAAATCAGGCTACCGCCTGTGCTATCAATAAACGCTTGAGCGGCGAAACTTTGTCCACCGCATTCAAACCTGTATTCCTTACCCAAGCCAACATCGGGTTGTCATTATTAAATAGCTTCTGCAGGCCATTGGTAACCGTCTGCATTGCCAAAATATCAGCCTTCCTTGCACGTTCATAACGCCGCAAACTCAGCCAGTTACCTGCGTCTGCTCCAGATTCGCCAATGATATCAGTCAATGATTGCACATCACGTAACCCCAGATTCATCCCCTGACCGGCCAGCGGATGTACCAGATGCGCTGCATCGCCCACCAGCGCTAAGCGCGGCGCAATCAAAGCTGCACTGCGTTGTAAAGCTAACGGGAAAGCGACTGGAGGTGTGATCAACTGCAATGTGCCCAGCGCATATTGCCCGGCTTCGGCGACGGTTTCGCAGAAAGCACCCGCTTCCAGTTTCAATAAATTATTCGCCTGCTCATCGAACAACGACCACACCATGGAGATGCGTTGACCCGGCAATGGTAACCATGCCAGCACGCCTTCGCGTTTGAACCATTGTCTGGCGATATGTTGATGCGGTAAAGAGATTGTAAAATTTGCCACCACACCTTGCTGGAAATACGATTTCTTTTCTACCTTGATGCCTGCCTGCTGGCGCACCCATGAATTTGCACCATCGGCCGCGACCACCAGTTTTGCGGTCAATTCCATACTATCTTCTAATTTCAACGTGGCAATGTCTGATGCCCACTTCAGGTCGGTACACCGTGCCGGGCAGATGATATCGACCTCAGGGGTGGCCCGCAAAGCATTCAGAATTGCACTCTGCATTAAGCGGCCTTCGGCGATCCAACTCAATTCAGCGACTCCCGCCCCATAAGCATCGAACGTCAAGGGTGAGGCACTATTGTCACCCCAAATCTGCATCGCGTGGACGGCAGTAATGCGCGCACTCTCAAGCACGTCCCATACCCCCAAGTCGCGCAAGAACTCAGCATTGGCGGGAGTGACAGCATATATGCGGCTATCCCATTCGTCGGTACTATGTTCCGCCATCGAAGTCTCGATCAAAGCCGATCTGACACCACGTTTACCCAATGCAAGTGCTAACACCGAACCCACAAGACCACCGCCGACAATCACGACATCGAAGGTTTTGGTCATTTTTGTGCCCCAAAACTCATTTTCCGCATCATGTAATGTTTGGCAGGCGCGAACATATCCAGTGCAGCCAGCCCTGCGCCCCGTAGACCGCCGAGCATGGGGATGTCTTTGGAGAAAGCCTGTACCAGAAAATCGGTGAACAGCATGCCGCCGCCGGTATCCTTGCGTCGGCTTCGACTATACTCAGCCAGCATAGCTGCATTTCCTAACTCTGCCTGCGGGGTGATCGCTATGCTCTGCGCCAATTCCCAAGCGTCGCGCAGTCCCAGATTGAAACCCTGGCCGGCGATAGGATGCAGCGTTTGTGCGGCATTACCGATCACGGCGATATGCTCTGCCGTTGCCGGACGTATCGAAGCCATTTTGAGGGGAAATAAGTTGCGATTAGAGACGCTGGTGAACTTACCCAGTCTGTCGCCAAAATGCTGATGCAGATCATTTAAGAATGACGCGTCGTTTAATTGGCGCAGTTGTTCAGCCCGCTCCGGCGTTTCCACCCACACAAGCGACATTTCCTCGGCATTCCAAGGCAACAATGCTACCGGGCCGCTTTTAGTGAAGCGCTCGAATGCCATGAAATTATGCGGCAATTCCGTCCTGACTCTGGCAACCAGAGCAGACTGTCCATAATCGCGTGTTTCGCGATTCAGACCGGGGATGTTGTTGAGACTGCGGCCGCCGTCAGCGACTACGGTCAGTTGCGCGCGTATGCTGTGTAATTCTCCCGCTTGCTCAAAATTCACCGTACAGCCTTCAGCATCTGGCTGCAAAGATTGTAC
>DATBPY010000078.1:0-10027 GCA_036561085.1 Methylophilaceae bacterium | reverse complement strand
CAAGGACCTGAACCGGGAAGAACTGGATTACATCTTTGCCCGCGCGCGTTGGATCAAAGCCAAATTCAAGGATTACCAGCAATACTGGCCGTTGTCGGATCGTACTTTGGTGATGATCTTCGAGAAAGCCAGTACCCGCACACGTTTGTCGTTCGAAGCAGGCATACAACAACTGGGTGGTTCGGCGATCTACCTGAATACGCGCGATTCGCAACTGGGACGCGGCGAGCCGGTGGAAGATGCGGCGCAAGTGATCTCGCGCATGTCCGACCTGGTGATGATACGTACTTTCGACCAGGAGATCATCGAACGTTTCGCTGCCCATTCGCGGGTGCCGGTGATCAACGGGCTGACCAATGAATACCATCCATGCCAGATACTGGCCGACATCCTCACCTTCATCGAGCATAAAGGCCCGATACAAGGCAAGACCGTGGCCTGGATAGGCGATTCCAACAATGTGTGCAACACCTGGTTGCAGGCGGCGGAGGTGCTGGATTTCAACGTGCACGTCTCCACGCCACCGGGATATGAAGTGGAAGTGGAACGCGCCGGGTTATACGGGCACGCGCATTTCGAGGAATTCGCAGACCCGATGCAGGCCGCCAAAGGTGCCGACATGGTGACCACGGATGTGTGGACCAGCATGGGTTTCGAGGCGGAGAATGAAGAACGCCTGCGCGATTTCGCCGACTGGCAAGTAGATGCGGAGATGATGCAGATCGCCGCCAGAGATGCGCTGTTCATGCATTGCCTGCCTGCGCACAGAGGCGAAGAAGTCGCGGCGGAAGTGATAGACGGGCCGCATTCCGTGGTATGGGATGAGGCTGAAAACAGATTGCATGTACAAAAGGCCTTGATGGAATACCTTTTGTTGGGGCGTGTAACAAGTAAGTAACGACGGCCGGAGTCAAAATAGACTGCATGTACAAAAAGCTTTGATGGAATATCTATTGTTAGGAAAAGTAACGCAATGAGCGATGTGAAAAAAGGCGATGTGAAGAAGGTAGTGCTGGCTTATTCCGGCGGGCTGGATACGTCGGTCATCTTGAAATGGCTGACCGATGTCTATGATTGCGAGGTGGTGACGTTCACTGCCGATATCGGCCAAGGCGAAGAGCTGGAACCGGCGCGCGAAAAAGCCAAGAAGTTCGGCGTCAAGGAGATCTACATCGACGATCTGCGCGAGGAGTTCGTGCGCGATTTCGTGTTCCCCATGTTCCGTGCCAACACCGTGTATGAAGGCGAATACCTGCTGGGCACTTCCATAGCCCGTCCCTTGATCGCCAAACGGCTGATCGAGATCGCACGCGAGACCAAGGCCGATGCCATCTCGCACGGTGCGACCGGTAAAGGCAACGACCAGGTGCGTTTCGAGCTGGGCGCTTACGCCTTAAACCCCAATATCAAAGTCATCGCTCCTTGGCGCGAGTGGGATCTGCTGTCGCGCGAAAAACTGATGGCCTATGCCGAGAAGCATAAAATACCGGTGGAGATGAAGCATAAACAAGGCGGCAGCCCGTACAGCATGGATGCTAACCTGCTACATATTTCTTATGAAGGTCGTCACCTGGAAGACCCGGCGGCGGAAGCCGAGGAATCCATGTGGCGCTGGACCGTGTCGCCGGAAAAGGCACCGGATGCAGCGGAATACCTGGATATCGAATACAGGAACGGCGATCCCGTCGCGCTCAACGGCAAGAAGATGAAGCCGCATAAGTTGCTGGCTAACCTCAATATCCTGGGTGGCAAGCACGGTATAGGCCGTCTCGACCTGGTGGAGAACCGTTACGTCGGCATGAAATCGCGCGGCTGTTATGAAACGCCGGGCGGCACCATCATGCTGAAAGCGCACCGCGCCATCGAATCGCTGACCCTGGACCGGGAAGTCGCGCATTTGAAAGATGACCTGATGCCAAGATACGCCAGCCTGATCTACAACGGTTACTGGTGGAGCCCGGAACGCATCACGCTACAGACGCTGATAGACCACACGCAGAAAAGCGTGAACGGTTTCGTGCGCGTCAAACTTTACAAAGGCAACGTGATCGTCACCGGACGCGATTCTGCAACAGATTCGTTGTTCGATCCTACCATTGCTACCTTCGAGGATGATGCAGGCGCCTACGACCAGAAAGACGCAGGCGGCTTTATCAAACTGAATGCTCTCAGAATGCGTATCGCGGCGAATCTGAAAAAAAAGAAAAGCTAGCAAAAACGGCTTTCAATCAGGGCATTTCGTCCCTGTACCTTCAGGCCTAGGTAGTTGTACGGATCGCGTCAAAGCCGAAAATATGCTATTTGAATCCTAATCGTTGCGAGGGATGAAGTATGCGGGGGAGATTGCCGGTTTATCGTTGGGCAGAGATACCCAGGCTGGCCTGCCTGACGCTGGCTTATACTCTGCTTGCCAAGTTCATGCTGGATTTCCTGCCGACCAACGGCATCGTTTCCATCATGTGGCCGCCCAGCGGACTGGCGCTTGCCGCGCTCCTGGTGTGGGGTAAGAAGTACTGGCCGGGGATCTTTATCGGCACCCTTGCCGGGCACTTCCTGGTCAACGGCTCGATAGATATCCCTCTTGCCATCGCTTGCGGCAACACGCTGGGCACGCTTGCCGCCGTGGGGTTCCTTCGCAGCAAGTACTTCAACTCCAATCTGACACAACCGCGAGACTTCATGTGGCTGGGATTTGCGAGCGCTCTCAGCGCTGCCGTCAGCGCTGTTATCGGCGTTCCCGCATTATGGTTGATCGGCAGCGTCACGTCGCAGACGGTGATGGTCAATGTCTTGTATTGGTGGCAGGGAGAAACGTTAGGCATGATCCTGTTCACGCCTTTGCTGCTGGTATGGCGGTATTGGCCAGATGACTG
The DNA here is from genome assembly GCA_036561085.1 of Methylophilaceae bacterium. Lineage (GTDB taxonomy): Bacteria > Pseudomonadota > Gammaproteobacteria > Burkholderiales > Methylophilaceae > CAILHX01. The sequence continues at coordinate 7,154 of DATBPY010000078.1, read as the reverse complement.
GTTCAAGCGCGAACGTGCAGCCGAGACCCTGGTTTATTTTTGCCTGGCATTTTTAGCAGGCCAGATCATCTTCCTGGGGTGGTTCCACGGCTTCTTCGGCATGACTGCCAGAGGGTTCTGGATGTTCCTGTTCGTGGTATGGGGCGCGGTGCGTTTCGGCCGTCACGGCGCGTCTCTGATTCTGTGCATGACCGCGTTCCAGATGCTGATGGGTACGGTGCTGCAAAGCAGCGGCTTCACCAGCAAGCTGTTCCCCACGGGGACAGTCAACTTCTGGTTCTACATGGTGGCGTTGGCAGTGACCGGTTTTACGCTGTCTTTAGTCATTGAACGCCGCAAGCTGGCTGAGGCCTCGCTCTCGCGGAGCTACGATCTGCTGGACAAGCTGTCGCATCGCGTGCCCGGCGTCATCTACCAGTTCCAACTATTCCCCGACGGTCGTTCTTGTTTCCCGTTCGCCAGTGAGGCGATGATGGATATCTTTGAAGTCACGCCGGAACAGGTGCGCGAGGATGCGTCGGCGGTATTCGCCATGCTGCATCCTGAAGATTACGACCCCATCGTTGCTTCCATCGATGTATCTGCCGAAGGGCTGACTTTGTGGCGGCAGGAATTTCGCATGGTGTTGCCTAAGCAAGGCATACGCTGGCGACTGGGTGAATCCAAGCCGGAACGGCTGGATGACGGCAGCGTATTGTGGCACGGCTTTATCACCGACATCACCGAGCGCAAGAGAACGGAACAGCGCATACAGCGCTTGACGGACCTGTACAAAGCGCTGAGTGAAGTCAACCAGGCCATCGTGCGCATGGAACAACATACGGAATTGTTCCCGCTGGTATGCCGTTGTGCCGTCGAATTCGGCAACATGAAACTGGCATGGGTGGGGCAGATGGATAGAAGCAGCGGATTGATCACTCCCGTTGCCAGCCATGGCGACGAGGATGCCAAAGACTATCTCAACGGTATCACGGTCTCTTCGCACGAGGATGTGCCTGAGGGACGCGGCCCTACCGGAACGGCATTCCGCGAAGGCCGTATCGTGATCGTCAATGACCACACTGTCGATTCCAGAATCTTGCCCTGGCAGGAAAAAGCTGCGGAATTCGGCTGGAACTCTACAGCCTCGTTCCCCATCAGGCGCGGCGGCAGCGCTTTCGCAGTACTGACTGTCTATCATGGAGAGCCTAATGCCTTCGACAATGAAATGGTGGCATTGCTGAAAGAGATGTCGACCGACATCACGTTCGCGCTGGATAACTTCGACCGCGAAGTACGGCGTAAACAGGCGGAAGCCGGTATCGAACTCAGCGAATGGCGGCTGCGTTTTCTTAACGAAGTGACGGTGGCCACACAGGCGTTAACCGAACCGCGCGAGATCATGGCCACGGTCGCCGGCATGCTGGGCGAAAGGCTGCAGGCTTCGCGCTGCGCCTATGCCGACGTGGCAGATGACGGCGACGGTTTCACCATCCAGTACGACTATACCAACGGCTGTAAAAGCGTTGTAGGCGACTATCGGCTTTCTCTGTTCGGTCCGCGCGCCGTTGCCGAAATGCATGCCGGACGCACTTTGGTCATTAATGACGTGGATGAAGAACTGCAGGCGAGCGAAGGCCGCGATATGTTCAACGCTATCGCCATCAGGGCCATCATCTGTTGTCCCCTGGTGAAGCATGGCAAGTTGCGGGCGCTGATGGCGGTGCATCAGGATGTGCCGCGCGCGTGGACAGTCAATGAGATCACATTGGCGGAAGAAGTCATCGCCCGTTGCTGGGCGATCATAGAACGCGCACGCGCCGAAGATGCGCTACGCGAAAGCGAACAACAAAATCGCGCCGTGTTCGAGCAGGCTGCGGTGGGTGTGGCGGTGATCGAGACCGGCAGCGGGCGTTTTATCAACGTCAATGAGCGCTACTGCGAGATCACCGGTTACAGCGACGAACAGATGACAGCGATGGCGTTCACTGCCATCACCCATCCCGACGACCTGCCCACCGATATCGAAAACATGCGCAAGATCAAGGAAGGCTTGATACGCAGCCTGACCCGCGAAAAACGCTATATCCGCCGGGATGGTTCTACCGTGTGGGTCAGCCTGACGCTGTCGCCGATGGCGGAACCGGGCGAGCCGTCAACGAATGCGATTTCCGTGGTGCAAGACATCACCGAACGCAAGCAGGCGGAAGAATCCATGCGCCTGGCAGCTTCTGTTTACGAGACCAGCAGCGAAGCCATGGCTGTCACCGATGCCGACGATATCATCCTCACCGTCAACCCCGCTTTTACCCGTATCACCGGCTATACGCCGCAAGACGTGATCGGCAAACATTCCAGCATACTCAGTTCCAGTCATCACGACGAAGAGTTCTATCGCAGCATCTGGCAGGAAGTGGACACCGCCGGGCGCTGGCAGGGCGAGCGCTGGGATAAACGCAAGAACGGTGAAGAGTATGCGGTATGGCTCACCATTAACAACATTTTCAATGAAGACGGTTCGGTGCATCGCCGGGTATCGCTGTTCTCCGATATCACCGAATGGAAAAAGAGCCAGGAACTGATCTGGCATCAAGCCAATTACGATCCCTTGACCCGGTTGCCCAACCGGCAGATGTTCCAGGACCGCATGTATCAGGAGATCAAGAAATCGCATCGCGCCAGCCTGCCGTTGGCATTGCTGTTCCTCGATCTTGACCGCTTCAAGGAGATCAACGATACCCTGGGTCACGACATGGGCGATGTGCTGCTGATAGAGGCGGCAAAACGGCTCACCAGTTGCGTGCGCGAGACCGACACCGTGGCGCGGCTGGGCGGCGATGAATTCACCATCATCCTGGGCGAGCTGGACGACAGGAGCAATGTCGACCGCGTGACCGAGGATATCCTGCACAGGCTGTCCGAGCCTTTCCAGTTGGGTAGCGAAATAGCCTATATCTCGGCCAGTATCGGCATCACGCTCTACCCTGAGGATGCGCTCACTGCCGATGCATTGTTGAAGAACGCCGACCAGGCGATGTATGCCGCCAAGAACCAGGGGCGCAACCGCTACCATTATTTCACGCAATCCATGCAATTGGCGGCGCAGGCCCGTCTGCGCTTGATGCAGGATCTGCGTAAGGCACTGGATGCCCAGCAGTTCCGCGTGTATTACCAACCCATCGTAGACCTGACCAGCGGCGCCATACACAAGGCCGAAGCCCTGATACGCTGGGACCATCCCAAGCGCGGCTTGATCGGCCCAGTCGAGTTCATCCCATTGGCGGAAGAGAGCGGTCTTATCAACGACATCGGCGAATGGGTATTCAGGCAGGCGGCGCAACAGGCAGGCATCTGGCGCGACTCGCACCATCCCGACTTCCAGATCAGCGTGAACAAATCGCCGGTGCAGTTCCATAATGAAGACAAGACCTATCCTTCATGGACCATACAACTCCATGCCATGGGTCTCCCCGCCCGTTGTATCGTGGTGGAGATCACCGAAGGCTTATTGCTGAATACCGGTACCCGCATCATGGATCGTCTGCAGGAATTTCGCGATGCCGGCATACAGGTATCACTGGATGACTTCGGCACCGGATATTCTTCGCTGTCCTATCTCAATAAATTCGCCATCGATTTCCTTAAGATAGACCAGTCCTTCGTACGCAACCTGACGCCTGGTTCCAGCAACCTGGCATTGTGCGAAGCCATCATCGTGATGGCGCATAAACTGGGCATGAAAGTCATCGCCGAAGGCATAGAAGCGGAACAGCAGCGCGACCTGCTGACTGCGGCCGGATGCGATTACGGCCAGGGTTATCTGTTCTCCAAACCGGTACCGGCATTGCAATTCGAAATATTTTTGAAAAAGCACTAGATCGAATCCGTACTGCATTAAATCAACGCAAGCGCATCTTTCTCGCTGCCATGCTTTACATGCATGGCGATTGCTCGCTATTGTTCGGCTTTATTTAATTAAACCAATTAATAATTCTGGAGCAAGTAATGAGCGTCGCACTCAGTGAAGTCATCGGCTATTCTGCCGCGTTCTCGACCACGGTCGCTTTCGTGCCTCAGGCATGGTTGTCATGGCGTACCCGCGACTTAACCGGTATCTCGCTGCCCATGTATGCACTGTTCACCTTGGGTGTGGCATTTTGGCTGATTTATGGCATAGCGATCAACTCTATGCCGGTGATCGTCGCCAATGCCATTACCTTCATGCTTTCTGCAGTGGTATTAAGTTTGAAATGGCAACAAACGCGTCACTCCTGATGCCGATGTAAGTAGTCGGCAAGTCGTCTTTCTGCGACAATCGGCTGTAAGGATTCTGTCATATGAATTGGACTTTTTAGGCTTACCCGTAATACTTGTGAGGCTGAGTACATGTGGAGGAGTTTGCAGGTTTATAAGTGGTCCGACCTTCCTAAACTGGGGGGGCTGGCAATCGCGATCGTGCTGCTGGCCAAGCTCGCGCTCAGCTTTTTCTCCGCAAACGGTTTCGTTTCCATCGTCTGGCCTCCCAGCGGTTTGACGTTTGCCGCACTATTGATCGGCGGTAAAAGATATTGGCCTGCGGTTCTTGCCGGATCGCTTATCGAAGGCTACATGCAAGGCCTCGCTCCGCTGGTGTTCTGCTTGCTGGCAATAGGCAAGACGCTGGAACCGGTAATCGGGGTATGGCTGCTCAAAAGTAATTCGCGTTTCAACAACGCCTTGATCCACCCGCGCGATTATTTATGGTTGGGCTTATCCGCTGCACTCAGTGCCTGTATCAGCGCAGTGATCGGCGTGGCTACATTATTGGCGGCGGGCATACTGCAACCGAATGTGGCGATGCAGAACCTGCTGCACTGGTGGCAGGGTGATGTGCTGGGAATACTGCTGATGGTGCCTATCATTCTGGTATGCCGCTACGCGCCCCATGAATGGATCAAGCAGGAACGCAAACTGGAAACCTTTGTTTGCATCGGGCTGGCGGCTATTATCGGCCAGATCATTTTCATGGGCTGGTTGCACGACTCTTTCGGCGCTATTGCCAGGGGTTACTGGATGTTCCTGTTCATTTTCTGGGCCGCGGTGCGTTTCGGCCGCCATCCCGTGTTGGTCGTCATCTTCGTTACAGCGCTGCAGGGGCTGCTGGGCGCATCCAAAGGCGTCGGCCTGTTTGCTTCTGATGCCGAGAATAACAGCCTGACCAATTTCTGGTTCTATATGCTGGTACTGACGGTGATCGGTATCAGCTTGATGCTATCCATCTATGAACGCAGGCTGGCGGCGACAGAACTACGGGCGATCCTCGATAACTTCCCGTTCATGGTTTGGCTTAAAGACCGGCAGGGGCGTTTTGTGGCGGTCAATAATGCCTATGCCCATGCCTGCGGATTCGATAGCCCGAAGAAGCTGGTGGGTAAAACCGATCTGGACGTATGGCCTGCAGATCTGGCGGAAGCTTATCGCGCAGACGATATGCAGGTGATGAGCAGCCTCAGCAACAAGAACATGGAAGAGCAGGTGGAAGAGATCGGTCAACCGCGCAGATGGTTTGAAACCTATAAAGCGCCTGTCATCAATGCCGAAGGTGAGTTATTCGGCACCACGGGTTTCGCCAGGGACGTCACCGAGCGTAAAGAAGCCGAGCAGATCATCTGGCAACAGGCCAACTTCGACCCGCTCACCGAGCTGCCTAACCGCAGGATGATGCATGATCGTCTTGATCTGGAGATCAAGAAAGCACATCGTTCCAACCATTCCGTCGCACTATTGTTCATTGACCTCGACCACTTCAAAGAGGTCAACGACACCATGGGCCATGCCATCGGCGATATCCTGTTGCAAGAGGCCTCGCGTCGTCTCAGGAGTTGCGTGCGCGAAACAGATACCGTGGCAAGGCTGGGCGGTGATGAATTCACCATCATCCTGGGCGAAGTGGATGATATGAAGAATGTGGAACGCATCTCCCAGGACGTACTGCAAAATCTTGCCATGCCTTTCAAGCTGGGGACGGAAATCTCGTATATCTCCGCCAGCATAGGCGTGACCATCTACCCGGACGATGCCACCGATGCAGAAGCGCTGCTGAAGAATGCCGACCAGGCCATGTATGCGGCCAAGAACCAGGGGCGCAACCGCTATCATTATTTCACGCAATCCATGCAGAAGACCGCGCAATCCAGGATGCGGCTGACCAACGATTTGCGCGATGCGCTGATCAACCATCAGTTCATGGTGTATTACCAGCCCATCGTCGACCTGCAATCGAACGACATTTTCAAGGCGGAGGCATTGGTACGCTGGCAACACCCCAAGCGCGGATTGGTCGGTCCCGCAGAATTCATCCCCATCGCCGAAGAGACCGGGCTGATCGTGGATATAGGCGCGTGGGTCTTCCGCCAAGCCGCGCATCAGGTCAAACGCTGGCGCAATTCACATCATCCGGAGTTCCAGATCAGCGTGAATAAATCGCCGGTGCAGTTCCATAACCAGGACAACAGCCATCCTTCATGGGTCATCCAGCTGGGTAGCCTGGACCTGCCGGGGCAGGCCATCATCGTCGAGATCACCGAGGGTTTGCTGTTGGATACAGGTACCCACGTCACCGACCGTCTGCAGGAATTCCGCGACGGCGGCATACAGGTCTCGCTGGATGATTTCGGCACCGGGTATTCGTCGTTGTCCTACCTTAATAAATTCAATATCGACTTCCTCAAGATAGACCAGTCTTTCGTTCGCAACCTGGCTGCCGGCTCCAGCAACATGGCGTTGTGCGAAGCCATCATCGTCATGGCGCACAAGCTGGGGATGAAAGTGGTGGCCGAAGGTATAGAGAGCAAGCAGCAGCGCGACCTGTTGACTGCGGCCGGATGCGATTACGGCCAAGGCTACCTGTTCTCCAAACCGGTACCGGCGCTGGAGTTCGAAGAGCTGTTGAAAACGCATTAGGCATCAGCATCAAGGCGGGGAGAAGGTCTCTCTTCGCACTGTCCGGCTGGTCTAACAGCCCGTTTTCTGCGACAATTCCAACCCTTAATCTGTTTGGAATCCTCATCATGGCTCAGTTCGATAATGTCAGCGTCAAAAAGAAGGCCAACGTCTATTTTGACGGCAAGTGTGTCAGCCACACCATCCTCATGCCTAACGGCACGCGCTCTACGGTGGGCGTGATATTCCCCAGC
>DATBPY010000077.1:0-2579 GCA_036561085.1 Methylophilaceae bacterium | reverse complement strand
GCTTTTAGTCGCTTACGTTATCGCCGGTATCGTCACCTTGGCGGCAGGGGCGGCAGCTGTTAATTCATGGCTGAAAACCAGGCATGAACTGGAAGGCTCGGCCGATCACATTCTTGAAGTAGGTGAAGGAAGAAGCCGGTTTCTGGCGATCTCCGGATTGCTCACCAGTGCCGGGTTTATCATCGCCTTCCTCTTCTTCAGCTCGACCCTGCTCATTGCACCGGTGTGCCGGTGAGGCGGTTATTGCAGTGACATGGCTGCGCACTTTGGCCCTATGCGGATTGTTCCTATCGGCACCAGCCTATGCGTCGATAAATGAAGCCGGCGCAGGGTGGAGCTTTGAGCCCTGGGTCATCATCTCGCTTGCTATCCCTGCCATTGCATACAGTACCAGTTTGATCAGCCTCTACCGCCAGGGCATCGCGCAGCGCGTGATCGACTGGAAACAGGTTTCGGCATTCTATGCCGGTATCCTTGTCCTGGTGATCGCGCTTATGTCACCTTTGGACGCGCTGTCGGAACGTTTCTTCTCTGCCCATATGACCCAGCATCTGATATTGATGCTGGTGGCGCCCCCTTTGGTTCTGCTGGGGCGCCCGGAAAACATCATGCTTTGGATGTTTCCATTGAACGGCAGGAGATGGGTGGGCAATATCTGGAAGCGGGCGGGTGCTTTCGGTAAATACCTGAACAAGCTAGCCGAGCCCGTTTCCGTTTGGCTGCTGGCGACATTCGTGATGTGGTTCTGGCATATGCCCAAACCTTATTCCTGGGCTTTTAACCACCCCGCCATCCATATCATCGAACACCTGAGTTTTTTTGCGACATCGCTGGCCTTTTGGCGGCTTTGCCTGAAACCGTTCAACCGCGAAGGGGGAGGGCATATGACGGCGATAGTACTGCTGTTCACTTTCATGTTCCAAAGTGCGCTGCTGGGCGCACTGCTAACATTCGCGCATCACCCGCTCTACAAAGAGCATGCAGTCAACCATTTCAGCGGGTTATCGCCGCTTGCCGATCAACAATTAGCCGGTTTGATCATGTGGATACCGGCCGGTGCGGTTCAGTTGCTTGCCTTGGCCTTACTGTTCCACCATTGGCTGTCCAATTTTAATCCTTCATCCAGGGCAGATAAAAATCAGGGCATGTCCAGGCTACCCACCGCTTTGGGGTAAGTCACGATGCCCCAGGGCAGGGCCGGGTCGCTGATGCGTTTGGTCACTTCCAGTTTATCGGCATCGACCACTACGATCTCGCCGGATTTACCGCAAGCCAGCAATATGTCCTTGTCATCGGGGCTGAAGCTGAAATGCCAGCAACGTTCGCCGGTCGGGATGTCCTTGAGTTTTGCCATGGTGGCGACGTTGTATACGCGCAATATCTTTTGTTTGGAAGATGCTACGAACAGGCGTCTGCCGCTGCGGTCGTAGGCGACACCGTAGGGCGATTTGCCGGTGGCGACTGCCTTTACCGGTTCCAGTTTACTATTCAGCAGCAATAACTTGTCCGACGCTTCCAAGGTCACCGCGTAATATTTGCCGTCAGGCGACATCTTGATGCCGCGTGGACGTTCGCCGTATTTTCCTATCTCGACGGTTCGCAGCAACTTGCCCGTGGCGATGTCATGCACGCTGATCGAATTATCGGACTCATTGGTGACGAGCAATTGTTTGCCGTTCTTGGAGAATTCCAGGCCTTCGGTTTCCGGTTTGCCGATGATCTCCGAGATCACTCGGCCTTTCTTCAAATCAACGATGGCGATGCGTCCGGGAATCTTGTCCTCGTCATCATCCTTTGCTGCCGTCCTGCCCCGTTTGGCTGGAGCGGTATGTGGGGAGGCACTGGGTTCGTAAGTGACGAAAGCGTGGTTGCCGTACACGCGCACGAATTCCGGATTTTTGCCGATGGAGACATGGCGGGCGACTCTTCCTGTCAGGGTATCGATCACCGAGATATTGCCGTCATCCTTATTCGCCGTGATCAACAGTTTGCCGTCAGGGGTGATGCCGATGCCGCGCGGACCTTTGCCGCCCACCCCCAGATCAGCCTCGATCATCATGGTATTAAGGTCGATCACGGTCACCCCGCCATCCTGGTCGCTGACATAAGCCAAACCTTTATCCGCGGCAAAGGCCGGGGTTGCCAGCGAGATGCCTAAAGGTAATAGCAGGGTTGACAGCAGTAGCGGGAGTTTATTGTTTCTCATGGACATGCACTTTGGTAGCGATCTCTTTGCAGACATATATTAGTGCAGGTAACGCAAAACTGGTTCATTAAGCCTATTCATTAAACTTAAGCTATGAAAAACAAAATCCCGTACATGACGGGATTTTGTAGACTTCTTGATTATACAACCAGACTTAGTCGTCAACGTTGGATGCGCTGCCCTTGGGCTTGTCGAATTCATAAGTAACGCCTATCCAAGCCGCACGCGGAGGTGCAGGGGTACGGAACTGGGCATTGGTATTCCAGGCAGCGTTATTGGTGGTGTAGCTATTGCCCGGGCCGACGAATTCATTAGTACCCAACAGGCCGAACGTAGAGTAATCCTTATCGAACAGGTTCTCGACTTTAGCGAA
>DATBPY010000076.1:0-2143 GCA_036561085.1 Methylophilaceae bacterium | reverse complement strand
GCCATCATCGATACCGAGAACATCTTCCGGCGCTTGCGCGAGAATCGCCAGCTACCCAACCCCAAGCCGGCATACCAGGTGGTGTTCGCCGCTTCCATGGAAGTGCGCAGTTCGGTGGTCTATGCCACCTTCATCGTCGCCATGGTATTCATCCCGCTACTCACGCTGTCCGGCGTGGCGGGTAAACTGTTCGCGCCGTTGGGGCTATCCTACATCTTCGCCATCATGGCCTCTTTGGTGGTGGCACTGACGCTAACGCCTGCGCTGAGTTACCTGCTGTTGTCCGATGCCCGGCTGGAAAGCGAAGACTCGCCGCCGATCAGAGTACTCAAACGCCATTACGTCAACGCATTGCGCAGCATAGAGAAGCATTACAAGGCCACTATCGGCATTACTGCCATCCTCATCGCACTAGGATTGGGCCTGCTGCCTTTGTTCCGTGGGCAGTTCATCCCCGACCTGAAAGAGGGTCATTACATTCTGCACCTGACCGCCGTGCCCGGCACTTCGGCGCGCGAGACCATGCGTATCGGCAACCAGGTCACTGCCGCACTGCTTAAGATCAACGGCGTGCGTTCGGTGGAAGAATGGGTGGGACGCGCGCAGAACGGTGCCGACACTTTCGGTACTCATTACAGCGAATACGAGGTCGAGATCGGCACGCTGTCTGGTCAAAAGCAGACGCGCATCTTGAAAGATATAAGGGCCACGCTGGCGGGTTTTCCCGGTGTCAGCTTTGCGGTGAATAGCTATCCCGGTGTCAATTTCGCAGTGAATACCTTTCTTACCGAGCGCATAGAAGAGACCATCTCGGGCTATACCGCCTCTACCGTGGTCAACATCTACGGCAAGGATCTGGACGGACTGGATAGGGACGCACAAGCGGTTGCCGGTGTCATGGCCGCTATCCCCGGCGCTACCGATGTCGAAGTGCAATCGCCGCCCGGCACGCCGCAACTGAATATTCGCCTGCGTACCGACAAGCTGGCGCAATGGGGCATGCAACCCATGGATGTGCTGGAAAGCATACAGGCCGCTTATCAAGGCGTGCAGACCGGGCAGGTGTATCAGGAAAACCGAGTCATCGGCGTTGCCGTGGTGCTTGAAGAGTCGGCACGGCGCAGCATCAGCCAGGTGCAGAATCTGCCCTTGAAGAACCCGGACGGCAGGATATTGCGCCTGAAAGACGTGGCCGACATCACTGAGGGTAACGGCCGTTCCAAGATATTGCATGACGGTGCCAAGCGCATCCAGACGGTGACCTGCAACGTGGTGAACCGCGATGTGGAAGCCTTTACCGCCGAGCTGAAGAAAAAGATCGCAGAAAAAGTACAGTTCACACCCGGCGACTATCCGGTGTATACCGGTGAGGCCGAAGCCAACGCCAAGTCGCGCCAGGATCTGATCGTGCATTCGCTGCTGGCAGGGGTGGGCGTGTTCCTGATGCTGTACATCGCTTTCGGACAGTTGCGCAACCTGCTGCTCACTTTCGCCAACCTGCCGTTCGCGCTGATAGGCGGTGTGCTGGCCGCCATGTTCACCGGCGGCTGGATATCGCTGGGCTCGCTGGTGGGTTTCGTCACGCTATTCGGCATCACCCTGCGCAACGCCATCATGCTGGTGTCGCACTTCCAGCACCTGATCGATGAAGAAGGTATGGAGTGGGGGCTGGAGACTTGCATACGCGGCGCGTCGGAGCGTTTGCCGTCTATCCTGATGACCGCATTAGTGACCGGGCTGGGGCTGCTACCGCTGGCTCTGGGCAGCGGCCAGCCGGGACGCGAGATCGAAGGCCCGATGGCCACCATCATCGTCGGTGGTTTAATCACTTCAACGATGTTAAATTTACTCATCTTACCCACCATCATGTTGCATTTCGGTAGGTTCGAGAAACAGGCACTACACTAAACGCTTCTTTGAGCGCATTGCGACGTTGCTCGGTACTCGAAATCCTCATGTACTAGGTGTACATTCCGGTTTCTGTGTGCCGTGCGCCTTGCATTGCATCTCAAATAAGCATTTATTGCAGCACCTGTTAAAAACAACAGATGCATTAAGAGGGAGAAGTCATGGATGAAGTCACCAACCTGAACCAAAGATTCGCCATACACGGCCATCTGAATTTTTCCGTAGGCGAAGGCGG
>DATBPY010000075.1:0-31583 GCA_036561085.1 Methylophilaceae bacterium | reverse complement strand
AACCAGATCGGTACGCTGACGGAGACCCTGGAAACGGTAGAGACTGCCAAGCGCGCCGGTTATACCTCCATCATCTCGCACCGTTCCGGCGAAACCGAAGACACCACCATTGCCGATATCGCCGTGGCGACCAATGCGTTGCAGATCAAAACGGGTTCTTTGTCGCGTTCCGAACGTATCGCCAAATATAACCAGTTACTGCGCATCGAGGAAGAACTGGGCGAAGCCACCAGTTATCCCGGTCGTAGCGCGTTCTATCAGTTGATGGGCTGATGCGCTGGCTGACATTAGCGCTGCTGGTTCTGATCGCGTCGTTGCAATATCCGCTATGGATAGGTAAAGGCAGTTGGTTGCGGGTATGGGATCTAAGCCGGCAGATAGATAAGCAGGTCGAAGTCAATAACGGCCTGAAAGCACGCAATGACGGCATGGATGCCGAAGTGCGCGACCTGAAACAGGGCCTCGCCGCAATTGAAGAGCGGGCAAGGTCGGAACTGGGCATGGTGAAGAATGATGAAGTGTTCTACCAGGTAATGGACAGCGGTGGTATGACTACGCCGGACGCTGCGCCTATCCTGGTTCCCAGGGCTGGTACTCCAGTCGCTAAGCCAGCCGCGCCTGTGGTTAAAGCTCCTGCTGTCGGCCCGGTGGGAGCCATAGGCAATCACAAGCCATAAGTTGTAATCACGACAAACTGTAAGGTAATTCTCGCAATTCCAACACGGCGCCGTCTTGCGCTTTCCAATGTATAGCTCCAGCTTCTACGCTTTCCAGGCGTAATTCCGCCAGCACGTCGAAACCGCCTTGCGGTGCAGGTGCGGCGCGGACGATCTTGCCTATGCTGTCCGCGGTTTCGCCGAATAGATCGTCACCCGCTTGCGGCATCAGGTCTGTGGCAATGTGCGCCAGATGGGTACGGCGTTTCACTTTGCCCAGGTAATGGGTGCGCGCGACGATCTCTTGTCCGGTATAGCAGCCTTTTTTGAAATTGATGCCGTCCAGTACATCCAGATTCACCATCTGCGGCACGAATTCTTCCTGCGTTGCAGGGGTGATGTCTGGGATACCGGCTTGTATCTCCAGCCATTCCCAACACGAGAACCCGACCGGTTTGCAGGTTTTGCTTAATTGCGCCCAAATCTCCGGCATGTTCTCCGCATTGGCGTAGCCCTGGTAACGTGGAATAGCGCCCGGCAAGCGGATCAATGCTCCATTTTGCATAGTTATCAGTTCGTGTATCTGGCTGGGAACCCGCTCGAATATCTTAGCGAGGGCGGCTGGGGTGTCATTGCCTGCCACGCCGAAACGGATGATGCTGTCCGATACATCTGTTATCGTGACTTTGGAACGCATTACATACATCTTCAGGCGTTTCATGATGCTCTCGGTCAATGCGCCGTTGAGTTGCAGATGCAGGTGGTCGAAATGCGCGAACGCCAGGAGTATCGCCAGCAGCCGGCCTTTGGGTGTGCAGTGACCCGCATACTGACTGGTGTTGCCATTGAGCAGACTGACATCGTTGGTGAGCTGGCCTTGCAGGAATTTCACTGCATCCTCGCCGCCGACTTCCAGCAAACCCAGATGCGACAGGTCGGCGATGATATTACCGTGGGCGGCAGCTTGCAGTTCTGCCGCGGCATCCCCAAAATGCATGACGTGGCCGTCATGCATCACGGCGCTTTTTGCAGCTAATTGATCTTTCCAGAGAGTCGTTGTCATATGCGGATTATAACGTTAATAATTTTTGATTAGACTTTGATTGAATCGTGATTAAACCCATCCAGATTTCCTTGCGACCTTCCCATCGACTTGTCGCCTTATTGGTTATGGCGCATTTGCTGGCGTTGATCGTGTTATGGAGCTTACCGGTGAGTTGGACTATACGATCCGGTTTAAGTGCAGTCGTCCTCGCCAGCATGGCATTATCCGTCCGGCAAGCGTTGCGGCTTGGCATCGTGGCGCTACGGGTCAACGTAAAGGGCGAATTCTCGATCCGGCAACGTGATGGGGATTGGCTGGAAGCCACATTATTGGGTACCAGTTTCGTGGCGCCGTATTTAACGGTATTGAATTTACGTTTGAGTAACAAGCGTTGGCCGCAACATGTGGTGCTTGTGCCCGATGCTTTACCGGCAGATGGATTCAGGCAGTTGCGGGTATGGTTGAAATGGGGGCGAGGTTAAGAACCTTCGCTGCTCTCATCCGGGGACGTGGGTTTAGTGTCTTCGGGCGGTGGCGCTTTAGGGTGGTGTTTGACATGTTTTTTCTTGGGCACAACAGGGGTATCCGCATCGGCTTCCTGACGCGCCAACTGTTCATTCTGTTCTTTCGCCTCTTTCAACTTGCGTGCTTTTTCTTCGCGCATCCTGTCTTCAGCGGTTTGTAGTTCTTCACGGCTGATGGTGCCGTCATTGTCGGTATCTATTTCATCGAAATGATTAGCCAGTCCCGGCAGTCGTTGTTCTGCTTCGTCACGCGAGATCACATTGTCGTCGTTCAGGTCGGCTTGGGTGAAACGGTCTTGCATCTTGTGACGACGTTCTTCCAGGCGTTCTGGATAAGTCTTGGTCGCGTAGTCATCCAGGTCTTTGTGCATGCGTTCCCGTTCATCCGGGCTGACCTGTTGTTCCAAGCCTTGTGCAGCACTTCCCGCATTCACCCCTGATGAGAACATCATCAGGCATATGATGGAGAAGGCAATAGAACAAACCATCGAACAGGCATGATAAGCATATTTCATAACCGAACATATTACGGCGAATCGGTCGAATGTGAAATAGTCAGGGCAGGGCGGATGGCAGGCGAATTGTAATCAGTTGTAAGAGAAAAACCTGTTATTACTTTCTAGTGTATTTGCTTCGGCAGCGGGATAATATACGCACTATGAATAAACGTATATTGGTGGTGGACGATGACGTCCGCCTGCGCGATCTGTTGGTACGCTATTTGTCCGAACAGGGTTATGCGGTGCTGGTCGCTGCTAACGGCGCCGACATGGATAAGCTGTTGCTGCGCGAGCGGGTGGATCTGATGGTGCTGGACTGGATGTTGCCGAATGAGAGTGGTCTGGAGATCTGCCAGCGTTTGCGCAACGCAGGCGAGAATCTGCCTATCATCATGCTGACTGCCAAAGGCGACGACGTGGATCGCATCGTGGGATTGGAAACGGGCGCGGATGACTATCTGCCCAAGCCGTTCAACCCCAGGGAATTGATGGCGCGAATCAATGCCGTGCTGCGTCGTCACGCAGTGGAGATCACGCCGGGCGCGCCTTCGCTGGAAGTGGAGAAAGTGCAGTTCGCGGAATTCACCCTAGAGCTGGATACGCGTCGCCTGTTCAAAGGCGAAGAATTGCTGCCGCTGACCAGCGCCGAATTTTCGTTGTTGCATGTATTGGTCAAACACCCCCGCCAGCCGATGTCGCGCGACAAGCTGATGGAGCTGACGCGCGGTCGCGAATTCGAAGTGTTCGACCGTAGCGTGGATGTGCAGATCTCGCGCTTGCGCAAAATGCTGGAACCGGACCTGTCCAAGCCCAGATACATCCAGACGGTATGGGGCATAGGTTATGTTTTCGTGCCTGAAGGAACCCCCAGTTGAAATTTGTACCGCGTAAGTTACAGGTTCGTATCGTATTGCTGATGCTGTTCCTGCTGGTCACCGGCCAGGTGGCGGCTCTCAAGTTGTTCGAGCATTTCGAGTTGGACCCCCGTGCTAAAGCCGGTGCATTGCAGATCATCAGTACCGTCAACCTGACCCGCGCCGCGCTGTTGGCCGCCCATGCCGAGCGGCGCTTGCCCTTGCTGCAAGAGCTGAATCAAAGCGAAGGCATACGCGTTTATCCCATCGATTATTTCGAAGAAGTTGAACCCCTGCCTGACGACCCCTTGATCCAGTTGATCGCGGAAAAAGTGCGTGCGGAATTAGGGGTCAATACCGTGATGGCAGTGAATCACCTCGGGCTGCCGGGCGTATGGGTGAGTTTCTCCATTTTCGGCGACGCTTATTGGGCCGTGATCCCCCGGGTGCAGACCAGCCACCCGTTTCCTTTGCAATGGTTCGAATGGGGGGGCGTGGTCAGCGTGCTGTCATTGTTCGGCGCATGGTTCCTGATGACGCGTATCAACCGTCCGTTGAATCTGTTGGCGGAAGCCGCGGATGCGATAGGGCGCGGCGAACCCGCCAGCAAATTGCCGGAGATGGGTGCTGAAGAATTCACGCGCGTGATCCATGCATTCAATGAAATGGTGGATGCTCTGGCGCATGCCGAGGCTGACCGTAATCTGTTGCTGGGAGGTGTCTCGCATGACTTGCGCACGCCTTTGGCCAGGTTGCGACTGGCAGTGGAGATGTTGCCCCAGGAGGCAGAGCCTTTCCAGAAAGGCATGATCCAGGATATCGGCGACATGGATGCCATTGTCGGTCAGTTCCTTGATTTCGTGCGGGGCGCCGAAGGCGAAGCAGAAGTCACCATCAGCCTGAATGACCTGGTGCGCGATGTCTCCAGCCGTTACATGCGCTCCGGCAAGCCGGTGCAACTGGAGTTGGGCGGCCTGCCCGACGTCAAGATCAGGCGTCTGGCGATGCAGCGCATGCTGACCAATCTGGTAGATAATGCGTTCCATTACGGCAAAGGCCCCGATGGTAAAAGCAAAGTCAGGATACGCACTTGGCGGCAGGGATACGATTGGATATTGAGCGTGCGCGATAGCGGGCCGGGTTTGCCGGATGCAGAAGCCGAACGTTTGCTGCGGCCTTTCGAGCGGCTTGATCCTGCACGAGGCAAAGATGGCGGAGCGGGGTTGGGGTTGGCGATCGCAGCGCGTATTGCGCACTTGCATGGCGGCGAACTACGGCTGCGTAATCATGAGCAAGGCGGTCTGGAAGCGAGCATCAAGATCCCGCTTACCGTAGAAGAATAGAGTCGATTGACTTAAAAGCTGCTCAAGATTTGAGCAGCATCAAGCGGTGTTTCAATACCGCCAGCGGGTGCTTGGGGATATAGGCCAATAACAATATCAACCCTCCCAACAGTGCCAATATCCAGTGTATGCCGAACGGTGCAATGTCGCGTCTTGCCGGTTTTTGCAGTGTCATGGCATGCAGCACCGATTGCAGGCTGTCGCCTCTGACATAATCCGCGCCGATCTCTTTGGTCAACGACTTAAGATATTCTTCATCCAGTTTCGCGATGAAGCGGTCGTCCGCGCCATCGGCGACGCTGTCGTTGCGCGTGCCTATGTTCTGTTCGGATATCTGCGCGACACCGGGTTGCAAGGCGAAGCTTTCATTCGCCCAATAGCCTATGCGCTGATTCTTCTCGGAGTACTTGGGAATGGCAGCGCCATCCAGGCTGCCTATACCCACGAATAACCAGCTATCGGCACCCTGGAAACCGGTCAGGTCGCGTGTATTGAACACATGTAAGCGCGGCGCTTCTTCGCCGTCGGTAAAGTACACCACTTGCGCCGGTTCAGGGAATGCCCGGATGGAGCGCGCGATAGAAAGAACGCTATCGCGGATACGACTGTTGCCCGACCAGGCCATGCGCCAATCCAGATGGTCTATGGTTTCCTGTATCACTGCGTAGTTATCGCACACTTCGATGGGGTTATACAACGGCGCCACACTGACCCCGGCAAATGGCGCCAGACTCACTTTGGTACCGCATGGCAGTGAGGCCACGATCTCATGCATCATCTTTTCCATATAGAGCATGCGGCTGGCTTGTTTGCCGTTGATCTTCATATCCTCGGTATTCATGCTCTGGGTGATATCAGCCACCAGCATGTAACTGTAGATGTTGTGCTTGAGCGGCACGGTAGGGCGCAGCATTGCTGCGATCAGCAGCAATAGCGCGCCTAGCATCAGTGCAGAATCGCGGTGGGTTCTTAGATACTCAAACATGAATATGAATCTCTCCAAAAATCCAGGTTTTTAAGGTAAGCCAACCGGGATGCCGCCCATGATGATGCCAGGCTTGTCGTCGCCGCCCACGCCTGGGGTCGGGGTTTCGGGCAGCATGCCGTCCACGCGATCCAGATTATGACGTGCGTCCCAATGTTCGCTGTCCAGGCGTAGCGATTGCTGATATGAAGTCTTGGCCTGACGGAACAGATATTCAGTCTCGGGCTTTACCGTTAAGTTGATGCCGTTGATCGCCAACCCGCGCAAGAAAAAGATATTGCCCATGTTGTACTGCACCGCAGAACGTTGGCTGGGAGTTCCCTGGTCGGCTATTTGCATGAATAACAGGGATGCGTCCTTGAAACGTCCGTTTTTTGCCAGCCACAGCGCAGTGGCAAACTTGGCTTCATAGCTTTGTCTGTCCGTCGCAGGGGAGGCGCCTTGTGTGACGGCCAGATTGAAAGCCCTGATCTGGCGCAGGCGCGTATATTCGGAAGATGCTCCCAAGCCGCTGAGGATGGCGACGGTCGCGCAGATCCAGGTAAGCTGTTTTGCGCTGAGACTTGGATTGAATGTAAAGCGGGTTAATGCCATGTCCTGACCTCCAGATACTTGACGGTAAGTAGCAGCGCGATCATTAAAGCTGCAATGAAGTAACAATGTTGGGTAAAGTCGCGCCCCGGTATTTGTTCGTAATAGCGTATCGGTTTACGTTCTTTCTGGTCGATATCGCTGATGGCCGATGCGAGCGACTTCGGGTCGTCTGCTTCATAAGCGTGGAACGGCGAGCGCAGGGTCTTGAAGAAATCATACAACTCGATCTCAACCGGCAATGCCTTATCCGGGTCGGGTTTGTAGGTTTCATCGAAGATACTCAGGCCGCCGGGTTCGCGCAGCACGATCCAGTACAAGGTGATGTCGAATTTATCGAGCCAGTCACGTATCTTCTGCTGTGCATCGGAGCCTATACGGCCACCGCCGTCGGACAGCAATATCATCACGCGCGAGCCGGAATCCGGAATATTGGCAAACAGGCTGGTGCCCATGGTCAAGCCGCTGCCGATATTGGTCTGGAATAATGCCGCTCCGCCCGCTGCCGAGATCGCGGCCTGCACTGCTTCGCGGTTCTGCGTCAGCGGCAGAGCATACATGGCGGAATTACTGAAAGTGACCAGGCCGAACATATCGCTTTTACGCTGGCCGAAGAATTGGGTAATGAGCCGGCTGGCAGCGCCTGACTTGGTCTCGCCGGCGCGACCGGTGGTGGCCCCGGAAAACGGTTCGTCCATGCTGGCGCTTCTGTCCATGACCAGAACTAACTGAGCACCTTCGCCTATTTTCTTAATCTGCTGTTGCGCCGTGTGTGGCCCGGCAACACCCAGGATGATGAACAGCAGCGCGATCACGGCCAACACTTTAAGCAGGATACCGGTCAGATCGGAGAGCGGATCGCGCGGGATCAAATCCAGCCAGGAATAGGCGCGGCTATGGTGGCGTTCCAGCATCAGCGGCAGCAATGCAAGCGGCAGCAATAGCAATACCAGTGGCGTAGTGAAACTCATATCACTTCATGCCGCGTTCATAGTTACGGCACGACAGGCAAAAGCGCTTCAACCATGCTTCCGGTTGCTGGATGCCGGTGGCAGCTTCAGGCTCGAAGAATACGGTACGCGACAGGCCGAAGAATTGATCTATGTCTGTTTTCAGCCCGGCGAATGCAGGTTTGCTGGAAATGAAGTTTTCAGCATTGAATACGCTGGTACCGGCAGTAAGATTGAATGCCTTATGCACGCGTTCCACGCCTTGTTGCAGACCCTGCGGTGTATGGGGCAACTTGCGCAAGTCGCGATAGGCTCTGGCGAAAGGGCCGCCCATGCGCGGCAGCCAGGTATGCATACCCAGTATATAAAGCAGGCCGAGCAGGGAAATGCCGAAAATGGTGAGCAGTATCTTCAGATGCTGCTGTTGCGGGGTGGGGTCGAGCAGTATCGGGCCCCGGTACTTGCTCATGTCGGCTTCCACTTTCACCGTACCGAATAAGGCGATAGGCGAGATGCGGAATCCCCATTCCGGAATGCGGTAGCTGATGATGTTTTTGCCATCGGTGAACTTGATGGTTTCGGCAGGCAGGAATGCGGGTCTGGTAACCGTGCTGCTGGTGAAGACCTGGTAGGTCAGATTAAGGATGTAGACAGTGCTGCCCAGGCCCAGGCTCTGACTTTTGGTGATGCTGTGCAATTCGATACCGGTCACCTGGCCTTTCCAGCGTCTTTCATAGCCGGGAATAGGCAGCGAAGTATCCACCAGCTTGAGCGGTTTCTGTGCTTCCAGTACTACCGTGCGCGGCACCAGTTCGCCTATGGTGTAAGCCACATCGCGCTCGGGATTGAATACCTGCAGACTGATGCGGCTATCTTGCGGCGGCAGGGTGATGCCCTCCATCGCCACGGCGAGCAGGGGATTGATGACGAGTAATAGCAGTATGAGTAGTTTTTTCATGAGGCCACGAACTGATAAAAGTATTCGGAAAGGTCATCAGCATTGAAACCGTTCTCAATGTAGAACGGCGGCATCTGATGGCGCATAAATAATTTATGCAGTGCTGCACGACGGTCTTCAAACGCTTGCAAGATCCGCGCGCGGTAACTGTCGCGCAAAAACAGGGTACGCCTGGCGCCGGTCTCGGCGTCGGCAATGCTGGCGATACCGAAATCGGGCAGGCTGCGGTATTCGGCTGCATCCCACAGCACCATAGGCACGACGTGGTGGCGCACAAGAGGAGTCAATGCCCGCTCCAGTGTTTCCAACGGCATGTGGAAGTCAGAAACCAGAAAAATCAGCGAACGTTCGCGTTTCAGATAATCGGTCACACCCATCAGGCCGTCGGCACCCACATGCGGCGGATGATAATGCCTGAGGCGTTCCGCGATCTCCATCGCGCCATGCACGCGATTGCTGGCGATCAAGCCCCAGTCCTCACGTACAGTGTCGTCAAAGCCGATAAAGCCGAACGGGTCGTTGACGCGGTGGGCAGAGTAAGCTGCAGCGGCGGTGATCTCTGAAGCGATATCCAGTTTGCGTGCATGGCCGGAGAAACCCATGGAGCCGGATAGATCGCAAATGACGAATACCGGAACCGAGCTCTTCTGGTTGAATACCCGCACCCATACCTGCTCGAAAGGGTCGCGTAGTGTTTGACGTAAGTCGATGCGACGCGGATCGGGGTGCGAGATCAGCGGCGCGTGGTTGCGGAACTCCATGCCCAAACCGGTCTGCGCACTGGTGTGGCGGCCGGGATGCCGCCCACGCGAACGCCAACCGATGTGGTAGGTGAATTCTTTAGCAGGGTGTTGCGGAGTCATCGCGCAAGTTGACCGGTTAAGGTGCGGCGATAGCTTTTAGCGTATTGCCCAGCAGCTCACGGGCGATCTCGGTACGGCGCATTTCATATATCGGACTGAACACCAGTCTATGGGCGATGGTCTCGTGATAAACCGCATGGATGTCTTCCGGCAGGATGGCACCGCGTCCGTTGAGCCACGCATTCACCCGTGCCGCCCGCAACATCATACTCATACCGCGCGGGCTGGCTCCGGCCAGTACCAGGCGGTTGACGTCTATACCTTCCACGGACACGCCGAATTTTGCAGGTTCTTTGCTGGCACGCCACAGGTTCAATGCATATTGGCGCAAGGTGGGGCTGGCTTGTATCTCGTCTTGCAATACTGCTGCGATCTTATTCAGTTTGTCGAAATGCAATATGTCCTGTTTGACGTTTTCCACCAGTTTATCGGCATCGTGATAACGCGTATCGAACATCAGCGATTCCATGATGTCGGCTTCGCTCGGCACCACGATAGGGATCTCCATCATGAAGCGGTCGCGTGCTGCCGAGGGGATTTCGAAAGTCTCTTCTTTTTCCACCTGGTTGCGGTCGGCAAACACCATCATGTGCGGGAATTTATGTTCGGCATTGAATGCAGACAGGGTGCGTTCCGCCATCACGCGCAGTAACAGGGAGTGCACTTGCGGACGGGCGCGGTTGATCTCGTTGAAGAAGAATACTGCAAGGTTCTCGCCACTACGCAGCAGCGGGCCGGCATCTACGTGCGGCCGACCGTCTTCACCCAGATAAGTGTGGTACACCAGATCGGTAGGCATCAGGTCGATGGTGCCTTCGACACGCTCGTAACCGCCGCCGATGCCACGGGTAAAAGCGCGCAGCAGGGTGGTCTTACCCACCCCCACATCACCTTCCAACAGTACGTGTCCGCGCGCAAAAATAGCCGTGGTGATCAGGCGCACCGGTTTTTGTTGGCCGACTACTACTTGATTGATCTCTTTCTCAAGTTGTGTCGCCTGTTCGCGCCAATCGGTGAGTTGCTTATCCAAAGTTTTCTCCCTTTTACGTCTGTAAGTTTTAGGTGATTTTTGCCTATACTAACCTGTATAGTTTTGCCGGGCAAGATGATTTTTGTACCTAGTGTTTATGATGATTATCCCTTAATGTTCGGGGGTATTTTTGAACGTGGACAGAAAGATAATCACCGCGCCTTTACCGAAACCATAACTGGTTGTGAGCAGGCTGGCAAATAGGTAGGTTGTGAAAACCTGCGACCATATGCCTACGCTGGGTTGGTTAGCCATGGTCGGGTCCAGCGCGGGGAAAATGGCTTCCAGCAGAAACAGGCTGGAGTTGGTGAAAGCACCGATCACCATGGCCCAGCGCACATGCCAGGGCAAGGTGACTTTGGCGGCATAGTAGCCCAGGATCAGCGAACTCATGATCAGGAAATCCAAGTGCGATTGCAATACGCGGCTGACTTTGCCCGCGAATATGACGTCGAGGTAAGGTACCTTGTTATATAGCCCTACCAGGCACCAAGCCAGCAGTAGCGCCATCAACATCCATAATGTGGCCCCTCTGAGCAATACCACGTTTCCTGCGTGTCTATCCTGTTGCATGCTGTTCTCCTCGTATTTATATATATAAGCACCGGGGGTTATCTGGTGATCAACCAGTATGCAGACAATGCGTGTTCAGCCGCCTGCTTGCGTCAGCGCAGCAACTTGACTGAAACGGAGGTTTTCCCATTTACAGCGCAGTTTGCGGCGCTTAACATGGTGCTTGCACTGCAAGCACACTTTTTTTAAGTGAGGATCATTGATGGGCCAGATGGTTGCACCGCATGGATTCACCCTCTCGACCGCCGACGTTGCACAGCGCGATAGACGCGACTGGCTGGAGGATATGATACGGCGCGAATACACCAAGGTTGAAGTGACGCCGCCCGAAGATGGCGACCTGTTCAACGAGGTGACGTTCTATGAATGGGAAAAGCTGCGGTTGTCGGTGATCCGTTCCCATGCGCTTACCATCGAACGCTTTGCGCAGGAGCCTTACCACTCCAGCCAGGATACCTACCTCGGCGTGGTGTTGCTTTCCGGGAGTTATGTGCTGGAACAGAATGGGCGTGAGACTTTCCTCAATCCCGGCGATATGGCGATCTACGACGCCACTCGCCCGCATCGTCTCCAGTGTTCGCGCGAATTTTCCAAAATCATCGTCACCATTCCACGTAGCGAAATGCGCGCACGTCTGGCTGGAGTGGAGCATTGCACTGCTTTGCACATACCCGGCGACAGCGGTGTGGGGGCAGTCGCTTCAAGATTTATCCGTAGCGCTGCCGAACAGGCCGCCAGCCTGAGCCAAGGCGAATTCTCGGCTTTGGCCGAACACTCGCTGGACTTGCTGACGCTGGCGCTTGCCGGGGTGCGCCCGCAAAGCTTCAATCTTTCGCGCAGTCGCTCGCTGTCATTGTCGCGCGTCAAGGATTTCGTCGAGCGGCATCTGGCCGACCCGGCCATGGATACCGCTCTGGTAGAAAACGGCGTGGGTCTGTCTGCGCGTTATATCAACGATCTGTTCAAGGATGAGCATACTTCGCTGATGCGTTATGTGTGGCAGCGGCGTCTGGAATGCTGCCGCAAGGACATGCTGGGTTTGGCGCATCGCGGGCATCGCATTTCCGATATCGCATTTCGCTGGGGCTTTAACGATCTGTCGCATTTCAGCCGGGCATTCCGGCTGTATGCCGGTTGCTCACCTCGCGATTTCATGATGCAAGGCGTTGCTGCGGCGAATCAGATGACGTCCAATACGATGATCGCCCAGGACTAAGCAGCCTGCGAGCAACGCGAATAACCAGGCGATATTCACCTTCGTCTTGTCATGTCCGGCGGGGGGGAGTGTGTCGAGGGCAGTCAGTAAATGCTCGGCATCGCCTGCACGTACATAATGCGCGCCCAGGTCTTTTGCCATTTCCATCAGATAGCTTTGATCGAGAGCCGATAGATAATATTCACTGGGGCTGTCGGCGATGGAATCATCGCGCGTGCCTCTCGATTCCGCCGATACCGCATCCATCTTGGTGGCATATTGCGACCAGTAACCGATGACCTGATTGTTGGCATCCAGTTTGGGGATAGGTGACGGTACATTCGCACCCAATCCGACCAGCAACCAGCCTGAGCTGTTTTGCAATGTGGTCAGGTCGGTCTTTCTAATGGCATTCATGGACGGTGCTTCATCGCCGTCCGTCAAAAATACCACCTGCGCCGGATCTTTCAGCGTCAACAACAGCGATGAAACCGATTGCAATCCGAGCCGCAAGCGGCTACCGCCATGCCAGGCCATGCGCCATTCCAGATGTGCGAGTGTGTTCTGGATGATATCGAAATTGCCGCATACTTCTATCGGGTTATAAAGCGCCACTACGCTGCTATCGGCAAATAAGCCTACGCTGACCTTGGTGCCGCACGGCAACCCTTTGACGGTTTCGCTTAACAGATGGCGGGCGTAGGCAAGACGGGTGATTTTGCCGCCGTTAAGCAACATGTCCGGCACATTCATGCTTTGCGTGATATCGACGACGAATAGATAGTTGCGGATATCGCGCGCCAGTTGGATTTTGGGAGAGGTCGATGCGATCAGTAGTGCGATCAATGCAAGAAAAAGCATGAAGCCGTTTTTGAATAGTGCGGGATAGGTGTTTCTCATGCCACCCAGCATGCAGGTTTTTGATGGTACCTCGCTAGGATGGGCAGGCGGGAAAAGTTGATTGAGAGGGAGTTTAGAGAATCAATGCCGCGGCTACGTTACGTCCTTCCGCCATCAATATATTGTAGGTACGGCAAGCCGCTCCGGTATCCATGCATTCCAGCCCCAATCCAATGTCGGCCAGTGCTTTCCATAGTCTTGGGTGAGCAAATCTGTGGGTAGCGCCGGTGCCTAGCAGCACGATCTCGGGCTTGAGCGCAGCAATGGCGGCAAAATGTTCTGTGTCCAGTGCCTCGAAGGTCCTGGCAGTCCAGTCAGGGACTAGTTGCCCCGGCAGCACGATCAAGTTGTGTTCGAAACGTGCTTGCCCGATCTGCACCCAGCCTTGCCCGTAACCGGTGATCAGGTGATTGCCTTCGGGATTTGCCAGATGAAGTTTCATAGGCTTAATTTCATAAATGACCCATTTATAGAAGCGCCCTTACGGTAGCGCGGCTTTCCAAGTAAAATACCATATTTTTAACGATGTCTAACCCCGTGCAACCTATACTTAAATCAACAAAGTTGAACAATGTCTGCTACGACATCCGTGGGCCGGTGCTGCAACGCGCACGCGAAATGGAGGACGAAGGCCACCGTATCATCAAGCTGAATATCGGTAATCCCGCGCCGTTCGGTTTTGAAGCGCCGGAAGAGATCGTGCAGGACGTGATACGTAATCTGCCGGATGCATCCGGCTATAGCGATTCCAAAGGCTTGTTCGCGGCGCGCAAAGCGGTGATGCATGCCACCCAGGCCAAGAACATCAGCGGAGTGCAGATAGATGACATCATCATCGGTAACGGCGTCTCTGAGCTGATCGTGCTGGCAATGAATGCATTGTTGAACAACGGCGACCAGATACTGGTGCCTGCGCCCGATTATCCGTTGTGGACGGCAGCAGTGAGCCTGTCCGGCGGTACGCCGCGGCATTATCTGTGCGACGAGCAGTCCGGCTGGCTGCCTGACCTGAAAGATATCGAGAACAAGATCACTGCCAACACGCGCGGCATCGTGGTCATCAACCCTAACAATCCTACCGGCGCGTTGTATCCGACCGAAACGCTGCAAGGCATCATCAGCATCGCGCGCCATCACGGCCTGATTATTTTCGCCGACGAGATCTACGACAAGGTGTTGTACGACGGTAATACCCATATCTCCATCGCCTCGCTGGCGGATGATGTGCCTGTGGTCACCTTCAACGGACTGTCCAAGAACTACCGTTCCTGCGGCTACCGTGCTGGCTGGCTGGTGGTGTCCGGCGATAAGAAGCGGGCGGCGGATTATATCGAAGGCTTGAACATGCTGGCATCGATGCGCCTGTGCGCCAACGTGCCGGGCCAGTTCGCCATTCAAACCGCATTGGGCGGCTATCAGAGCATCAACGATCTGATCGCGCCTACCGGACGCTTGTACAAACAGCGCGATCTGGCTTACGAGCTATTGACGGCCATGCCCGGTGTGACGTGCGTCAAGCCCAAGGCGGCGTTATATCTGTTTCCGCGGCTGGACCCCAAGATATATCCGATAAAAGACGACCAGCAGTTCATCCTGGACTTGCTTCTGCAAGAGAAGGTGTTGCTGGTGCAAGGCAGCGGTTTCAACTGGGCGCAACCGGACCATTTCCGCGTGGTGTTCCTGCCCAATGCCGACGACCTGACCGAAGCCATGATGCGCATTGCGCGCTTCCTGGAGCAATACCGCAAAAAGCACGGCAAATAATAAAAAATCGACGAATCTATGAAACCAATCAATGTAGGTCTGCTCGGCATCGGCACTGTAGGCGGCGGCACCTGGACGGTGCTGACCCGCAACCAGGAAGAGATCACGCGCCGCGCCGGTCGCCCCATCAGCATCGTCAAGGTGGCGGATAAAGACGTGGCGCGCGCGCAGCAAGTCACGGGCGGTACGGTAACGGTGACTGATGATGCGTCGTCGGTAGTATCCGACCCCAATGTGGATATCGTGGTGGAATTGATCGGCGGTACTACGCTAGCGAAACAACTGGTGCTGCAAGCCATAGATAACGGCAAGCATGTGGTGACTGCCAACAAGGCATTGCTGGCACTACACGGCAACGAGATATTCGCCGCGGCGCAGAAAAAAGGCGTGATCGTCGCCTTCGAAGCCGCAGTAGCAGGCGGTATTCCTATCATCAAGGCAGTGCGCGAAGGCTTAAGCGCCAATCGCATCGAATGGATCGCGGGCATCATCAACGGTACCACCAACTTCATTCTCACCGAGATGCGGGAGAAAGGTCTGGCGTTTGCGGATGTATTGCAACAAGCGCAAAAACTGGGTTATGCCGAGGCTGATCCGACCTTCGACGTGGAAGGCATAGATGCCGCGCACAAGCTGATGATCTTGGCAGCGATAAGTTTCGGTATCCCCATGCAGTTCGAGAAGGTCTATACCGAAGGCATCACCAAGCTGACGCGTGAAGACATCGGCTATGCCGAGCAGCTGGGTTACCGGGTGAAACTGCTGGGCATCGCCAAGCGCACCGACAAAGGTGTGGAATTGCGCGTGCACCCGACCTTGATTCCCGAGAAACGCCTGATCGCCAATGTCAACGGTGCGATGAACGCAGTGGTGGTGAAAGGCGATGCCGTAGGCCCCACCTTGTTCTACGGTGCCGGTGCCGGTGCTGAACCTACTGCCAGTGCGGTGATCGCCGATCTGGTGGATGTGACGCGCATGGCGACTTCCGACCCGCATCAACGCGTGCCGCATCTGGCATTCCAGCCGGACCAGCTTTCCGATCTATCCATCCTGCCCATGGGTGAGGTGTCGAGTGCCTACTACCTGAGACTACGTGCGGTGGACAAGCCCGGCGTACTGGCAGACGTGACACGTATTCTGGGCGATCTGAATATCTCCATCGATGCCATGATCCAGAAGGAGCCTGCTGAAGGTGAGGATCAGGCGGATATCGTATTACTGACGCATATCACGCTGGAAAAGAATATCGATTGTGCGATAGCGGGACTGGAAGCGCTACCCGCCATCACCGGCAAAGTGATACGGATTCGCATGGAAGAACTGGGAAAATGAAGTACATCAGCACCCGCGGCGAATCGCCTGCGCTGACCTTCAGCGAAATCTTGCTGGGCGGCCTGGCCCCGGATGGCGGCTTGTACATGCCGGAAAGTTATCCGCGCTTCACCGATGTTGAACTGACCGCCATGCGCGGTATGAATTACCGTGACCTGGCTTATAAGGTACTGTCGCGTTTCATCGATGACATCCCTGCGCAGGATTTGCTGGATATCGTCAACAAGACCTATACCGCAAAGAATTTCGGCTTTGCCTGCGATGGGCAAAGTGCCGAGGACATCACCCCGACCTTCAAGCTTAAAGACAATCTCTACCTGTTGTCGCTTTCCAACGGCCCTACCTTGGCATTCAAGGACATGGCGATGCAGTTGTTGGGCAACCTGTTCGAATATGTATTGGCGAAGACCGGACAGGAGATCAATATCCTGGGCGCGACCTCCGGCGATACCGGTTCTGCGGCCGAGTATGCCATGCGCGGCAAAAAAGGCATACGCGTGTTCATGCTGTCGCCGTACCAGAAAATGAGCCGATTCCAGACTGCACAGATGTTCAGCCTGCGCGACCCTAACATCTTCAACATTGCGGTGAAAGGCGTGTTCGACGATGCGCAGGATATCGTCAAAGCGGTGTCCAACGACCATGAGTTCAAAGCCAAATACAAGATAGGCGCGGTCAACTCCATCAATTGGGGACGCGTCGCAGCGCAAGTGGTGTATTACTTCAAAGGCTATTTCGCGGTGACTAAAGACAACAACGAAAAAGTCAGCTTCGCCGTGCCTTCCGGTAATTTCGGTAACGTGTGCGCAGGTCATGTGGCGCGCATGATGGGCTTGCCGATAGACAAGCTGGTGGTCGCCACCAATGAGAATGACGTGCTGGACGAGTTCTTCCGTACCGGCATCTACCGTCCCCGCGATGCTGCCAATACCTATCAAACTTCCAGCCCATCCATGGACATCAGCAAAGCATCGAATTTCGAGCGTTTCGTATTCGACCTGGTGGAGCGGGATGCTGCCAAGATGCGCGAGCTATGGGACAAGATCGATACAGGCGGCGCGTTCGATCTGAAAGCGGAAGGCTATTTCGACAAGGTGGCGGATTACGGTTTCGTATCCGGTTCCAGCAACCATGCCGATAGATTGGAAACCATACGCCAGATATACAAGGATTACAGCGTGGTGGTGGATACCCATACCGCCGACGGCCTGAAAGTGGCAGCAGAATATCTGGAGCCGGGCGTGAATATGCTGGCATTGGAGACTGCACTACCTGCCAAGTTCGAAGACACCATCGTTGAAGCATTGGGGCAGCGTCCGGGAAGGCCGACCGCTTTGAACCGCCTGGAAGACCTGCCCCAGCGTTTCGCGGTGATGGAAGCCGACGCAGGTGCCGTTAAACGTTTTATTGCGGATCATTGCTGATGCAACAAGGCTTATGAATCAATACCTCGACCTGATGCGTCACGTGCTGGAGCACGGCAACAAAAAAGAAGACCGTACTGGCACCGGGACGTTATCGGTATTCGGTTATCAGATGCGCTTCGATCTGGCACAGGGCTTCCCCCTGCTGACCACCAAAAAAGTACACCTGAAATCCATCATTCACGAATTGCTGTGGTTCCTGCAAGGCAGTACCAATATCAAGTATCTCAAAGATAACGGCGTCAGCATCTGGGATGAGTGGGCGGACGAGAACGGTAACCTGGGGCCGGTTTACGGCTATCAATGGCGCAATTGGCCCAAGCCCGACGGCACGCACATCGACCAGATCACGCAGGTGGTCAACATGATCAAGAAGAATCCGGATTCACGGCGCTTGATCGTCTCCGCCTGGAATGTGGCGGATGTGGACCAGATGAAGCTACCGCCGTGCCATGCCTTCTTTCAGTTTTACGTAGCGGACGGTAAGTTGAGTTGCCAGTTGTACCAGCGCAGTGCCGATATATTCCTCGGCGTGCCGTTCAACATCGCCTCCTATGCGTTATTGACCATGATGGTGGCGCAAGTGTGCGGATTGAAGCTGGGCGATTTCGTGCATACCCTGGGCGATGCACACATCTATCTGAATCATATGGATCAGACTCGCGAGCAATTATCGCGTGCCCCACGTAGTCTGCCGACCATGCGTATCAATCCCGAAGTAAAAGACATCTTCGGCTTCAAATTCGAGGATTTCACTCTCGAGAATTACGACCCGCACCCCGCTATTAAAGCCACCGTAGCGGTATAGCCGCAAACTGTACTTCAGACGATGGCGACGTGACCGCTGACCACCTTGACGCGGTCGCCTATGGCATATTTAGGATGGCTGGTTTGGGTAACGCTACGGTAAGTGCCGTCTTCCATGCGTATCTTGGTCACATAGGCGCTGGTGGATTTCATGTTCTTTTCTATGGCATTCCCGGCGAGTGCGCCGCCGCCTGCACCTATGATCGTCATCAAGGCATTGCCTTTGCCCCTGCCTATCTGGTTACCTACCAGACCGCCGGTGACGCCCCCGGCCACTGCACCCAAGCCGCTGCTCTGGCCTTCGTGATGAACCAGGCGGATAGACTCGATCACGCCGCAATTGCTGCATGCAAGTTGTTTCGCATTGTTTGCGGGGGATAGGTTTTTCGTTCCGGCGCGGTTAGAGCCCGTGTCAGGGCGTAACGAGTTGGTCGTCTGCGGTTCGAGGACAGCCACCTTGCCGTCAGCCGTTGCGGTCTGTACTTCGTCCATTCTCTCGGAATGGGCTGACGGTATCCATCCAGTGATCGCGGCCACGCCTATGATACTGAAAATAGTGACCGCCACGGCGGCGATCAGCACCATCGGGTGAGTTCTGAATCTGCGCATGGTAATTCTCCTTTAAAGGCTATTAGTCCTTATGGAGCAACTGCCATGCCATATTTATTTATTGTTTTTAAACAAAAGCTTATTGTTATTGCAAGGAGGGGATATGTCTGCGGGAGTGGCGTTTGTCGCCAATGGGCGACGC
This sequence comes from Methylophilaceae bacterium, assembly GCA_036561085.1. Taxonomy (GTDB): domain Bacteria; phylum Pseudomonadota; class Gammaproteobacteria; order Burkholderiales; family Methylophilaceae; genus CAILHX01. The sequence goes on along the minus strand of DATBPY010000075.1, from coordinate 12,538 downwards.
CGGTATTACTGAAAAATATAAGAAATTGATTTCAAAAGATTATTATGTGTCTCCGTCTGCGGACATATCCATGTTTACGCCCCGAACCTGGGATTCAGGCTCTGTTTTGAAGTTAGCCGGGATCAATTCGTGACGTTCGAGCAGTTTGTAAAAATCGGTGCGGTTACGTTGCGCGATGCGCGCCGCCTTGGCCACACTGCCGTTGGTGGTTTGCATCAGGCGCACCAGGTAGTCACGTTCAAAACTGCGGCGTGCCTCCTCGAACGAGAGCGTGCCATCGCCCAAGCGCTTCCAGTTCATCCCTTTTTGTACCAGTCCGGCGCTGATCAGCGGCGAACTGCTGAGCACCACCGCCTGTTCAATGATGTTCTGCAACTGGCGGATGTTGCCCGGCCAAGGCGCCGAGAGCAGCACCTCCATGGCTTCAGGGGAAAATCCATGAACCTTTTTGCCGTAACGTTTTGTGCATAAAGACAGGATATGGGAAGCCAGCAAGGGGATGTCCTCGCGCCTGTCCGAAAGTGCCGGCAGGTCCAGCGTGACCACATTCAGGCGGTAATACAGATCCTCGCGGAATTCGCCGTCATTCATCATCTGCGGCAGGTTACGGTGAGTCGCGGAAATGATGCGCGTATCCACGGCTATGGACTGGGTGGCGCCTACAGGCCTTACGTTCCTTTCCTGCAGCACGCGCAATATCTTGACTTGGAGAGACAAAGGCATGTCACCGATCTCATCCAGCAGCAGGGTGCCGCCATCCGCTGCCTGGAATAGCCCCTTCTGGTCGCGCATGGCGCCGGTGAAAGAACCTTTCACATGACCGAAAAGTTCCGATTCCAGCAACGCTTCCGGCAGGGCGCTGCAATTGATCGCGATGAAAGGCTTATTGCGGCGCGGACTGGCTTTATGTATGGCGCGTGCCAGCAGTTCTTTGCCGGTGCCGCTTTCGCCCTGGATGAGTATCCTGGCATCGCTGGCAGCAGCAAGTTTGGCTTTCTGCAACATAGACTCGACGCTTGAACTACGGCTGACGAAGTCGCTACGCCAGCTTTCATCGCTTTCGCCCTCGCTGACCAATTCCGGGTGGCTGATACGCAATGCATCAGCCACCAGTTGCAGCAGGTCCTTGCTTTCGAAAGGCTTGGTGAGGAATGCGAATACGCCGCGTTTAGTCGCTTCCACTGCATCGGGAATGGAACCGTGCGCCGTGAGGATGATGACCGGCAGGCTGGGGTCGTTCTGATGCAGGGTATCGAACAGGGCCAATCCGCTCATGCCTTGCATGCGCAAGTCGGTGACCACCAGGTGAGGCCGCACGGTCGCCACCATGGTCAGCGCCTTGGCAGCATTGGGGGCGGTCTCTACCGTGTAATTGGCCGCTTGCAGGCGCAGGGTGAGCAAACGGAGAATGTCGGGGTCGTCATCGACGATGAGGATTCTATGCGTGGATTCTTTCATTTGTTCGGGGCATGATCGCGCTCGATCATGTTCTTTTCTATGTTTTTCAATTCGTCGAGTTTCTGTTGTAGTTCGTCTGCCCGGCGTTGCTCATATCTGCTTTTCTGCGACAGCCTGCCCTCATTATCTTCAAATTTTTGCCTGTCATCCACATAGGTTTTTAATACTGCGATAAAAGTGATGACATCATCATTCAGCTTTTCCCGCTGTAATTCATTAAGCAAAGCGAGCGCACGGCCGGTATTACGGTAAGGACCGGCAGGCGTGCTGAAAATGATCGCGGCCTTGAGCCGGGTCAAGATGTCCTTGGCATTACGGCCAAGCGCTTGCATGACCTGCGTATATTCTATCTTCTGGTTGTCTGCGGTTGAACTGCCGTACCATTTTGCATAGGCCAGCAAGCGGTCGCTGCTATAGCTGCCCCATGTGAAGATAGCCGTCCCCGACGTTGCTTGACGGTCCGCGCCGCCGGGTCGGCTCTGGAGCGCGGTGCAGCCCGACAGCGCCGACGCTATCAGGCAAGCTGCGATACAAATGCGGAACCTCTTCAAGAAACGACCTCGACCACGAGCGGCAGCACTACCTGAAAGTGCGCTCCGGATTCTGTATCGGCCAAAAAAATCCTGCCTCCATGAGCCACGACATACTCCTTTACGATGGATAACCCAAGACCGCTACCGCTGACCAGCCCGTCATAAGTGCTGTCGCTATAGAACGGCTCGAAAACGCGTTCCCGGTCGTCAGGCGGGACTCCCGGCCCGGTATCGATGACTGCTGCATGGATAGCGTTTTCAGTTCGATGCAAATGTATTTCCATTTTGCCACCTCTGGGCGTGTATTTGATGGCGTTGGATAGTAGATTGTCGATGATGGCGAGAAGTTTCTTGCGATCAGCCTCTATCGTGACATCTTCGATCGACTGGATGATGGTGATCTCTTTCGCGTGTACGGTTAAAGCGTGATTTTCCAGTGCTTCGTTGATCAAAGGTTTACAGGGGACCGACGACAATTTCAATTGCGGACCCTTGAATTGCAACTCAGTGTAATTAAGCAGGTTCTCTATCATCCTCTGGAGGCGCAGGCTGTTATCCAATATGATATTGGCGATCTCGCTTTGTTGCGGAGTGAGTGTTCCGCCTACGCCATCCACCAGCAATTCGCTGCCTTCACGTATGGCGGTAAGCGGGGTTTTCAGCTCATGCGAGACATGCCGCAGAAAGCGTTTTTTCTGTTCTTCAAGATGCAACAATTGACTGCGCAGCCAATCCAGCCGGTCGCCTAGGTTGCGCAGGTCTTTCGGCCCCTCGATAGAGATGGTCTTGTCGTATTCTCCGCTGCCGAGATGGCGTATCGCCATGTCGATACGACGCACAGGTTGCGCCAGCAGATAAGTGATGGCAGCCGTTACCAGTAGTGCCACGGGAATCAGCGTCAATGTCTGCCACAGCAACATCTTCTGTGCACGCCCGGCAATGCTCACCAGCGCTTCCGATTCCCCATCGATCAGGCGGTTATTGTCATCGACGATGACTTGCGCCGCGGCAGACAAGCCGATGAATTTGTCGACGATCATCTTGCCATCCTTGGATGTCAGCTTGTCGTTACTGACGTTGTTATAAAGTGCCTGTTCCTGGGCGCGGATCTGCGTTAGGCGGTTATTCTGGCTTTGCTCCAGGGGCAGTGCCGATAATTCGGAGACCGACTCCAGGAAGCGCCGGTGTGCCAGCGCCATGTGCTGCAGGAAGATAGGGTCGCCGAACACCAGATGCTGTCTTGCGCTGCGTTCCATGATGGTGATCTGTTCGGTGAGTACGCGGCTGGAGCGGGTGACTTGCGTCGCTTTATTGATGGTATTGCGGCTCTGTTCCGCCAGACGATCGAGGGATAACGCCGCGTTTGCAAAAGCGAATAGCAAGGGCAGCATCGTCAAGGCGAGGCTGATCAACAGCAGTTTCAGGAATGAACTCGGGTAGGCTATGCGCAAAGTTTAATGATCCAGTTCATGGCAGTACAAAACTATTCAGACGCTCAGGCGTTCAGGTTTCAGAAGGGCATGATCGACTCTCAATCTGTTCAGTGCCATGGACACCGATTGATAGATCGCCAGCCCGACATAGGCGCCCGCAACAACGTCACTTAGAAAGTGATATTCCGTCGCAATGAGCGCTATTCCCAGAGACAGCCACACTATTCCATAATAGATGCGATAACGGGGAAAAAAATCCCATAAGACCAGAAATAACGGGGTGAACACCAGCATATGACCCGATGGAAATCCTAAAAATCCCTCAGTGCCTGCAAACCAGTGAAAACCATAGAGTTGGGGATGCAGCAGCCAGGTGTGCGCTTCCGTTCTGCCGAATATCCATTTCAGGATGATCTTGATTCCGAAAGAAACGGGCAAAACAGTGCCGGCCACGCTGAAAAAGATGGTATGGGTATCGTCTATATTCCGGCGTCTTAGATGGAAATAGGCCAGCCAGCTTAAACCGGTGAGTGCCACCACCATGATGAATAACAGGTCTGACATGGCCGTGGTTCTGATGTAAGGAGCATAACGATCTACGCTCTCAGCGACCCAGTTCGCCAACGGCAGGTCGAATCGCCATATGCAAAGCAAGACCAGAAAAAGTGCCACCGGCGCCCTGGAGAAAGTCTGTTTGTAATGCTGATGGAATCTCATGCCTGGGTTACGGAATCGGTGAACGCCATTCCGGCGGGAGCGATCATACCGTCACAGGGATGAAGAGAAAATTGACGGATCGCATCCCGCACGAATCTATTGCTTTGCGGAGCCACTAGATACGTATATCAGAGCCGACCGCCCAGCGCCTGTCGCGCGCATCCCCCCAGAATTTGGTGTCCAGATCCTGCAGATGGTACATCTCGCCGGCACGATCCACCGTATATTTGCCGTAAACGATCAATTCATCCAGCTTGGCATCCGGGGAAATGCGTGTGTATTCGAACAATATGCTGCGCACGATCTCGCTGTTGGCGCCAATGCGGCTGCCGTTGCCTATCCAGGTCGGCCCGACGATCTTGCTGCCGGCCTCGATATGAACGCCGGAGCCCAGATAAACCAGCCCTTCTATCTCTGTCCCCTCCCAATCGATGTGAGTATTGAGACCGGTCCAGAGACCGTCACGCAGGTTCTCGCCGGGAATGACCGTCTCGGCGACCATGCCTTCCAGCGCACGCTGCAAAACTTCCCAGTAATCGGTGATCTTGCCGATGTCGGTCCAATTGAAAAAGCGGTTCTGGGCATAGAACGGCAAGCCCCGTTCCACCAGCAACGGGAAAAGCTGCGAACCGATATCGAATTCGACGCCACTGGGGATCAGATCCAGCACTTCCGGTTCGAAAATGTAGATGCCGGTACTGGCAAGATTGGAAACAGCTGTATCACGGGAAGGCTTCTCCTGGAACGACACCACTTGGTCGGCATCATCGGTGACCACGATGCCGTAATCGGAAACGCTATCCCATGGTACTTCCCTGGTAATGACACTGGCTAATGCCCCTTTTTTCCTGTGTTCGTACAAGGCCGACGTGATATCAAGGTCGATCAGCGCATCGCCGCACAACACGATGGTGGTCTCATCGAAGAAACCGCCGAATTCCTGGATCTTTTTCATGCCTCCGGCCGAACCTACCGGCTTGGGAATCACCTCGCCTTTTTCATTGGTATGGCCTTCGAAGGAATATCCGATCTGTACCCCAAGGCGCTGGCCTTCGCCGAAGTATTTCTCGATCTTCTCATGCAGGTAGCTGACGTTGACCATGATCTGCTTGATGCCGTATCTGGCGAGATGTTCTATCAGGTATTCCATCACCGGCTTGCCGAGGATGGGGATCATGGGTTTGGGAAGGTCGTAGGTCAGGGGGCGCACACGGGTGCCTTTGCCGGCGGCAAGGATCATTGCTTTCATAAATATACCTTTCTGAAAATCGCATCGAAAAAAGATGCCTCAACCCTCTAAAGCATTAGTCATGCCTGACTTCAATCGCTGCCGAACAGATCGCGCGTATAGACCTTGTCCGAAACGTCCGCCAGCTCTTTGCTCAAGCGGTTGGAGATGATGAGATCAGCGGTTTTCTTGAATTCGCCGAGATCGGAATAGACTTTCGAATTAAAGAAATCCGCGTCCTTGAGTGCAGGCTCGTAAACGATGACTTTGATGCCCTTGGCCTTGATGCGCTTCATGATGCCCTGGATGCTGGAAGCCCGGAAATTGTCGGAACCGCTTTTCATGATAAGGCGGTAGACCCCGACGATGCCTGGCTTGCGCTTGATGATGCTGTCGGCGATGAAATCCTTGCGCGTACTGTTCGATTGCACGATGGCGTTGATCAGGTTCTGCGGTACATGATGGTAATTCGCCAGCAACTGTTTTGTATCTTTTGGCAGACAATAACCGCCGTAACCGAAAGACGGGTTGTTGTAATGGCTGCCGATGCGCGGGTCAAGACCCACGCCTTCGATGATCTGGCGGGTATCCAGGCCGTGCGAAGCTGCGTAAGTATCGAGTTCATTGAAATAGGCGACACGCATGGCAAGATAGGTATTGGCGAAAAGCTTGATCGCTTCCGCTTCGGAGCTATCAGTCAGCAGCACGGGGATATCCCGCTTGAGCGCGCCTTGTTGCAATAAGGCGACAAATGCCTGCGCCCGTGCGGATTTTTCGCCGACCACGATGCGCGAAGGGTTGAGGTTGTCGTATAGCGCTTTGCCTTCGCGCAGGAATTCCGGCGAGAAGATCAGATTGTCGCAACGGTAATGCTTGCGTGCCTTGGCGGTGAATCCTACCGGAATGGTGGATTTGATCACCATCACCGCTTGCGGCGCTATAGCCATCACATCCTGGATCACCGCTTCCACCGAACTGGTGTTGAAATAATTGGTATCCGCATCATAATCGGTGGGGGTGGCGATGATGACGTAATCGGCATGCCGGTAGGCATCCTCCTTGTCCAAAGTAGCCCTGAAGTCGAGCGGCCTGTTCTTGAGATAATCCGTGATCTCGGCATCCTCGATCGGCGAGACCCCCTGATTCAATTTATCCACTTTCTCCGGCACGATATCAAGCGCCACCACTTCATTGTGTTGCGCTAATAGGATGGCGATGGATAAGCCTACATAACCGGTACCTGCGATTGCGATCTTCATGGGTCTATTCCTGCTGTTGGATATTCCGTTCGGCGATGGTCGTGTGGAAAAGTCATTGTTTCAACTCCCAGTTCCAGGCATGCGCCACTATAGTTTCGAGTTCGGGGAACACCGGCACCCAGCGCAGTTCCGCGCGCGCGCGCGCGGCATCCGCCACCAGGCGTGCGGGGTCGCCGGCGCGACGCGCTACGGTGACCACCTTAATGCGGGTCCTTGTGATCTTTTGTACGGCGTCGATCACTTGTTGCACAGAAAAGCCAACGCCGTTGCCAAGATTGAAACGGTCGCTATCGCCCCCTTGCACCAGATACTGTAGCGCCAGCAGATGCGCCGAACATAGATCGGTGATATGGATGTAATCGCGTATGCAAGTACCGTCAGGCGTATCGTAATTGCGGCCGAAGACCTGGATCTCTCTTCTGCGGCCTGATGCGGCTTGCAGGATGAGCGGGATGAGATGTGTCTCGGGATCGTGGCGCTCTCCCAGTTCACCGTCGGGGTCGGCCCCGGCGGCATTGAAATAGCGCAGGCAAACCGATTTCAGGCCGAACGCCTGATCATAATCCTCCAGTACCTGTTCCACCATCCATTTCGAGCGCCCGTAAGGATTGACCGGCTGCCTGGGGTGCGCCTCGTCGATCGGTACATAACCGGGTTCGCCGAACACGGCTGCGGTCGAGGAGAAAATGAAATGCCTGACCCCGTGTTTGCCCATCGCGTCGAGCAGGTTAAGCGTAGAGCAAAGATTATTGCGGTAATAGATATCCGGGCGGCGCACCGATTCGCCGACCTGGATGAATGAGGCGAAATGCATGACTGCCTGCGGCTGATGCTGGAAGAATACATTATCCAGAGCGGTAGTATCTGCCAAGTCGCCGAATACGAACTCGCCGCCCAGAACGGCATCGCGATGGCCGCTGGAAAGATTGTCGAAGATCACCACTTCATGGCCTTCGGCCAACAGCATTTTGACCATATGCGATCCGATATAACCCGCGCCGCCTACTACCAGTACTTTCATTCGCTCTTAAGTCCTCTGTATCTGAAACACAATATTAGAAATATCAATATATCCATGGTGTAGCGCTTGAACAGTCGCTTTGGTTCAAGGCATAGGCGGAACAACCATTCCATCCGGACGCGTTGTACCCAGGCGGGCGCCCTGGGCTTGTCCTTCGCCCAGAAATCGAACAGCGCGCCTACGCCCGAAAGCAGTTTGACGTTCAATTGACGATAATGATCGAGTATCCACTGTTCCTGTTTCGGGTTACCTGTTGCCACCAGCAGCACATCTGCCTGGGAGTCGTTGATCCTCTGCACCAGGCCGTCCGCTTGCATACCCTGATAGCCGTCGCAACTACCGACGACCACTTGGCCAAGCTCTTGCTCCAGATAACATGCGGCAGCGTCCAACGCTTTGAGTTTCCCGCCCAGCAGGAAGAAGCGCAGGGGTCGGCTGCATTTTGTGATCAGGAAAGGAGTGAAATCGGTCCCATTCAGGTTGGCCTTGAATCTTTTTCCATAAAGTAATAGCGCGGCGATATCCATGCCCACACCGTCATTCACGATGATGACATTGTCATTCAACATGCGCGGCAATAACTGCCTGCATTGCACGATGAAGTTGGTATTGGCGAACAACAGCACGCTTTGCTTTGACTGCGCCATGCGCCGTAGCAGTCTATCGGCCAGCTCATCCGGTGTCGTGACCACCACTGGGAATCCGGCCGTCATCATGAAATCCTGACTCATGGTTGCGATAAGGGCCGGTCAGGTTTGCCGTAATCCACGGGCATGAACTGCAACTTATCCCAGGGGAAGCCTTTAAGAACGGCGTAAGGCTTGGTGCCGTTCAGCAATTTCTGATAAGGATCGGGTTGCCCTTGGGCGGTGTAGGAAAAAGTATTCTGAGCACGCAGGGAGAGCGCCCCTGCTTTATCCCACACTACGAAGCCGTATTTCTGCGCGGCCTTGGCGATAATCTTGCCGACGGGACTCATGTTCAGGGCGTCTACGTTGACGGTGGGGTCGAGGCGGAAGCGTAAGCCCTCCGGAATGCGGTCGGGTTCATGATGGGGGTTATTTCCGTCGGAGCGGTGGGCAGGCCAGGAAAAGTGTTTGTAATCCTCCTGGTCTACCAGCGAAATGCCCATCACATGGCGAATCTCGCCTTGCGCCAGTTCCTCGGCAGTGATCTGCCCGCCGATGAAAGGCAGGCTGGTGGCCGTGGTGCCGTAATAGGAAGTGAATATCCCGTCGCTTTTCGAGGCATTGCTGATCCTGCCTCCCCAGCATGCTTGCCACTGCCCATCTACTTGTCGGACTTTCCAGAAATCCCACAAGGTATCGGTGGAAGCCTGGTATATCGACATTTCCGCATCCGAGCCTTCCGCCTGCTTGGCATAGTCGGGCACCGGTACTGCAGCCCATTGTTCGGCCAGGGATTTATCCATGTGGCCTTTGTGCTGGCAATCCCACTGCGTCACCGTCACAGTTTTGGTGTCTGCGGATGGGTAATAGACCGGGCTGGCATAGCTGGTGAAATTGATGGTGACGTTCCCGTAATAACGCTCTTTCTGCCGCAGGAACTCACGCACGAAGTTGGCTGAATCGGGATGCAACGGCGCGTCCGCGGGAATGGGCTGATACCAGAAACTACTAGGCGAGAAGATGGTATGCGATGGCGGTTCGTCCGCAGAGACAGGCAGTCCGATCAGCGACAGGCTGGAAAATAAGAACCCAAAGACAGACATGGAGAATATACGTTGCATAAAGTTAGCCGGGCTCAAGACACAGCCTCCGGTTCCAGGAAAGGGAAAGCCGCTTGCCCAGTGCGATCCAGTGTTTCTCATAATAGAAAGTGGAGACATGCGCCAGCGTAAACAACACGACGAAAAGCAGCGGGCGTTTCAGGTATTTCTGCAACGTATCGCCGCTGCCCAGGAATGACGATGCCAATAGCGGATGGATGACGTAAAGCGCATAGGAGATGGCGGCGATATAGGCAAGCACGCGGTGTTCAAGCAACTTACTGAGCCCATGTGCAGGGCCGAGCAGGGTGATGCCGACCAGCAGCGCCGCAAAATACGGGCGTAGATACATCAGGAAACCGCCCGCCGGATGACACGACAGCAGAAGCATCCCCGCGATCAGCAGAGGGTGGAGGTTGCCGATGATATCGGCCATGACGCTCAGCCTCCTGCGCTCATAGATCAAGGCCAGCGTCGCTCCCGACAGTATCTCGCCGACGCGGAAATGCGTGAGGATCGAGGCATGCACACCAGCATAGATACTGAACAGCGTGACGACGACGAGCAGCACCGGCAGCAGTAAGAGGCCTCTTTGCCTGAACAGGGATATCAGCAGGGCGATGCCTACATAGAAATGCATCTCTACGCACAAGCTCCATAAATGATCCGTTACTTTCGGGATCATCAGCGGCGTGTAGTTGGCGTAGAACAACAAGTGCGCGAGCCACACCTGCACATCTGCAGAATAGAGCCACAGGCTGACCGCGATATACAACCAGGCCAACGGCAGTATCCTGAAGAAGCGGCGGATCAGGAAATCCATCACGCCGGGCTTGTGCAATAAAAAGTGTGTGATCAGGAACCCGGACAAGGTAAAGAACAACGACATGCCCAGCAAGCCGGCAGTAGCGTTGAAGTGCCATGCCTTGGGACTCAATGGCAGCAGATGGCAAGCCAGCACGGTCAGGATACTGATACCGCGCCAACCGTCCAGAACCTTGAAATGCTCTTCAGCCATGCCCAGTCGCCTTAATCACGTTGAGACCGCACCCACTCGACCTGCCGCTTGACGAGGAATTTGCAATACAAAGGGATCTTCTCCAGCATGTACACCGGCACGTAAGCCAGGTCGCTGAGCGTCAGGATGCCACGGCCGAATCTCGCCCATGCCAGGATCACTGCGCCACCCAGCATTAACAGCAATACCAACCCTGCATTCCAGGGCAGGGTTGTATGTGTCGCCATCATCATCACCCCGCTGAACAGCGCCATTGCAAGCACTATCAAGGCAAGCAGGGCCAGCGGTGGCACCATCATATCCAGGGTCATGGCCAGCGTGGCCGGGTTGAAATTGCGTATGCTTTCAACCACCATGCGCGGCCCTTCCTTGATTATCATGCCCAGATGTCCGTGTTCCCAGCGCGTGCGTTGTGAATCCAACCCTGCCCTATTCAACGGGAATAGACTCCGTACCACTGCTTCCGGGCATAGCACCGGCGCCATTCCCTGCGATGCGAATTCCAAGCCTAGTTTCAGGTCTTCCACGATATGGCCATTGGCAAGATCGGCTTGCCGTATCAATTGCCAGGGGAAGGCCATGCCCGTGCCCATGAGTTGGCATGGCAGCCCAAGGCGGTAATAGCCCAAAGCCCGCGCCTGATTCTTCACCACCAGCGCGAATTCCGCTATTTTGGTTTTCAGGCTTGCTCCCGCAGGTGCAATGACCAGATTCAGCCCTTGTACGGGTCTGTACTTGTGCATGGCGTCGATAGCCAGCAGCGTCAGGCAGTCCTGTTGCAACATACAATCGGCGTCGACGATGATGACGACTTCCGGAGGCGAGTTCTGTTCCAGATAACGCACTCCGAAATCCAGCGCATAGCCTTTACCGCGCTTCTCGGGGTCGGTGCGCTCTATCACGATCGCACCATTTTTCCTGGCGATGGCAGCGGTGGCGTCGGTGCAGTTATCCGCGATCACGATCATCCTGTCGCCTTCATCGAGCTGGGCCTGGACAGAACGGAGGGTGGCGGCGATGCCCTGATGTTCATTATGGGCAGGGATGAGGACTGCCAGCGTAGGCCAGCGGTGATGCTCCTGTAACGAAGGGCGACGGTATGGCAGCAATGAAACCAGTATCTCCAGCACGAACAACATGACCGGAATCGCCAATAGCAACAGCACGACAACGTATAAAGTTTCGATCAGGCCCATTGGTGTCGCTCCTGTTGATTGGCTGTGCGGGTATCGTGTTCAGCAAAGTTACGGAACAAGCCTGCAAGTTTGGCGGCTTCGGTGTCGACGGCATGCCGTTCTATAACGCGGCAATACCCTGCTTCACCCATTTCCTGCAATTGCGACAGAGGCGCTGCCAGCAGTAACTCCATCGCTTTGGCCAGTTCCGCCACATCGCCTGCCGGGATCAACCAGCCGCACTCCCCGTTACGTACCAACTCCGGGATGCCCGCGACATAAGTCGTCAGTACCGGCCGCCTGGAGGCGAGCGCTTCCATGATGACCACCGGCAGACCTTCCGCAAAGCTGGGCAGCACCAGTGCGCGCGCTTGTAACAATTGCTCGCGTACCTGGTCGCTGCTGATCCAGCCGGTGATGGTGATATGGCTTTGTAGTGCATATATATCGATCAGGTGCTCGATCTCCGCACGCATCTCGCCGTCGCCTGCCAGCACGATTTCGAAATCGATGCCTTTCTGCGCCAAAAGGTGCGCTGCCTTGACCAGCAGCAGTTGTCCTTTTTGCTCGCACAACCTGCCGACGCATACCATTCTGGGCGCTTGGGGCAATGTTTGCGCCGGCACGTCATAGAACGCCGGTTCCAGTCCGCAATGCACTACATGGATCTTGCCCCAGTCGCGGTAATCCGCCCAACGATACAGCTGGCTGCGTGTATAGGAGCTGATCGCGACCACGAACGCGGCATGACGTATCTTTTCTTGAAGGTGCAGGAATGTGGTCTTATCGAACTCTTCAGGCCCGTGCACCGTGAAGCTATAACTAGGGCCGCCCAACATACGAGCCAGCATGACGACTTCTGTTGAATTCGTTCCGAAGTGGGCATGGATGTGCGTTATCCCTTTTTGCTGCGACCAGTCCGTCAACAGGCAAGCTTCGGCCAGATAGATGAGGTGGTAAGGCCAGG
>DATBPY010000074.1:0-2167 GCA_036561085.1 Methylophilaceae bacterium | reverse complement strand
GCGCTGATGGTTAATGATGATAGGCACCTGCGTCAGCAGCAGATTGTCCTTGTTCTGCTCCTGCCCCACGTAGCGGTTCTTGAACGCGCCCCACACCAGATTGGTGGCTTCGCTCAACACGTTGTTCAGATCGCGGAATGTCACTGACGCCTCGGTTGTAGCTGTGACTGTGGCTGTGCGCCGCAATATGCCCATCATCGCGTTCTCTTCCGCCTGCAGCATCATGTAACCCCGGCACCAGTTGCTTTCGATGGCGATCATCGAGAACACTTCGCCGTAGATGATGCGGTCTTTCACCAGATAAGGGGTTTCCACTTCGATGTCGCAATCGCGGAACACCGATGCCAGCGAGGCAGTGGTGATCTGGGTGATACCGCGCACCAGGTCGTTGGGATAGATGCGGTTGAAAATGGATGCCGCCAGACTATCTCGCAGCAATTGCAAGTCGCTCAGGGTATAGGCACAACGGAACATCGACGCATCTTTCTCGCTCAACCCGGCAACGCTGGCGACGGTGTCGCGGCGCAAAAAGATCGGCAGTTCCGGGCGCATGGCATGTATCTCGCGCGCCAGTGCCAGGCCGTTGTCGTTGAAATGCTCGTAGAGCATGATGCCGCCCAGATCGACATTGGATTTGAGTATGGTCATCACGCTGGCAGCATCGTTCTTTTGCGCGCGGATACCCACCAAGCCGCATTCTTCGTAGAACGCCTTGAGGCTGTCGAAACCCATGCCGCCCTCGTCCAGCACCAGCACTTTGCTGACCAGCTCCCGGATATCGTTCATGGGATCAGCCATGCTTCAACTCAACGGTATTTTCTGGGGCATTCCCGAACTCGGCCTCGACCAGATTCTCGGCAGACTCGTCATGCTGGCGGTAATTAAAGCCGTCCACGTGCTTGGCAAAACTGATGGGCAGGCGCACTACGGTTTCAAATTGACGGAACTCGGCACCTACTGCGTCGTCGGTGAAACGTATCTCGATAGACCCCTGCTCGCGTTTGACGAAATTCTGCACCGCGTCCATGCCCACACCGCGACCTGAGACTTCAGTGACTTTTTCCGCAGTGGAGAAACCGGCACGGAAGATCAACTGCGCCAGCCCGTCATCGCCCAAGTTGGCTTCGTCGTCGATCAAATGTTTCTCGACGGCCAACTCACGGATGCGCGACATAGCCAGACCGCGACCGTCGTCGCCGAGGCTGATATGCAACATCTCTCCCACTGCTTCCAGCCGCAGTGTGATCTTGCCGCTGGCGGGCTTATCCTGTTCCAGGCGCCAGGCGGGGATCTCCAGCCCGTGGTCGATGGAATTGCGCATCAAATGCATGAATACGTTCTTGAGTGTACTGGCATGCTGGCTGACCACCACATAGCCGTTGTCTACGATCTCTATCATCGGCGGCAGTTTGCCCAGCTCGTTGGCGAGCGACGGCAACGATTCCAGCACGGCATCCAGCGCTTCGCCTATCGGTTCTGTGCCGAGCAGATGCAGCGCCTTGTGCGCGGCATCGCGTGCGGCGACCAGCTCGTGGATATTGTTGGGGTTGACCGTTGCCAGACGTTGGATGGTGTCTTGTATCGCCTGTTTGTCCACCATCAGGTAGCGCTCTACATCGCCGCGACGGCCTTGGCCTTTACGACCCAGACTGACATCGTTGATGCTGGCATAGCTTTCCACCCAGATCCGCACTCCGGCCAGTTCGTTCAGCAACACATTCTGGTCCCATGCGATATCCGGCAGCGGTTTGCGCAATTCCTGATAAGTATGCTCCGTCTCATGTATCTCGTTGGTCAGGTGGTGCAGGCCGTAAGTACGCGCATTGCCCTTCACCGTGTGCATGTTGCGGAACAACTGCGACAGCGCTTCGTCGTTGCGGGTCAGGTGCTTGCGGATGATGAGTTCGTTCTCGTCGATGAACTTGATGGCGCTGGCGATGAACTCGTGGAATTTCTCCGGGCGTACGGCCAGGATCTCGCCGATGATCTCCAGTTCGCGTTTCTTTTCGTTCGCTTCGGCAGCCAGCTTGCGCAGCTCAGTCACGTCGCGCACGCACAGCAACAGGCGTATGGTGGTATCCGCACCGTCGGTGATCGGCGACCAGTTCAATTCCAGGATCTTGACGCGACCGTCGGGCATGGTCTTTTCGATCTGCCCCACCATCAA
>DATBPY010000073.1:0-1670 GCA_036561085.1 Methylophilaceae bacterium | reverse complement strand
ATCCCTCTCCGTTCGTGGTGAGTAGCGCAGCGTATCGAACCATGGAACACCCCTTAAGCTCAGACACCCTTCGATACGCACTTCGTGCTACTCAGGGCGAACGGGGTAATTGTGCTCAACTTCGATAAGCTCAGAGTGAATGGGATTTGGTTGAGAAGTGTTTTTTGGCGAATTGAGAAACCCGTTCCCAATCGCCGCGCATCATGGCTTCTTTCTTTTTACGGCTCCAGCCTTTGATCTGCATTTCTGCGCTTATGGCCTCTTCGCGTGTGGAGCATTGCTGCGACCATACTAGGGTCACGGGCCGTCTGGTCGAGGTATACCCATCAGTTGTACCGAGGTGGTGCTGGTTGATACGTTGCTCCAGACTGTCGGTGTGACCTGTGTAGTAGCTATCGTCGGCACATCGCAAGATATAAACCCAGAACATAGCGCACCTTTGATAATTAGCAAATCAATCCACGTTCGTGGTGAGTAGCGCGAAGCGCGTATCGAACCATGAGATATGTCGGCATCCTTCGACAAGCTCAGGACAAGGCCTTCGACAAGCTCATGACAGGGTCTTCGACAAGCTTAGGAGACACCCTTCGATACGCACTTCGTGCTACTCAGGGCGAACGGTGGTTAGTTAATCATGAATGAGACGGCCAACTAGGCTATTTGTTATGTGCCCTTACAATACGCGCCTTCTCACGCACCCAATCGCGTTCTTTCTCGGTTTGGCGTTTGTCGTATTGCTTCTTGCCTTTAGCCAGGCCGATCTGGATCTTTACCCTGCCGCGCGTGTAGTGCACATCTAGCGGCACCAGTGTATAGCCTGCGCGTTCGACCTGACCGATGAGCTTGGCGATCTGTTCGCTGTGCAGCAGCAATTTACGGGTGCGCGTGGCATCCGGCCGGATATGGGTAGAAGCCGAGCCTAGCGCAGTGATATGGCAGCCGATGATGAATATCTCACCGCGCTGGATGATGACATACGCCTCTTTAACATTGACCTTGCCTTCGCGGATGGCTTTGACTTCCCATCCTTCCAATACCACGCCGGCTTCAAATTGTTCCTCAATGAAGTAGTCGTGGAAGGCTTTCTTATTATTCGCAATACTCATAAATTCATTTTGTGGGCGAATCGCTGCGTCGCGTGCTCGCTCATTCCTTGTCTATCTCCAGATATGCCTGCGTCATTCGCTTTGCGGCTCCTTGCGTTTCATCCCACAAAATGAATTTATAGAAGGAAGGCAATCGGCTTAGAATATCGTTATTTTACAGTATCGCGTCACACCCATGGCTCAAGTCGAGAAAACAGTGCTGGTCCCCTACTCCGCTGCGCAGATGTTCGCGCTGGTGGACGACGTGGAAAGCTATCCGCAATTCTTGCCATGGTGCGGCGGAGTAGACCTGATCGAACGCACGGAAGTTGCAACTGAGGCGACCCTGCATATCAATTACCACGGGGTGAAACAGAATTTCACCACGCGCAACGCCAAACAGTTCCCCACGCGCATGGACATCACTCTGGTCAATGGCCCGTTCAGCCAGATGGAAGGGAATTGGCAGTTCATACCGCTGACTGAGACTGCCTGCAAAGTCGAGTTCAGATTACAATATACCTTTGCCAATGGGGTGCTGGAAATGCTGATCTCGCCGGTATTCAATCTCATTGCGGCAACTTT
>DATBPY010000072.1:0-2885 GCA_036561085.1 Methylophilaceae bacterium | reverse complement strand
CCTATCCATGCCCGATAAATCATCGTTCCAGGAATTAGGTTGATCTCCATACATTTGTCGCAGAAATTCGCGATAATTCGGGCTGCTGAGAGCCGATTCGACTTCTCCGGCTAATTGCATCGCCTGCTCTGAATTCCACTGAGGCAGCAGGCCGGCATGGACCAATAAAAAATCGTCTTGAGCATAAGCCAGCCTCTGTCGGCGCAGCCAGTCAAAGAGAGAGGGCGCATCCGGCGCGGTGAGCAACTCGTCCAAGGTATCCAGACGGTGCACCATCGCAAACCCTTCATATACAACCAGCGCGTGCAGGTCATGATTACCCAACACCGTTATGACTGAGTGTTCAAATGTCTTTGCCCAGCGTAATACTGCGAGTGAACCCGGACCGCGATTGACCAAATCGCCTACCAGCCACAACCGATCTACAGATGGGTCGAATTGAATTTTACGAAGTAATTGTTGCAGCGAAGTATGACAACCTTGGATATCGCCAATGGCGTAGGTTGCCATATTCTTGAGTTACTTGGAGGGGGGTGCCTTAAAGTTGGCACCAGCCTTATTCGCCATATAGGCTACTGCACCAGCCACTTCTTCGTCACTCAAAGAAGCATCGCCGCCGCGTGCAGGCATCATGCGTATGCCGTTGATGGCGTGCTGGATCAGCGTTTGATAACCTTGGGCAATGCGGGGTCCCCATGCGGCCTTGTCGCCGATCTTGGGAGAACCCATTGCCCCAACTGCGTGGCAAGCCGCGCAGAGGCCGGTAACTACTTGCTCCCCGCTTTTGCCTTGTCCCGGTGCTGCCATCGGAGGCGCTATCACGACCTGTGCTACAGGCTTGATGCGGTCTGCTACTGCTGACTCGGAATTGTCAGACACAGTTGCAGGCATGATCGCGTTGGAGATGACACTGAAAATAATGACAGCGAGAAGAAACAGGAACAAATAAAGATAACTCATCGACGAAGCGCGAGGACTGGTCAATATCCTCAAAGAAACTAAAAGTACTAGGGCACCTGCAATCATTTGCGTCAAAGAACAGGCAGCTGCAACTTCCGGCATCAGCGCATTGTGCAAGACTGCGATAATGATCGCGGCAAGCCCAATATAGGCGATGTATAGGTAAGTCATGGAAGGATTGCTGCCGTGTTCTTGATGCTCGCTCATGATGAGTTCCTGATGAACTGAAGTTTCTGCTGTAGTGAGATTTTATTTTTATTATTGCAGGGTAATTGCTTTACGCAGGATAGTAAGAATTGCCAAGCCTACAATAGCGAGAGCGATGTATAGGTAGGTCATGGATTTGCTGCTGTGCTCTTCATGGTCACTCATGTTCTGGTTCCAATATGGTTTAATTAAAAAATTAATTGAAAGGGGACTATCGAAATACCTGATGCAAAATTAATTATACCGTTAAGCGCCCTAGCATCATAGTGTCATAACGATGCTTCAAGCGGGTTTGGTATGCAATTTCAGCATCGCGGTCTCAAATTCCCCGGTCAGCAACATGGGCAACAAAGAAACAGTATTGTCTATCGCTGATTGTAATTGCATGGATTCCTCTCGCGATGGGCTGTGTAACACGTAATTGATGACTTCACGCGCATCGCCGGGATGCGAGATGCCCAAACGCAGCCGCCAGTAATCGGCAACGCCTAAATGTTTACTAATATCCTTGAGGCCGTTATGCCCCCCATTGCCTCCACCATATTTAAGTTTGGCAGTGCCTGTAGGCAGATCAAGTTCGTCATGCACCACTAGAATGTCTGCTGCAGGAATGCGGTAAAAACGGGAGACTGCGCCAACCGCTTGCCCGCTGGCGTTCATGAAAGTCATCGGTGTCAACAGCCAGGTTTCCTTGCCGTTGAGCTTGAGGCGTCCGACACGTCCCAGGAATTTATTTTCGTGAGTCATGGTGACGCCATATTCGCGACAGATCGCATCTATCCACCAGAACCCTGCGTTGTGGCGGGTATCTTCATACTCCGCACCAGGATTACCCAGACCGACGATAAGTTGAATGCCCATTTTTTAAATCCACTTGTAAATCCATAGACCCATAAAGAAAAACGCGCATTCCGGAATTCGGAATGCGCGTATTGTAACAGCCTGGATTTTGCTTTTAATGCAGGCTTTATTCTGCAGCCGGTGCAGCTGGGGCTTCGCCTTCAGCTGCCGGTGCGGCTTCTCCCGCTTCTTCTTCAACGGTCATGCCGCGCGGCTTGGTCACGTTTGCGATCGCCGAGTCGTCACCATGTACCAGCTTAACGAATTCCACGCCCTTCGGCAGAACGACTTCCGACAAGTGAATGGTCTGGCCGATTTCCATCTTGCTCAAGTCAACTTCTACATATTCCGGCAGGTCTTTAGCCAAGCAGCTTACATCGGCTTCAGTCAGGATGTGAGTGACGATACCGCCGCCCAATTTCACGCCAGGAGCGATTTCGGCATTGACGAAGTGCAACGGCACCTTGACGTGGATCTTTTCGGTAGCGCTGACGCGTTGAAAGTCTACATGGGTGATTTCGGTGCGTACATGGTGCATTTGGTAGTCGCGCAACAAAACCTGTTCTTTCTTGCCATCGAGGATCAGATCCAGGATGGAAGCGTGGAAGGCTTCGTGACGGAATTTCAAAAACAGTTCTTTATGGTTGAGTTCGATAGAAACGGCATCCTTGCCGCCCCCGTAAACGATCCCAGGGATATTGCCAGCACGACGTAGGCGGCGGCTCGCTCCGGTGCCTTTGTTCTCGCGCATTTTGGCGTTAATTTCGATATGCATGATTTGCTCCAAATAATTAAAAATCCACCCGCGACCAGGTGGTTAAATACAACGATTACAACCTTACTTCTTGCTACATTCGCGTTTAGCTTGCGCTAAGCGT
>DATBPY010000071.1:0-7508 GCA_036561085.1 Methylophilaceae bacterium | reverse complement strand
CACCCAGTCCGCTGTTTTGATCACATCCAGATTGTGTTCGATCACAACCACGGTATTGCCGTGGTCACGCAGGCGGTGTATTACGTCCAATAGTAATTGAATGTCGGCGAAATGCAGGCCGGTGGTGGGTTCGTCCAGAATGTACAGAGTGCGGCCGGTATCGCGTTTGGATAACTCCAGCGCCAATTTGACGCGTTGCGCCTCGCCGCCGGAGAGTGTCGTAGCGGACTGCCCTAGCGTAATGTAGCCCAAACCCACATCCAGCAGTGTTTTCAATTTACGCGCAACCACCGGTACCGGATTGAAAAACTCATGCGCTTGTTCCACCGTCATTTCCAACACTTGGCGGATGTTTTTACCTTTGTACTGGATTTCCAGCGTCTCGCGATTGTAGCGATGTCCTTTGCACACATCGCAAGGTACATAGATATCCGGCAGGAAATGCATCTCCACCCGTATCACGCCGTCGCCTTGGCAGGCTTCGCAGCGTCCGCCTTTAACGTTGAATGAATATCTGCCGGGGCCGTAACCGCGCATCCTGGATTCAGGCACGCCGGAAAATAGCTCGCGGATAGGCGTGAATAGCCCGGTGTAAGTCGCAGGGTTGGAGCGCGGAGTGCGGCCTATGGGTGATTGATCCACGTCTACTACTTTGTCAAAGAATTCCAAGCCGTGTATCGCCTGGTATGGCGCAGGCTCTGTGCTGGAGCCATATAGATGCTGCGCAACTGCGCGGTACAACGTGTCGTTCACCAGCGTCGATTTACCTGAGCCGGAAACGCCGGTAACGCATACTAGCAATCCGACCGGCAAATTCAGCGAGACATTCTTCAAATTATTGCCGGATGCTCCGACTACCTTCAGCATGCGCTTGCTGTCAGGGGCATAACGTTTTTTGGGGATACTGATTTTTTTTACGCCAGATAAGTATTGTCCAGTGAGAGAGTCCTTATTTTCCATCACCTCTTTCGGCGTTCCTTGAGCCACGATATGACCACCGTGTTCACCTGCACCCGGTCCGATATCCACTACATGGTCGGCAGACAAAATAGCATCCTGGTCGTGCTCGACCACGATAACGGTATTGCCGATGTCACGCAGATGGCGCAGGGTATCCAGCAGACGATCGTTGTCACGCTGATGCAAGCCGATGGAGGGTTCATCCAACACATACATCACGCCCGTCAATCCTGAGCCTATCTGCGAAGCGAGTCTTATGCGTTGCGCCTCGCCGCCGGAGAGTGTTTCTGCGGAGCGCGAGAGCGACAAGTAATCCAGCCCGACATTGGTGAGAAAGAGCAGGCGGCTGATGACTTCCTTGACGATCTTGTCCGCAATGGCGAGCTTCTGCCCGGATAATTTAAGGTCACCAAAGAAAGTGAGTGCCTGCTTCAGCGGCGCTTCACAAATCTCATGGATGTTCTTATCGCCGACTTTGACATGCCGTGCTTCGATGCGCAAACGAGTGCCGCCGCATTCCGGGCAAGGTTTGGAGTTAAGGTATTTAGCCAGCTCTTCGCGCACCATGGCCGAGTCAGTCTCATGGTAGCGACGCTCCAGATTGTGCAGAATGCCTTCGAAAGTATGGTGACGAATGGTGGGTTTGCCCCGTTCATTGAGATACACAAACGGAATGGTTTCGCGTCCGCTACCATTGAGAATGACGTCCTGAGCCTGTGCAGGCAATTTCTCGAACGGTGTTTCTACATCGAAATTGTAGTGGGCGGCCAGACTCTGCAACATCTGGAAATAGAACTGGTTACGCTTATCCCAACTTTTGATCGCGCCTGAAGCCAACGACAGGTGAGGAAAAGCTACCACACGCTTAGGGTCGAAAAAGCTGATATTGCCCAAGCCGTCGCATTTGGGGCATGCCCCCATCGGGTTGTTGAACGAGAACAGGCGCGGTTCCAGTTCTTGCAGGGCGTAGGTGCATATCGGACAGGCGAATTTAGCGGAATATAGATGTTCCAGATCGCTATCCATTTCCACTGCCAACGCACGACCGTCTGCAAGACGTAATGCGGTCTCAAATGATTCTGCCAGGCGTTGCTTCAGGTCGGCTTTGACTTTAACCCGGTCTATCACCACATCCACAGTGTGTTTGGTGGTCTTGGCGAGCTTGGGTGGGTTATCCAACTCGTAAATCTTGCCATCCACGCGCACGCGCACAAAGCCCTGGCCGCGCAGTTCGTCGAACAGTTCGATCTGTTCGCCTTTGCGGTTGGCTACTATAGGCGCGAGGATCATCAGCTTGGTATCTTCCGGGAGTGCTAATACGCTGTCTACCATTTGCGATACCGTTTGCGCTTCCAGTTTGATGCCATGATCAGGGCATTCCGGGTCGCCCGCACGCGCGAACAGCAGGCGCAGATAGTCATGAATCTCGGTCACGGTGCCGACCGTGGAACGCGGATTATGCGAGGTGGATTTTTGTTCTATGGAAATGGCAGGCGACAGGCCTTCGATCAAATCTACATCGGGTTTGTCTATGCGTGCCAGAAACTGCCTGGCATAGGCAGAGAGCGACTCTACATAGCGGCGTTGACCTTCCGCATATAGCGTATCGAACGCCAACGAAGATTTACCCGAGCCGGACAAGCCGGTGATCACGATCATTTTGTCGCGGGGTAGATCAAGTGAGACGTTTTTAAGATTGTGAGTGCGTGCGCCGCGTATGCGTATGAATTCCATGTGCCTTGCTTATCAGTTGTCTGACGAGATAGTGGTCAACCTGCTAATATACGCAATATTCAGGCCCACACTCAACTACATTTTTAAAAGCTACTAGATTTTTCAACCGTTATCCCAAACATGCAATTGTCCGAAAAAATGACCCCGCTGGAACTCCGCGCCAGCATGAGCTTGGCCTCTATTTACGGCCTGCGCATGCTAGGCATGTTCATGATTCTGCCCATCTTCGCCATCTATGCGGAAAAGATGCCCGGCGGAGCCAACCACACTCTTATTGGACTAGCATTAGGGGCATATGGTTTAACTCAAGCCATATTACAGTTGCCGTTCGGCATCGCTTCCGACCGCTATGGCCGCAAGCGAGTGATCTATTTCGGGTTGATATTGTTCGCCCTGGGTAGCTTTGTCGCCATGTCGGCGCAGGACATTTACGTCATCATTTTCGGTCGTGCGATCCAGGGAGCCGGAGCCATTTCCGCCGCAGTCACTGCATTGGTGGCCGACTTGACACGCGAAGAGCACCGCACCAAAGCCATGGCGATGATAGGCGGCACCATAGGTGTGACTTTTGCCCTGTCTTTGGTCGCAGGACCGGCTTTGGGGCAATGGATAGGCCTCACCGGCATTTTCGGCCTGACCGGGGTATTGGCGTTGCTGGCGATGCTGGTGGTCAGATTCGTAATTCCCGACCCTGCAGTCAGTCACTTTCACTCCGATGCGCAAGCTAGTGCCGGCAAGCTGAAAGAAGTACTGCACAACCCGCAATTACTACGCTTGAACTTTGGCATTTTTGCCTTGCACGCAGCGCAAACGGCCATGTTCATGGTGGTCCCGTTCGCATTGAAAAAAGCAGGTGATCTAGATGTGAATCATCATTGGCAAGTCTATCTGCCGATCATGCTGGTATCTTTCGTGCTGATGGTACCTGCCATTATCTATGGCGAAAAGAAAGCAAAACTCAAGCAAGTCTTCTTGGGTGCCATTGTCATCATGTTGGTGGCGCAGCTATTTTTTGCGGCGTCTATTGAGCATTTTTGGGGCATCGTCACTTCACTTACGCTCTATTTTGTTGCTTTCAATGTGCTTGAAGCCAGCCTGCCGTCGTTGATTACCAAGATCGCCCCCGTCGCCAGTAAAGGCACCGCTATCGGCGTCTACAACACCACGCAGTCCCTTGGCCTCTCTTTGGGCGGCGTAATTGGCGGGTGGCTGTCGCATTCTTATGGGCCATCCATGGTATTCGTATTTTGCAGTGTGCTGATGGCGTACTGGCTATATCTGGCGCTGGGTATGCAGGCACCCATGGCAGTTAAAAGCCGCATGTTCCACGTGGATAGAGAACTGGATGCAGCCCGTGCACAAGATTTGGCAGAGCAACTTGGACTATTACGCGGTGTGCGCGAAGCGGTGGTGCTGGCAGAGGAAGCTGTAGTGTTGCTCAAGGTAGATTTGCATGACTGGGATGAGCCGGCTGCGCTGCAACTTATCCAGAAGCGAACATAAAAAAACGAGCCCGAGGGCTCGTTAGAGATTGGAGTTTTTTGAACAAGCTACTGCAAGTAAAGCAATACTGAATGTTATAAAGCAATAGCTATGCCCATTATTAAATATGTTTTACAATCATCGTGTTATTCCTTTACTTGGCGATGAAGTAAGAGCGCAATGCTGGGTGACTGCACAGTAGGGGTGCGGCAGATAATTTATTTGTGCGCGAAAATTTGAATGTTGCGCTGCCAAAAACGCAAAAATACAAGACCGCTCTATTCTGTATAATCACAAAATTGAATTGTTCGGTTCTGGCAACAATTTTCTGAATCGCTTTAACTTGCAGTAAAAAGGAGTGTTACATGGCATCGGTTAACAAGGTGATCCTAATCGGTAATTTGGGCGCGGACCCGGAAGTTCGCTACATGCCTAGCGGCGATGCAGTGGCGAATCTGCGTATCGCAACGACCGAAAACTGGAAAGACAAGGGCGGCGAGAAGCAGGAAAAAACAGAATGGCACCGTGTTTCTTTCTTTGGCCGTCAGGCGGAGATTTGCGGCGAATACCTGAAAAAAGGTTCTGCTATCTACGTCGAAGGCAGCTTGCAAACCCGCAAATGGCAGAACAAAGAAGGCCAAGATCAATACACCACCGAAATCCGTGGCGATCGTATGCAAATGTTGGGCGGACGTAGCGGTAGTAACAGCTTTGAAGTGGTAGATAGCGATAACGACAGAGGCGCACCTCCTGCCCAATCGTCTTCCGGCGGCAGTTCCAGCCGTCCTGCAGCCAGCTCTATTAATGATATGGATGACGATATTCCATTTTAATGATGGAGTTTCCGGGGTGACGAAGACCGGCAGCAATGCCGGTTTTGTTTTTGTGACGCTTGATAATAGCGACTTTGCCGCCACTTAGAATGTATCTGCGATTCGGTTATAATCTTGTTTTTTAAGGAGGTTCGTGATGCCCATTTATGATTATCGTTGCACAAGTTGCGGCTTTAAGAAAGAAGTGATGCAGAAAATGAACGATGCAATACTGACTACTTGCCCTGAGTGCGGCAAGGATACTTTCGCCAAACAGCTTTCTGCCGCAGGTTTTCAACTCAAAGGTAGCGGTTGGTATGCCACCGACTTCAAAGGCGGCGGCTCCAAACCCAAGGCTGAAAGTGCCGCATCTGCGACCGAATCTGTAGCTGAACCTAAAGCCGCTTCTTGCGCTAGCGATTGTGCCTGCCATTAACCAGAACGGACTTAAAGCGTTGACCAAAAAACAAATGTTCAGACGCTACCTTGTTACCGGCTTGCTGGTGCTGGTGCCGTTGGTGATCACCATCTGGGTGCTGAAAACCTTGATTGGTGTCATGGATCAAAGCTTACTACTACTGCCACCACAATGGCGCCCTGACAATGTGTTGGGCGTGCATATTCCCGGCTTCGGCGTGATTCTGACCGTGCTGATCGTACTGGTGACGGGCATGATCGCTACCAACATTCTCGGCAAACGCGTACTGCTGATTTGGGAAGCCATATTGGCAAGAGTGCCGGTAGTGAAGTCCATTTACTACAGCGTCAAGCAAGTGAGCGATACCCTGTTTTCCGACTCCGGTAATGCTTTTCGCAAGGCTCTACTGGTGCAATATCCGCGTGAAGGAAGCTGGACTATCGCGTTCCTCACAGGGCAACCAGGGGGCGACGTGGTGAATCATCTCCAAGGCGAATATGTGAGCGTATACGTTCCTACGACACCTAATCCGACCTCTGGATTCTTTTTGATGATGCCGAAAAAAGACGTTATCGAACTCGACATGAGTGTGGACGATGCACTCAAATATATTATCTCCATGGGCGTAGTGACGCCTGATCATCATTAACTGTTTAACTCCAACAAAAACTATCTTATGCGTACTCATTACTGCGGCGAACTGAATCGCCAAAACATCGGCCAAACTGTGACTCTTTGTGGGTGGGCGCATCGTCGCCGTGACCATGGCGGGGTGATTTTTATCGATCTGCGCGACCGTACGGGTATGTCGCAGATCGTGATCGATCCGGATACCCCTGAAGCGTTTGCCAATGCAGAAACGGTGCGCAACGAGTTCGTGCTGAGAGTGGTGTGTAAAGTCCGCGCTCGTCCTGAAGGCACGGTTAACCTGAATATCCCCACCGGTGAAGTCGAAATGTTGGCGAGTGAGATCGAAATCCTCAATCCGTCGCTGACGCCGCCGTTCATGCTGGATGACGATACATTAAGTGAAACAGTGCGGCTGGAACATCGTTATATCGATCTGCGCCGTCCTGCGATGCAAAAGAACATGATGTTGCGCTACCGCGTAGCCAAGACTTTGCGTGACTATCTGGACGAGAACGGATTCATCGAAATAGAGACGCCGATGCTGACACGCAGTACGCCGGAAGGCGCGCGCGATTATCTGGTGCCGTCGCGTGTGCATCACGGCATGTTCTTTGCGCTGCCGCAGTCGCCACAACTGTTCAAACAATTGTTGATGGTGGCCGGTTTCGACCGTTACTTCCAGATCACCAAATGTTTCCGCGACGAAGACTTGCGTGCTGACCGCCAGCCGGAATTCACCCAGGTGGATATCGAGACCTCCTTTCTCGGCGAACAACAGATCATGGATATCGTCGAAGAAATGATACGTCGCATGTTCAAGAGCGTTCAGGATATCGATCTACCGGCGCAGTTCCCGCGCCTGACATTCGCCGAAGCCATGAATAGATACGGTTCCGACAAACCGGATATGCGCGTTACGCTGGAAATCACCGAACTGACTGAAGTGATGAAGGACGTCGATTTCAAAGTATTTTCCGGCGCTGCCAATGCTGTGGGCTGTCGCGTGGCCGGTTTGCGCATCCCCGGTGGTGCTGCGATCAGTCGCGGCGATATCGATGCCTACACTGAATTCGTTAAGATCTACGGTGCCAAAGGCTTGGCGTATATCAAGATCAACGACATCACCAAGCTCAATGAAGAAGGCCTGCAATCACCCATCGTAAAGAATATCCACGTCAAGGCGCTGCAAGCGGTGATAGATCTCACCGGCGCGCAGAATGGCGACCTAGTGTTCTTCGGTGCCGACAAGGCCAAGGTAGTCAATGAGGCTTTGGGTGCGTTGCGCGCCAAGGTCGGTCACGAAAAAGGCCATGTGGACGGCCGTGCATGGGCACCGTTGTGGGTAGTGGATTTCCCCATGTTCGAGCATGATGAAGAAAACAACCGCTGGGCCGCATTGCATCACCCATTCACTTCACCCAAGGACGGTCACGAAGACCTGCTCACCAGCAACCCCGGTGCTGCACTCTCCA
>DATBPY010000070.1:0-2272 GCA_036561085.1 Methylophilaceae bacterium | reverse complement strand
GCCGTTCCTGTCCACCGACATCTTCGACTGGAAACACGAACTATCCTCGCTGTTCCTGCGCATGGTGCCCAAGAAGTATGACGACCTGCTGTTCGTCGGCTATCTCAATACGCCTTCCGGCATAGGCAATATCGTCAATACGCTGAGCCGTTTCGTAGTGGCCTACCTGAAAGCCCGCGACCAACAGACCCCTGCCTGGGACACTTTCCAGAAGATCAAGCTGCAATCCGACCTGCTGGACCTGGGGCAGGACAGGTTCATGCATACTGAACGCCACAATTATGAAGTCGACCTGTGGAAATACATCAAAGCCATCAACTTCATGACCAGCAAGTTGAGCCTTTCCCAAGTGGTACCGGCGGCAACTGAAAAATCCGCCACCAGCCGCGCGGTCGAGCCCCAATATGGAGCGGTATCATGAATGCGCCGTTCGAAGGTGCAGTGTTGACTGCGGAAGAAGCGCTGCGTCAGTTAGACCTGATGGGTATCGGCGAGCTGCCGCCGGCAGCCCCGGCTCCAGTAGCACCTGCCAGCCAACCTGTGGTTCAGCAGACCCAGCAGCCGAGCAAGGAATCGCTAGCCGTGCAACTCACGGAAGATATCCGCAATCTGGTGCTGTCGGTACTCAAACTGGATAAAGCGGATTTCTCCACCACCACCCCCCTGATGGACTACGGGCTGGATTCCATTGCCGCGACCGAGATCGGCAATCTGTTCACGGGTCGTTTCAATATCGTCATTCCGCCGACCATCTTCTTTGAATTCCCCGACCTGAAAAGCTTCGTCAATTACCTGACCGAGAATTACGTCGCGGAACTGCAAGGGTTCTATCCCGATGTCGTCGCCACAAATGCCGGCAGTACTGCGGTTGCCAAAGAGACGGTAGCCGCAATACCCGCCCGGGTGGTCGTTCCTATCAATAAACCGGTAGCCAGGCAGGCCAGTGCGCCGACGAATGCTGTGCCAAATCCAGTTCAAAACGATGGGCCGATGAGCATTGAAAGTTTATGGCAGATGACGGAGACGGCTGTTGAACCGGTGAGTGAGGCGGTTGCATTTAAAGAAGCGCCGACTGTTCAACCGCAGACGCCGCAAGCAGCACCAAGCTCGGAAGTCAGGCAGCCCAGCCGTGAGCTGTTGGCTTCGATGAAAACCTATGCCGACCGCGCACTGGTGCATACCATCACCCGTGCCAATAAACGCCCGCTGGAATATGCGACCTACGGCGAAGGTCCGCCTTTGCTGATGCTGGGCGGATTGCTGATGCACTACAGCGTGATGTGGCTGGTCAATATGAAAGAGTTGGGCGAGCATCACAAACTAATCATGTTCCACATGCCGGGTTGCGGCGGTCTTGAGCTACAGCAAGGCATGACGTTGGATAGCCTGGCGGAGGATATCGCCGATGTATTGACTGCCCAGGGCATCACCGAACCGTTACCCGTATTCGGTTGTTCCTTCGGCGGGGTACTGGCACAGGCTTTCGTGCTGGCTTATCCCGAGCGTTGCTCGGCATTGGCGGTGGCTGTCAGCACGCCGTTCGCCGAAGGCGCGACGGACTTCCAGTTATTGATGAAAGAGTTGCAGCGTAGTTCCAGCTTCATGGAGTTGAACCGCGGCTGGCCGATGGCATCGTTGCCCGAGTATGAAAAAGTCATCGCCGGTTTCGATTTCCGCAAACAGTTGAAGAAGCTCAATATGCCTGCCTTGATCGTGGCAGGCGCACAGGACCGCTACACCACGCCTGAATATTCCCGGATGATGGCGGATAGTTTGGCTGGTTCGAAACTGGTGCAATTCGACGACGTCGGTCATTTGCTGACCTTCACCCGCCATGAGGAATTCAACCGGCTGCTGATCGATTTCCTGGCAACGCTTCCGACCAACAAGGAGTCGGTCGCCAAGCCCGCTAAAACCGCGGTTTCCACTTTTCTTCCGGCAACGCAGAGCACGCTAGCCACTATCCAGTCTTATGTCGAAAACGGCAGGCAAGGCCATTGCGTGATGCTGTCCGAACACTCGGCGCAACTGGCGCTGACGCTGAATGCGCTATGCAATCAGAACAAGACTGAACAGTCGACTTATCGCAGTTATTTCCTGACTTCGTTGCAGGAAGCATTCGATGCCGCACTGCGGTTGACGCGCCATCATGCGCGCAACAAGAACCCCAAGAGTAACGGCAGGGTGCTAGTGATAGATAGAACCCGGCAATGGACGGATTATTTCAATCCGCTGCAGCAAAAGCAGGGCGATGAATTGGTACCCGAGATCC
>DATBPY010000069.1:0-4494 GCA_036561085.1 Methylophilaceae bacterium | reverse complement strand
GCGAACACGGCCACGGAACTGGGGATGACGATGACAAAACTGGCGGCGCTAAAAAAGGACGCGGAGATGGCGGGTATGCCGGTCGCGAACATATGATGTACCCACACCCCAAAGCCTATGAACATGGTCGCTACCGTGGACAGCGCAACCAGAGTGTAGCCGACCAGGGGACGACGGCAGAATACCGGTAGCGCATCAGACACTATACCCATGGCAGGCAACACCACAGCATAGACCCAGGGGTGTCCGAACATCCAGAACAGGTGCTGCCACAGCAAGGGGCTTCCGCCTTCGGAGGCATTGAAGATATGAGTGCCGAACTGCCTGTCCATCCACAGCATAAAGAATGCCAGGCTCACGGCGGGCACTGCGAACAAGTTACCCACAGAAGCCGTTAACGTCCCCCATACCAGGATGGGGACACGGTTGATGGACATTCCGGGAGCGCGGGTCCTGAACAAAGTGACCACGAAATTGATAGCGCCCACGGTAGTGGATATCCCCAGCAGTACCATGCCGATGGCATACACGTCGATGCCCATGCCGGGGCTGTAATCGCGGGATGCATAGGGGACATAGTTGAACCATCCGGCATTGGGTGCCTCCCCTACGATAAAACTGGAATACAGGAAGATCCCGGAAAACAGGAATGCCCAGTATGAAAAAGCGTTTAAACGGGGAAAAGCCATGTCGCGGGCACCGAGGATCAAAGGCCACAGATAGTTGCTGAAACCGGAAAGTATGGGCAATGCGTACAAGAACATCATGGTCATGCCATGCATGGTAAATAGCTGGTTGTATTGCTCAGGAGTCAGCAAATGCTGGTTGGCATGCGCAAGCTGGGTGCGCATGATCAATGCTTCAACGCCGCCCATCATCAAGAAGATGAACGCGGTGACCAAATAGCGAATACCGATCTTTTTGTGATCGACCGAGGAAAGCCAGCCTATAAAGCCGGGCTCCGTTTCCCATATTTTCTGCAAACGCGCGGCGATTTCCGGGTCGTTTGCGCGGCCGATAGCGGGCGTACGATGGTGAGTGGTTTCTGTCACTATTTTAGGCTTTCAAGATAGGCAAGAACGGAGAGAGTGTCCTGGGACGATAAGGCAAGCTGCGGCATCAGGTTGCCGGGCTTCAAAGCTTGCGGCTCCTGTATCCATGCGGTCAGGTTACCCTGATCGTTCGGTAAAAGTCCCGCAGCGATGGTACGTCTGCTCATGAGGTGAGTAAGGTCGGGGCCCAGGATGCCGCCTGCTGGAGTGCCCCGCACTGCATGGCATACACTGCAACGATTCATGAAAACCTGCTGCCCCGGTAAAACATCGGGTGAAGGAGATACCGCTGCAGCAACTTGTCCTTGCTCCCATCCGGCGTAGTCTGCCGGGGTTTGCGCGATGACATGCAAGGCCATGTGCGCATGCTGCATACCGCAGTATTCGGCGCATTCGCCGAAATAATCCCCTGGTTCATCGGCCTGTAGCACAAGGGTATTATTTACGCCGGGAATCACATCCATCTTCCCGGCCAGTTGCGGTACCCAAAAAGAATGGATGACATCTGCCGCCGCCAGGTGTATCTCTACGGGTTGCCCGACCGGGATATGGATCTCGTTGGCCGTGGTAAATATCCTGGTGGGGTCGGCGTTGTTATAACGTACTTCCCACCACCATTGATGAGCGGTGACATTCAGCGAGACGACCGGCGTTTTCGCACTATCGACCGAGGCGATGGTGGTCATTGTCCATGCCGTCAATCCGAACAGGACCAGCGTGGAGATGATGACGCCGATATAAACGCCCCAAAGACCTTTGCCTTCGCGTGCGACCGGCAATCTATCCAGGCTGTCCGGACTTTCCGGGGCGGTCTTGTAGGTATCATCCCGGTTGCGTTTGAAGATCGCGATGGCGAGCAGCAACACGATAATGGCAAGTACCAGGCCGCAGACGATCAGCATCCCCCATCCCAAATGAACGATGGGAAGCGACTCGGGGCCAAACCCGCGCATATAGCTATAGGGAGTGTGCATGTCCACGCTAAGGCGTTTCAGGCTTATTGGGTGGGCTGAGCGTCTGGATATAACTTACCAGCTTCCATATCGAGTCATCGGGCAAAATGCTGCCGAATGCAGGCATACCGTTAGGCCGTCCTTGCGCGATGGTCAGGAATATCTGTTCGGGTCGGCTGCCGTATATCCACTGCGAATCCGAAAGCGGCGGCCCCATGCCGCCGCCGCCTTGCGACGCATGGCATCCTACGCAATTCATGGAGGAAAATAATTTGGCGCCCTGTGCAATGGAATTCTTGTCCTTGGCATAAGGGTTAATGATCGCAGGCGGCACCGATTGCATCGGGATATGGGTGCCGCCGACGGCAGAGTGAAGCAGGTTTTTGTCTGTGGGCTGTACCGGCTGTTGTTGGGTCGTCACATCCTGGGAAAAACTTGAAAAAGGGAAAGCGACTAAAACCAAAAGCAGTAACGTCCTGCGCGTCTTATCCATACGTGTCTTATTCATGATCTGTTCCGTTCGCTGTGGCGACCTGCGGTACATTGAAAGCATCGAGCAACGCTTGTACCGCCTGCGTCTGATGGGTTAAAGCAGTATTCAGTTCGTTCAGGGTTGCTTGATCTCCCGGCCTAACTCCCATGGAGATGGAAAATTCAAACGGCAGCTGTTGCCGGTTTTGCTCAGGCGATGACAGAGCAGTGACCTGAAGCGGGATCTTCGATCCTTTAGCCAGGTAACCCGCAAGAGGCCCCCAGGCTATCGCCACATCTATATCGCCGTTTTCTACCGCTTCAATGAGCTGCTGCGGAGGATTTGCAGTCCGATAATCCCCGTAAATGCTGTATCCGACCACATTGTTCACAATACCGCGCCGTGCCAGGACGAGTGCCGGCGGCGGGCTGTCTTTACCTATTAAATGAACCCCGATGCGAAGATGGGCCAGCCTGGGATCGCCCAGCGAGCGAATGTCATAGTGTTTATCCGCTTTGGAAACGATGACATAGCTGGAACGATAATAAGGTTTGGTAGTAAGCGCCATTGGGGTTTCGGCAGGAATGCCCATCACCACATCGCATTTACCTGCGTTCAATGTCTCTCGCAGGAAACCACGCCTTTGGGCCCACCAGGTATATTCAACTTTGGCATCCATATCGGCAGCGATCAATTCGGCCAGCTTATTCTCCAGCCCTTGTTTGGCCTGGTTCGAAAAAGGCATATTGTTAGGGTCGGCGCAAACCCTTAACACGCCTGGTTTATTCGCGGCCGTAGCGGCCGCGGCATGGGCGATGGGCATATCAAGCATGATGAATGGAACGATCCATAAACCGATGCCGATATAGACTTTTGATTTCATTTAGCATTGTCCGGCACTGCAAAGACATAGAGCATTCCGCCGCTGGTGGTCGCGTTGGGCAGGTCTGTCATTGCCGCGACGAAACCTAATGCGCCATAAGGCACTTTAGTATCCAGCCCGCCGGCGACCACCCCGCCGGACCAGCCGCCTACCCCTGAAAGTACTGCGACATACTGCTTGCCGTCAGGACCGCGATAGGTGATGGGCTGGCCGATCACTCCGGAACCGGTGCGGAACTTCCACAGTTCCTTGCCGGTTTTGGCATCCACCGCCTTGAACCAGCGATCCATGGTTCCATAAAAGGCTATGTTTCCTGCGGTAACCAGTGCGCCGCTCCAAACGGGAAATTTTTCCTTGATCGACCACACTTCTTTATTCTGGACTGGATCCCAGGCGGAAAAAGCGCCGCGGTTGCCGCCGGGGCCAGCTTTCATTTTTACTTCCGCCCCAAGAAATGGCGTACCGGCGATATACCCGACC
This sequence comes from Methylophilaceae bacterium, assembly GCA_036561085.1. GTDB lineage: Bacteria > Pseudomonadota > Gammaproteobacteria > Burkholderiales > Methylophilaceae > CAILHX01. The sequence continues at coordinate 654 of DATBPY010000069.1, read as the reverse complement.
TGGCTTGTCAGCATGTCCATGCATAAGTTGTTATGCGGCACATATAACAGGTTGGTGCGGGGAGAATAAGCACTGGGTTGCCAGTCCTTGCCGCCGGGCGCGGCAGGGCATATATCCTTGACCAGTTGGCCCTGGTGGGTTTCTTTTTCCAGGGCCATCTCCGGCCTGCCCGTTTTGAGATCCACCTTCTTGACGGTATTGGTATAAGCAAAAGGGTTGGCCGATAGCACTTCTCCTGTCAGCCGGTCCATTAAATACATATAGCCGTTGCGGTCAGGGTGTACCAGCACCTGACGCTGCTTACCGCCGATAGGCAGATCCAGCAATACGCTTTCATTCACGCCATCGTAATCGTGAAAATCGTGGGGGGTGAGTTGATAGGCCCATTTCGCATAACCGGTATCGGGGTTGCGCGCGAAAATACTGGACGACCATTTGTTATCGCCGGGCCGCTGATCGGCATTCCATGTGCCGGGGTTACTGGTGCCGTAATAGACCAGATTGTTTTTCGGATCGTAGGTGATCCATCCCCATACCGAAGCCCCGCCCGTTTTCCATGCATCTGCAGGCCAGGTTGAAACACCCAGGTTGTGGCCGGTATCGTAGGGGGCTTTAAAATCGGCGCCTATCAATACATCTTTGTCCGGACCGGTG
>DATBPY010000068.1:0-6813 GCA_036561085.1 Methylophilaceae bacterium | reverse complement strand
CCGCGCCAGATAGGCATCTGCTCGCGCAGATAGCGTTGTATCTTTTGCGCCAGCTCCTGGAAATAAGTCGAAGTAGTACGTCCGCAGCCGGGGCAAGCCGTCACTAGGGGCGTGAACGAGCGTATGCCCATGGTTTGCAGTATCTCTTGCGCTACTACTACTTCCGTCGTGCGCGATTCGCCCGGTTCAGGCGTCAGGCTGACACGTATGGTGTCACCTATGCCCTCTTGCAACAGCACAGCCAGTGCCGCAGTAGAGGCGACGATGCCTTTGGAGCCCATGCCCGCTTCAGTAAGGCCTAGATGTAAGGGATATTGGCTGCGTGCTGCCAGATCACGGTAGACGGTGACAAGGTCCTGGACATTGCTGACTTTGCACGAGATGATGATATGGTCGTTCGGTAGGCCTATCGCTTCGGCCTGTGCCGCGCTTTCCAGCGCTGACTGTATCAAGGCCTCACGCATCAATGCTTCAGCGGACAGAGGCTGCGCGCGTTGCGCGTTCTCGTCCATCATGCGCGCCATCTTGGCCTGGTCCAGGCTGCCCCAGTTCACGCCTATGCGCACCGGCTTGTCGTACTTGATGGCCGTTTCTATCATCGCGGCGAACTGTTCATCGCGCTTGGAGCCTTTGCCTACGTTGCCGGGGTTGATACGGTACTTGGCCAATGCCTGCGCGCAATCGGGGAACTGCGACAGCAGTTTGTGGCCGTTAAAGTGAAAATCGCCGATCAATGGCACATCGCAACCTAATGCATCCAACTGCTGGCGTATGTTGGCGACCTGCGCCGCGGCTTCCACGGAATTGACAGTGATACGCACCAATTGCGACCCGGCCTGCCATAAGTCATACACCTGGGCCACAGTAGCCTTGGCATCTGCGGTGTCGGTATTGGTCATGGATTGCACCACCACCGGGCTCCCTGCCCCCACGGGCACATTGCCTACCATCACTCGTGTAGTGTCATGCCTGATATTGCTGTGCCACTGCGTCATGGTTGTTGGGGTAAGGTAAAGCGCGCCACGTTGGATTTGGTGTGAGACACGATATCGACCGCCTGGCCTTTATAGAGCATCTGCACGCCGGCAGCATTGCCGACTACGATATTGAACGGCGGCGTGCCGTCCGCGCTATCTTCGGTATCGGCTGCTTTGTTCTTGTTGAACACTTCTTTACCCGTGGCATCGGTCACGCTGACCCAGGTCTGCTCGGAAAATGTCATGCGTATGCTGCCTGGCGGAGTAGGCGCAACCACTGGTGTTGTCGGGGGAGTAACGATCGCTGCCGGGGCTGCGACGGGTGCTTTTTGTGCAGGCGACGGCAGAGTCGGTGCCGGTGCTGCTACCGGTGCAGGTGGCGTCACAGGCGGTGTTGGCACCGGAGGTGTCGCAACAACCGGTTTTTGAGTGACTGGCGCTATCGGTGCTGGCGAGGGTTGCGCCTGTGGTGCCGGTGTAGGCTCTGGTGTCGCTGCCGGGGTTGGCGCGGCTACCGGTGCGGCGACAGGTTCCGGTGCTGGGGCTGGCGTCGGCTCAGGCTGCTTGTCCGTTGCAGTGTCGGGCAACGCGACAGCAACACGGGCATTATGGATTTTGACTTGTTTATCGCTCCACTCCATATACAACCACCAACCGCTACCGAGCACGATCAGCAAAAAGGAGGTCAGCAAGTAAAGCCGGAAACTCTTTTGTGCGTTATTGGTGATGGGTATCGATTCCAGCTTCAGGGTGATCGAGTTATGCAACTGGCTATCCGGCTGCATCTGGTGGTAGGCATTCAATAAGGGAGCGGCATCGATCTGCAACAACCGTGCATAGTTGCGGATGAATCCGCGCACAAAAGTGGGTGCCGGGAGCGCCGCATGATTGTCCTGTTCCAACGCAGTGACTTGATGCGGGCTCATCCTGAGCTGTTGCGCCACGTCTTCGATCTCAAGCTTCATGTTCTCGCGAGCGTTACGTAGTGTCGTACCCAGCGCCAAGCGAGGCTTTGGCGGCTCGGCTTCGGTCAACGATTCTGGTGTTTCTTCACTCATTTAGCTTACAAGCTTATCCTATTGGCTCACTTCAATGGGGATGGACTGCCGTTTTTCAACGCGGCGCGTCTTATCCTGCACCTGCCCTGCCAGTTGACCGCATGCGGCATCTATATCATCGCCTCGCGTCTTTCTGGTAGTGACAATGTACTCTTCCTGCATAAGGATATCGCGAAAACGCGCGATATTGTCACGTGTCGAGGTTTTATAACCGCTATCGGGGAACGGATTGAACGGGATAAGGTTGAATTTGCACGGCACGTCCTTGACCAGCGACAACAATTGCCGCGCATGCTCGGGCTTGTCGTTCACCCCGTCCAGCATCACATATTCAAACGTCACGAAATCGCGCGGTGCTTTTTCCAGATAACGCTGGCAGGCCGCCATCAATTCTTTTAGCGGGTATTTCTTGTTGATCGGCACGATCTCATCCCTAAGCGCATCGTTAGGTGCATGCAAGCTTACTGCAAGCGCTACCGGGCATGCGTCGCGCAACCTGTCCATCGCGGGTACCAGACCGCTGGTAGAGACCGTCACCCGGCGGCGACTCAATCCATACGCAGAATCGTCCAGCATGATATTCAGTGCGGTGACTACATTGTCGAAATTAGCCAGCGGTTCGCCCATGCCCATCATCACGACATTGCTGATGATGCGTTCGCCGGGCGGTAGTTGCGAGTAATACTGATCCTGCCGCAAGGCATGATTCGCCAGCCATAGCTGGCCGATGATCTCGGCCACGCTCAAGTTGCGGTTGAAACCCTGCCGTCCGGTAGAACAGAACGTGCATTCCAGCGCGCAGCCTACTTGCGAGGAGATGCACAGCGTGCCTCTGTCGTCTTCGGGGATGAACACGGTTTCGATACCGTTGCTGCCGCCGGCATCGACCAGCCATTTGCGCGTGCCGTCGTCGGAGATCTGCTCGACTTTGACTTCAGGCAGACGTATTTCAGCCAGAGTCGCCAGATTTTCGCGTAGCGGCTTGGCGATGTCCGTCATCTGCTCAAAATCGATCATGCCGAAATGATGCACCCAACGCATCACTTGCTTGGCACGAAAAGGCTTCTCGCCTAGTTCTACAAAAAACTTGGCGAGAGCGGGTTGATCAAGATCGAGCAGATTGACTAGTGACATTTAGTGAGAATAGACCTGTGAAGCCGGAAAGAAATAGGCGATCTCGATAGCTGCGTTCTCGGCAGAGTCGGAACCGTGCACTGCATTGGCATCGATGCTTTCGGCGAAATCGGCACGGATGGTGCCTGCAGCCGCTTCTTTAGGATTGGTTGCGCCCATCAGGTCACGGTTCTTTAGCACAGCGCCCTCGCCTTCCAGCGCTTGTATCATCACCGGGCCGGAGATCATGAATTTGACCAGGTCGTTGAAGAATGGACGTGCTTTATGCACAGCATAGAAACCTTCGGCTTCTGCCTGGGACAGCTGTACCAGCTTGGCAGCCACGATCTTGAGGCCGTTGGATTCAAAACGGGTGTAGATCTTCCCGATGACGTTCTTGGCGACTGCATCAGGTTTGATAATAGATAGGGTACGTTCGACAGCCATGCGATCACTCCAATAATAAAGTAAATAATTTAAAAATTTTTAAGGGTGCGTATTTTAACCGTTTTTTGAGGTTCTTTGCCGTCTGGCTTCATACAAACAGATGCCGCTGGCTACCGATACATTCAAACTTTCCACGGAACCCAGCATGGGGATGCGTACCAGGGCATCGCAGGTCTCGGCCGTCAGCCTGCGCAAGCCGTGCCCTTCTGCTCCTAAAACAATGCCGACAGCGGACGGCATGTTGATCGAAAACAGGTCGGATTCCGTCTCCATCGCTGCGCCCAATAGCCAGATGCCCGCATCTTTCAGTTCGCGCATGGTACGCGCCAAATTGGTCACTGCGATGAACGGCACGCTTTCCGCCGCACCGCAGGCTACTTTGCGCACTGTGGCATTGATGCCTGCTGCCCTGTCCTTAGGCGCGATCACTGCATGCACGCCCATGGCATCGGCCACCCGCAGGCAGGCACCGAGGTTATGCGGGTCTTCCACGCCATCCAGCAACAGCAGGAACGGCGGTTCATCCAGCGCTTCCAGCACATCGTGGATGTCCAGATATGGGATGGGCGTATCCACCACTTTTGCCAGCACGCCCTGGTGACGGCCATGAGCTGCCATGCCGTCCAGGCGAGGCTTTTCCAGCGTCATCACGCGTACGTTCTTATCGCTTGCTGCTGTTAACAGGTCTTTCATGCGTGCATCGACGCGATCTTTGTCTACATAAAGCTCTTGTATGCTCTCGGCGTTCTGCCGGATGCGGCTTAACACGGCGTGAAAGCCGTAAATAATGCGTGCGCTACTCATCTATCTCTTTTTACCTTTGCTTGTTGATTGTTTTGCGTTTGCTGCTTTATTCGGCTTTGCACCCCATAGGCTTTTGGGTTGTGTCTTTTCCGGTGCAGCTTGAACACTCTCGTTACTGCCGTCATCCAGCACAAAATCGATCTTGCTGGTCTCCATATCCACGCGTACCACTTTGATGCGCAGCCGGTCGCCCAAGCGGAAGCTCTTGCCGGTACGCTCACCCGTGAGCACATGGCGCACATTATCGTGCTGGAAGTAATCGTTGCCCAGTTCGGTGATATGCAGCAGGCCTTCGATATAAATGTCGTCCAACGCCACGAACAGACCGAAACTGGTGACGCCGCTTACTGTGCCGTCAAAGCTCTCGCCTACCTTATCCTGCATGAAATAGCATTTGAGCCAGGCATCGACATCGCGCGTGGCATCATCGGCACGGCGCTCGGTCAGCGAGCAATGCATGCCCAGTTCAGCCCAATCGCCAGCCCCTTCGACTTTGCTCAGGGCAGGCTTATATTTCTTGTTCTCCAGCACTGCCTTGATGGCGCGGTGCACTAACAGGTCGGGATAACGGCGTATCGGTGAGGTGAAGTGGGTATACGACTCATAAGCCAGCCCGAAATGGCCGACATTATCCGGGCTGTAGACCGCTTGCTGCATGGAACGCAGTAGCACTGTTTGTAATAGTTGCTCATCAGGCCGGCCTTTGATGCGGTTCAGCAGTTTGCTGTAATCCTTGGCATGCGGCGTATCGCCGCCTTCCAGCGTAAAGCCGAATTCCTTCATGAAATCCCTGAGCTTGGTCAGCTTTTCTGCGGTAGGCCCGGCATGGATGCGGTATAGCACCGGATGCTGATGCGCTTTGAGGAAATCCGAAGCGCATACATTGGCCGCCAGCATGCATTCTTCGATCAAACGGTGCGCATCGTTGCGTACCACCGGCTCTATGCGCTCGATCTTGCCTTGTTCATTGAACACCATCAACGTTTCCATGGTCTCGAACTCAATGGCGCCGCGCTTCTCGCGCGCTTTTGCCAGCACCTGATATAGCGCCTGCAGGTTTTGCAGGTGCGGCATCAGCCATGTCTGTTCCTGCGCCAGTTTTCCATTGGGCTCGGCCAGCATTTCATGCACCTTGGTGTAGGTCATGCGTGCCTTGGAACGCATCACCGAAGGATAGAACTTATAACGCTGTATCTCGCCTTTACCGTCGATCTGCATGTCGCACACCATGCACAGGCGTTCTACGTCGGGGTTGATCGAGCATAGGCCGTTGGAAAGCGCTTCCGGCAGCATGGGAATGACCCGGCGCGGGAAATATACCGAGTTGCCGCGGTCGTAAGCTTCCTTGTCCAGGGCATCGCCGGGGCGCACATAGAAGCTGACATCGGCGATGGCGACTACCAGCCGCCAGCCGCTGCCTTGCGCTTCGCAATATACGGCATCGTCGAAGTCGCGCGCCGTTTCGCCGTCTATGGTGATCAGCGGCAAGGCGCGCAGGTCTACGCGCCCTTTCCAGTCTTGTGGCTGCACCGTGGACGGGAATTTCTCTGCCGCTTTTTCCGCGGCCGGGGGAAACATATACGGCAGGTTATGCTTGCGTAGCGCGATCTCGATCTCCATGCCGGGGTCGGCATAGTTACCCAGTATCTCGACCACCTTGCCTATGGGCTGCGTATGTGCGGACGGTTGTTCTATCAGCTCCACCATCACGATCTGCCCGGCTTTGGCTTTCATGTCCTTGCCCGGGGGGATCAACACGTCATGGTGGATGCGCTTGTCTTCTGCCGCCACCAACACCACGCCGCGCTCGCGTATCAAATGCCCCACCAGGCGCTTAGTGGTACGTTCCAGCACCTCGACGATCTTGCCTTCCGGACGGCCGCGTCTATCCAAGCCTGCAGGGCGCACCATGGCACGGTCGCCGTGCATCACCGACAGCATTTCCTTGGGCGAGAGGAACAAGTCGTCCCCGCCCGCATCGGGGATCAGGAAACCGAAACCGTCGGCATGGCCTTGCACCCGCCCTGCGATCAGATTGATCTTCTCGGCGATACATAGCGCACCTTTACGGTTGCGCATGATCTGCCCTTCGCGTTCCATGGCATTCAGACGGCGATTGAATATCTCGCGTTCCTGCTCGCCTATGCCCAATAATTTATAGAGATTTCCCGTCTGTACGGGAGCGCCCTCTTTCTCCATCACTTCCAGGATATATTCCCTGCTAGGCAGCGGATGGCTATATTTGGCGGCCTCGCGCTTGGCATGCGGGTCTTTGCTGGATGACTTGGGAGGGGATTTTTTCATTGACAAAATTAGACTTTCCTATAGAATCCGCCGTCTTTAGTAGAGCCCAGATGGCGGAATTGGTAGACGCGCACGGTTCAGGTCCGTGTGCCTTCGGGTGTGGAGGTTCG
>DATBPY010000067.1:0-28397 GCA_036561085.1 Methylophilaceae bacterium | reverse complement strand
ATCTGAATAATGACGATAGCCGAGCAGGTTTTGCCCGCGCAGCAGCATCTGGATGCGGCTGTTAGGCAATGCTTTACGTAATTTCTTCAGGCGTTCCCATGGGTCTTCCTTGAGATAACGCACACAGGCATCAAAAGTCGCGCCGCCCCAGGCTTCGAGCGACCAGAAGCCGATATCGTCCAGCTTGCCGCAGATAGGCAGCATATCCTCGGTACGCATGCGCGTCGCGATGATGGACTGATGGCCATCGCGTAAAACTAATTCAGAAACATGTACTTTAGCCATAGTCTTAATCTAGTAAGTTAAGTTTAAATGCCTTCATGTGCTGCAATGGCAGCCGAGATGGCTGCCGCAAAAAGCTCCGGAGGAAGCTTGGTCGTATAGTCCGTTAGTTCCGGATGCGTTTCCACAAAACTGGTATCGAACTCTCCTCGCTTGAAATCAGGGTGCTTCATGATCTCCTGATAATACGGGATAGTCGTTTTTACACCATACACCACCATGTCGTCCAATGCCCGTCTACCGCGCTCTATGACGCTAGGCCAATCCAGCGCCCATACCGTCAACTTGGCGCACATGGAGTCGAAATAGGGCGGTATCACATAGCCGGAGTACATCGCGGCATCCATGCGCACGCCGGGGCCGCCGGGAGCGTAGTAACGGGTGATCTTGCCGAAGCTGGGCAGAAAGCCATTCTGCGGATCTTCTGCGTTGATGCGGTATTCCATGGCATAGCCGCGGAATTGCACGTCAGCTTGCTTGTATTGCAGCTCCAGGCCTGCGGCGATACGTATCTGTTCCTGCACGATATCGATACCGGTAATGGTTTCGGTAACGGTATGCTCGACTTGCAGGCGCGTGTTCATTTCCATGAAATAGAAGCGGTTGTCCTGGTCCAGCAGGAATTCAACTGTACCGGCATTCTGATAGTTCACCGCTTTAGCCGCTTTTACCGCCAAGTTACCGATATAGTCACGTTGCGCCTGGCTTAATTGCGGCGAAGGAGCGATCTCGATCAGTTTCTGGTTGCGGCGCTGTATCGAGCAGTCGCGTTCGAACAGGTGAATGGCGTTGCCATGGCTGTCGGCCAATACCTGTACTTCGATATGGCGCGGGTTGACCACGCATTTTTCCAAAAATACCTCGGGTTTGCCGAAGGCCTTGCTGGCTTCGCTGATGACGCGGTCGTAATTGGTTAGCAGTTCTTTTTCGCTGTCGCAGCGACGTATGCCTCTGCCACCACCACCGTTAGTGGCTTTGAGCATGACCGGGTAGCCGATCTCGGCAGCCAGCTTGCGCGCTTCTTCCACGTCTTCCAGGTTGCCTTCGCTGCCCGGTATGCAGGGAATGCCGGCAGCGATCATGGCGGTACGGGCTTGTATCTTGTCGCCCATCTGGGTGATGACATCGGGATTAGGGCCGATGAATTGGACGCCGCGTTTGTCGCAGATGTCTGATAACAATGGGTTTTCCGACAGGAAACCGTAGCCGGGATGCAGCGCGTCGCACCCGGCGGTGACTGCCAGATTCACGATATTGTGCGCATTCAGGTATCCCTGAACAGGATCCGAGCCGATGTTGTAGGCCTCGTCAGCCTTTTTTACATGCAGCGCATGCCGGTCGGCATCCGTGTATATCGCCACAGAGGTAATGCCCATCTCGGAGCAGGCACGCACAATACGTACAGCAATTTCCCCGCGATTCGCAATGAGTATCTTTTTGAACATAGTGTGATAGTTTTATCAGGCCGATTCTAGGATCAATAAACATGTAAAAAAGTAAGCTTGTTTTGACACTCAAAACCGGTGAAGTATATCATGTGCCCCTTACCCCTGAATAGGCCGTACGCCTTGCTTAATCCCATCTCCGCCAATGCCCTTGAGTTCGCCAAGCAAATGCTTGAAATTCATGGTAGAATCCGCGCCTCGCATTTTGCTGGTGTGCGTGATGCCTTGTTTCAGGGTGAGCAGGATGCCAGTGAAGTAGCGTATGAGATCACAGGTGAAAGGGTTCGCAATAACCGATTCGGTTTGCGCCTGACCCTTACCGGAGAGCTGAATCTTCTTTGTCAGCGTTGCCTGGGTGAAATGAAGTACCCTCTGAACCATACTGCTGTTTTTGAAGTAGTGGCGAATGAGACAAAGGTGCCGGACGATATGTCGGATGACGACGAGATCGATTATCTGGTGGCCGATGCAGAATTGAATGTCGAGCAATTGATAGGGCAGGAATTGTTATTGGGTTTGCCTCTGGCACCTAAACATGAGAATGCGCTGTGCTCGAGTGCAAAAGAAGTAGATACAGACGAAAAACCGAACCCTTTTAGTGTGTTGCAAGGGTTGAAACGCAACACTTGAATAGTAATTTTTTTAGGAGTGCATCATGGCAGTTCAGCAAAACAAGAAATCCCCTTCCAAGCGCGGCATGCACCGTGCACATGACTTTTTGACCAATCCGGCACTGGCGATCGAGCCAACCACCGGTGAAGTGCACTTACGCCACCATGTAAGCCCATCCGGCTTCTATCGTGGCCGCAAAGTGATGCCTGGCAAAGGCGAGTAAATCGCGTTGTCCGCAACGCAACAGAATCAGGCCGCGCTTTTAGAAGCGCGGCTTTATTTTATATGGATGTAACTCTCGCAATAGATGCCATGGGCGGCGACCATGGCCCTCATGTCACTATCCCTGCCGCACTGGCCGCTTTGAAGCGGCATAGTGAAGTCAATATCGTACTGGTTGGCCTTCAGGACGCGATCGAATTGGAATTGCGCGCCAGAAAAGCCGCTGTAGGTCCGCGTTTGCGTATTCATCACGCCACTGAAGTGGTGACCATGGATGAATCCCCGCAAAGTGCTTTGAAAAACAAAAAAGACTCTTCCATGCGCGTCGCCATCAATCTGGTCAAGAGTGGCGAGGCCAGTGCCTGTGTCAGTGCCGGCAATACCGGTGCACTGATGGCAACGGCGCGTTACGTACTGAAAACCTTACCCGGTATAGACCGTCCTGCCATCGCTTCTACCATGCCCACTGCGGATGGACGTACTTTCGTACTGGACCTGGGCGCAAATGTCGATTCCACTGCAGAGCATCTGCTGCAGTTCGGCATCATGGGCGCAATGTTGGCGGCGGCAGTGGATCATAAAGACAATCCCTCTGTCGGGCTGTTGAATATCGGTTCTGAGGACATTAAAGGTACGGAAGTGGTGAAGCAGGCCGCGGAATTGTTACGCGCCAGCCATCTGAATTTCCACGGCAACGTGGAAGGCAATGATATCTATAAAGGCACCGTGGATGTGGTGGTGTGCGACGGTTTCGTGGGTAATGTGGCGCTCAAGGCCTCTGAAGGCGTGGCTTCGCTGATGGTGGCCATCATCACCCAGGAATTCAAGCGCAACGCGTTGACCAAACTCATGGGCATGCTGGTATTGCCGGTGATCAGAGCTTTTCGCCGTCGCATGGACCCACGCAGTTATAATGGAGCCAGTTTCCTGGGATTGAAAGGTATCGTAGTGAAAAGTCATGGTTCGGCGGACAGCTTTGCATTCGGGGTGGCGATAGATCAGGCCATAGAAGAGGCTGCTAACGGCGTGCTGCAACGTATCAGCGCACAATTGTTGCTGGATGCCCATCCCCATTTGAACGAAGCCGGGGCCGTCTGATGGCGCACGCAAAGATCTCCGGTACCGGCAGCTATTTGCCGAAGCGCATCCTCACCAATGCCGAGCTTGAAAAAACCATAGATACCACGGACGAATGGATCGTCACCCGTACCGGTATCCGCGAACGGCGCATCGCCGCGGCTGAAGAAGTGACCAGCGACATGGCATTTGAGGCCAGTCTTAAAGCGATCGAGGCGGCAGGCATCACGGTTGCACAGATCGACCTGATCATTGTCGCTACCACCACGCCCGACCGTGTATTCCCCAGCACCGCGTGCATCCTGCAAACCAAATTGGGTAGCTCGGGTTGCCCGGCTTTCGATATACAGGCGGTTTGCAGCGGTTTTGTGTATGCGCTGGCGACCGCAGATCAATTCATCCGTTCCGGTACTGCCAAATGTGCTTTAGTCGTGGGCGCCGATACCATGTCGCGCATCACCGACTGGACCGACCGCAGCAATTGCATCCTGTGGGGCGACGGCGCAGGCGCCGTGATCGTACAGGCCAGCGATACCCAAGGCATCATTTCCAGCCATCTGCATGCCGACGGGCAATACGAAAAGATGCTGTACGTGCCGCGCGGCGTATCGCAAAAAGAAGGCGGCGATACCATCCTGATGGAAGGCAATCCGGTATTCAAGATGGCCGTCAACACGCTGGATCAGATCGTGGATGAAACGCTGGAGGCCAACGGTATGCAGAAGTCGGATGTGGATTGGCTGGTACCGCATCAAGCCAATATACGCATTATTACCGCGACGGCTAAAAAACTGAATATGAGCATGGATCAAGTGGTGGTGACCGTGGATACGCACGGTAATACCTCTGCTGCATCCATCCCGCTGGCACTGGATGTCGCAGTCCGGGACGGTCGCATCAAGCGCGGTGAAACCATATTGATGGAAGCCTTTGGGGGTGGATTCACCTGGGGTTCAGTCCTGCTTAAATATTAAGGCTGTTAAAGCATTAAAAATCTAGAAATTATCAAACATGAGTAAATTCGCATTCTTTTTCCCCGGCCAGGGGTCGCAGTCGGTAGGCATGATGCAAGGTCTGGCCGAATTAACGCCGGTCCGCGATACTTTTGCCGAGGCTTCCGAAATTCTGGGACAGGATTTCTGGCGCATGGTCAGCGAACCCAATGAAGAGCTTAATCTCACCACCAATACCCAGCCTTTGATGTTGATAGCCGGTGTCGCCACCTGGCGCGGCTGGGTAGCGACTGCCGATGTTAAGCCGTCTTTGACGGCCGGACACAGTCTGGGCGAATACACGGCGTTAGTGGCGGCTGGAGCCATCAGTTTTGCACAAGCTCTGCCTTTGGTGCGTTACCGTGCCGAAGTGATGCAGTCTGCGGTTGCCGAAGGCGTGGGTGCGATGGCGGCTATTCTGGGTCTGGAAGATGATGCAGTGCGTGCTGTTTGCAGTGAAGCCGCGCACGGTGAAGTACTGGAAGCAGTGAATTTCAATTCGCCGGGGCAAGTGGTCATCGCCGGTCATAAAGCCGCAGTGGAGCGGGGCATGGAAGTCGCCAAGGCAAAAGGAGCCAAGCGCGCCTTGTTGCTGCCGGTGAGCGTGCCGTCGCATTGTGTCTTGATGAAACCTGCCGCAGAAAAGCTCGCGCACTATCTGGAAGATATTACAGTCGATGCACCGCAGATAGCGGTGTTGCATAATGCCGATGTCGCCTGTTACAGCGACGCTGCCAGCATCAAGCAGGCGTTGGTGCGGCAACTATATAGCCCGGTACGCTGGGTGGAGACGGTCAATAAGATCGCCCAGGAAGGCATCCTGCAAGTAGCGGAATGCGGTCCAGGCAAGGTGTTGACCGGCCTTAACAAGCGCATCGTTGCCGATATGACGTGCCAGGCTCTGGTCAGTATTGAAGCAATCGAAGAATTCAAGAATCTAGTCAATTAGAGTCGGTAGCTTAGGAGAGAATATATGTCAGAAAATCAGATCGCACTCGTCACCGGCGCCAGCCGCGGCATAGGCGCTGCCATTGCGCTGGAATTGGGCAAGCAGGGCGCAACCGTCATCGGCACGGCAACCAGTGCCGGCGGCGCCGAACAGATCACGCAAACGTTGCAGGCTGCCGGTGTCAAAGGTACGGGCATGGCATTGGATGTGAACGATGCGGCTCAGATAGAAAGCGTATTGAAGAGCATTGCCGACACCTACGGCAGCATCGCCATTCTGGTGAATAATGCCGGTATCACCAAGGATATGTTGCTGATGCGCATGACGGAAGATGATTGGGACTCGGTTTTGTCCACCAACCTCAAATCGGTGTTCCGGTTGTCGCAAGCAGTATTGCGCGCGATGATGAAAGCGCGCTACGGCCGCATCATCAGCATCTCTTCGGTAGTAGGGCACATGGGTAACGCCGGACAGGCGAACTATGCCGCTGCCAAGGCAGGCATGACAGGTTTTTCCAAGTCGCTGGCGCGTGAAGTGGGCAGCCGTAATATCACTGTGAACTGTGTCGCGCCCGGATTCATCGATACCGATATGACCAGGGCTTTGTCCGAAGAGCAGCGCACTGCGCTGTTTCAGCATATCCCTCTGGGTAAATTCGGCGCAGCGGAGGACGTGGCAGCAGCAGTGGCTTTCCTGGCATCGCCTGTTGCCGGGTATATCACCGGCGAGACGATTCATGTCAACGGCGGCATGATCATGGCCTAACAGGCCAAGGAAAAACATGCGCAGACGTATACACCGCTTGGCGCAGGCACCATTTTTTGAATTTAACTGGAGTTTTGGTAGAATGTCGCCAGTTTTTTGCTACACACTTGATAAGGGGAATTAGATGTCTGACATCGAACAGCGCGTTAAAAAGATCGTTACCGAGCAACTGGGTGCGAATGAAGCCGACGTTAAGAACGAATCTTCGTTCGTGGACGATCTGGGTGCCGACTCTCTCGACACCGTAGAACTGGTAATGGCGCTTGAAGAGGAATTTGGTTGTGAAATTCCTGATGAAGAAGCAGAAAAGATCACCACCGTGCAGCAGGCGATTGATTACGTAAACGCCATTCCAAAATAATCTTCAAAATTCCCAAAACCATCTTCTGGAGCTATCTTGTCCAAGCGTAGGGTCGTCATTACTGGCCTGGGGGTCGTTTCGCCGGTCGGTATAGGTGTGGATAATGCCTGGGCCAATATCGTGGCCGGGCGTTCCGGTATCACCCGTATCTCGAAGTTCGATCCTAGTGCGTTCTCGGCGCAGATAGCGGGCGAAGTCAAAGATTTTGACGTCACCCGGTATCTGCCGCCCAAGGATGCAAGACGCATGGACCCGTTTATCCAGTTCGGCATGGTGGCAGGGATAGAGGCGGTTAAAGATTCCGGCATTGTCGTGACTGAAGAGAACGCCGAACGTATCGGCGTTTCCATCGGTTCCGGCATAGGCGGCATGCAGTCCATAGAGGATACGGACGAGATCTATCATGAGTCCGGCCCCAGGAAGATATCGCCGTTCTTCGTGCCCGGTACCATCATCAATATGATTTCCGGCAATCTGTCCATCATGTTCGGTTTCAAAGGCCCTAATGTCGCCATTGTCACCGCATGTACCACGGGCACGCATTCTATCGGCGATGCAGCGCGAATCATCGAATACGGTGATGCCGACGTGATGGTGGCAGGCGGTGCGGAAGCTGCGATCACCGAGTTGTGCGTAGGCGGTTTTGCGGCTGCCAGAGCGCTTTCTACGCGTAACGACGATCCTGCGACTGCGAGCCGTCCTTGGGATAAAGACCGTGATGGTTTTGTATTAGGAGAAGGCGCCGGAGTGATGGTGCTGGAAGAATATGAGAGCGCTAAAAAACGCGGTGCCAAGATATACGCCGAAGTAGCGGGTTACGGCATGAGTGCCGATGCCTATCACATGACATCGCCTAATATGGATGGTCCAAGGCGTTCCATGCTGAATGCGATACGTAATGCCGGACTATCGCCGGATCAGGTGCAATTCGTCAATGCGCATGGCACTTCCACTCAGTTGGGCGACTCCAACGAAAGCAATGCGCTCAAAGCGGCGTTCGGCGCTCACGCAAGCAAACTGGTGGTGAATTCCACCAAATCCATGACAGGCCATCTCTTGGGTGGAGCAGGCGGGCTGGAATCGGTATTCACCGTGCTATCCCTGCATCATCAGGTTTCTCCGCCTACTATCAACATCTTTAATCAGGATCCTGAATGCGATCTGGATTATTGTGCCAATACAGCGCGCGATATGAAGATCGATGTGGCACTCAAGAATAATTTCGGCTTCGGCGGCACCAACGGTAGCCTGGTCTTCAAGAAAATCTAAACGCTTTTAAGGATGGGTGGCCGAAAACTTTAAGCATTTAAAAGAATTTGATCAGCTCAAAAAATTCTAAATCCGTGCTTAAATTTTGCTTGCTTTTCTCTCCCGTTTAGGCAAGTTTTCAGGAAAAGTTACAGTGTTTTGTGCACACCCTGCTTGGCTATCCTTGTAAATGCTTGATGTGGCGACACTATACCTGTTACAACCCGCATTATTGTCTGTAACATATTGAATATTATTAATTAATTAATAAAGTTCAAAAAAGCGGCAAAATTGGGAAAACCTAATCAGCTGTGATAGTTAGCATGGCTTTTCATCGTGCATCCACAGACTTATCCACAGTTTTTGTGGATGACCGCGCACTTGTCATCTTCACGATTTTTTCTCACGGTTTTTGCTGCGAATCAGACCCTACAACCAGTACAATAACGGGGCTATGTCACAATCATCCTCTTTTCTTATCAACGGACGTTTCGAAGGCGGCATTTCGCCTTTGGATCGCGGCCTGGCATATGGCGATGGGGTGTTTCGCACTTTACAGCATCATGGATACCCTTATTGCTGGGACATGCATTACCATCGCCTTGAAGCAGATTGCAATGCCTTAGGCATTGTCTGCCCATCGGCAGATACCTTGCTGGACGATATAGAACGGCTGACAGAGCTGGAAGAAAGCTCGGTTATCAAGATCATCGTGACTCGGGGCGAAAGTCTTAGAAGCTATGCTGTTCCTCCTCTGGCGCAACCTACGCGCATTGTGATCAGGACAGCTATGCCGCAATATTCGGAAAGCTATTTTCACGAGGGCGTGGCTTTGCATCTGTGCGAAACGCGCTTGGCTCGCCAGCCCAAACTGGCTGGCATTAAACATCTTAACCGTCTGGAAAATGTGCTGGCGCGCATGGAATGGACTGATCGCCAGCCCACCGAGTACCAAATCGTAGACGGGCTGATGTTGGATGAAGAGGGCGACGTCATAGAATGTACTAGCGCCAATCTGTTCGCACGTTTCGGCAAGCGGATAGTGACGCCTGATCTGTCTGCCTGCGGCGTAGTCGGTGTGACGCGAGAACGCCTTATGCAGCTTGTTCCGAAATTGGGCTTTAGCGTTGAAGTGAAACATTTACCTTTGTCGGAACTAATGGATGCAGATGAGGTACTGATATGCAATAGCCTGTTCGGGGCATGGCAGGTCAGGCATCTTTCCAGTCATTCCTGGGAAGCAGGTACTCTGGCTGCCCGCTTGCGCGAACTTTTGAGAGAACAAGATGCGATTTCTGCGTAGACTTTTCCTGTTGGGCATCCTTGTCGGCGGTTTAGGCGCGGCATGGTTATGGCATTTCACCTGGCAGCCGCTTACTTTCAGCGATACCCCGCATACCTTTGTGTTGAAGCCTGGTAGTAATATCCGCACTATTTCGCATCAGATGGTGGACGAGAACATCCTGAGCGAACCGTGGAGTTTCCTGATCATGGCCAGATTATCGGGCAAAGCATCGAACATCAAAGCCGGTAATTATCAATTCACTTCGGGCATGACGCCGTACCAAGTTTTCGAAATGATGAGTGACGGCGACGTGACGCAAGCCGGCGTCACCTTTATCGAAGGCTGGACCTTCCGCCAGATGCGCGAGGCATTGAACAATTCAGAAGGTATCGCACATGTCAGCATGGAACTCACGGATGCGCAGATCATGGAGCGTATCGGTGCCAGCGAATCTAATCCGGAAGGACTGTTTTTTCCTGATACCTATTACTTTGTACAGGGCATGAGCGATATCGATATTCTGCAAAGAGCTTATGTAGCGATGCAAGCGAAATTGCAGCCCGCCTGGGACAAAAGAGCGGAGGGCTTACCTTACCAAAGTTCATATCAAGCTTTAATCATGGCCTCTATCATTGAGAAAGAAACGGCCAAGGCTTCGGAACGGCCATTGGTAGCAAGAGTATTTCTGAATAGATTGAAGATAGGGATGCGTCTGCAAACCGACCCGACGGTGATCTATGGCTTGGGCGATAAATATGATGGCAGCCTGCACAAAGTGGATCTGCAAACCGATACCTCATACAACACTTATACTCGCGATGGCCTGCCACCTACGCCGATCGCCATGCCGGGCATGGCTTCCATCGAGGCTGCGCTCAACCCCGCAACAGGTTCGTCAGCATTGTATTTCGTCAGCAAGCGCGATGGCAGCCACGCTTTTTCCAACTCGCTGGAAGACCATAACAAGGCAGTCGTGCGTTATCAATTGGGGCAGCACAAGTGACGGGAATGTTCATCACCCTGGAAGGTGTCGACGGTGCAGGAAAAAGTACGCATATTCCGTTCATCGCCGAACTGCTAAAGGCCAAGGGGTATGAAATAGTGCTGACGCGAGAACCAGGCGGGACAACGCTAGGCGAGAAGTTGCGCGAAGTGTTGCTGCACCAGGCCATGTCCCCCGAAACAGAAACATTGCTGATGTTCGCTGCCAGGAAGGAACACTTGCAGCAAGTGATCTTACCCGCGCTGTCACGTGGCGCTTTGGTGTTATCGGACCGCTTTACCGACGCCAGTTTCGCTTATCAACATGGCGGACGAGGAGTACCTGCGAGCATGGTAGAAACATTGGAACATCTGGTGCAGGGCGATTTGCAGCCGGATTTGACCTTGCTGTTCGACGTGCCGGTGGAAGTAAGCTGCCAAAGATTGAGCGGTGCGCGTGATCCGGATCGTTTCGAGCAGGAGAATGCATTGTTTTTTCAGAAGATACGCGATGCTTATCTGCAACGTGCGGCTAAATTTCCGCAGCGGTTTCGTATTATCGATGCGAACCGTCCGCTTGAAGACGTAAAACAAGAGCTTGAAGTTATTATTTCAACTATTTGAATATATTATTTATTTTGAATATAAATAAACTGAATAATTGGAATCTGGATTTATGGCAGCGTTTTTCTGCGTTACGAGAGCGTCTGCCGCATGCCATCTTATTGCAGGGTAGAGCCGGCATAGGCAAACTGGCGTTTGCCGAGGCTTTGGTTGCGTCATTGCTCTGCGAATCTCCCCAGGCAGATGGTCTGGCATGCGGGGAATGCCTGAGCTGCGGGTGGCTGGAACAGGGCAATCATCCGGATTTTCGTTTGATCACGCCGGAAGATCGAGTGGAAACCGACGAATCCGGCGCGGAAAAAAGCAAAAAACGTAACCATATCCTGGTCGACCAGATACGCGGCATCGGCGATATGGTGGGGCTGTCTTCACACCGTCAAGGCATGCGCGTGGTATTACTGCATCCGGCTGAAGCCCTCAATCTTGAATCGGCCAACGCTTTGTTGAAGATGTTGGAAGAACCTCCGGCAGGCATGATCTTCGTGCTGGTCAGCCATCAGTCGCAGCGGTTGTTGCCTACCATACGCAGCCGTTGTCACAAAATCTCTATGGCGATGCCGTCGAAAAATGAAGTCAAAGCCTGGCTGGCAGAGCAAGGCGTAGCCGATCCGGAGTTCTGTCTGGCGCAGGCCGGGGGTGCGCCTTTATTGGCGCTGGAAGCAAATGAAAGTCTGCGCCGCGACGACATCGAAAGCCTGGCCAAACAGCTTGCGCAGGCGGAACGGGTGGATCCGTTCACAGTCGCTTCCGGCTGGGCAAAGACAGGCATGGTCATCACTGTCACTTTGTTACAAAAATGGGTCTACGATATCCTGAGCGTCAGATTCTATAATGTGGTGCGCTATTTCCCTGCGAATACGAGCGCTTTGCAAAAACTGGGGCAGCGTGCCGATCTACGTCGCCTTCTGGATTACCAGCGCCAGCTTGCGCAAGCCCGCGCCCAGGCCACGCATCCCCTGAATGCCGAATTACAACTGGAAGCGTTATTGCTGAAATATTCGCAAATATTTTAATTATTTATGTTCATAGATTCCCACTGCCATCTCGATTTTCCCGAGCTTGCCGCCAACATCGACGAGGTGTTGGCAGCCATGCGCAGCAACGATGTAGGTTACGGCCTATGCATCAGCGTGACGCTGCCGGATTTTCCCAAAGTGCTTGCAGTGGCATCAGCGCACGACAATCTATTTGCAACGGTGGGTGTGCATCCGGACTACGAACTTGAGGTCGAACCTACGGTCGAGGATCTGGTGGGCCTGGCACAGCATCCCAAAGTGGTGGGAATAGGCGAGACCGGGCTGGATTACTACAGGTTGACCGGAGACCTGGAGTGGCAACGGCTGCGCTTCCGCACCCATATCCGCGCCGCTATCGAAGCGGACAAGCCGCTCATCATCCATACCCGGTCTGCCGCGGCGGATACCATCCGCATCATGCAGGAAGAGGGCGCGCACAAGGCAAGAGGCGTGATGCACTGCTTTACCGAGTCCTGGGAGGTCGCGCAACAGGCTATAGATTTGGGATTCTATATCTCGCTTTCCGGCATCGTCACGTTCAAGAATGCACTGGCACTCAAAGAAGTCGCGCAGAAAGTGCCGCTGGAGCGCATGCTGATAGAAACCGATTCGCCTTATCTGGCCCCTGTACCGTTCCGCGGCAAGACTAACCAACCGGCTTATGTGAAGCATGTGGCTGAAGAGATCGCCCGCCTGCGCAGTATTACGCCGGAACAGGTGGGTGGAGCCACCAGCGCCAATTTCTTTGAATTATTCAAGGACGCAAAGCCGTGCAAATAATCTCGCTAGGCGTAGGCTCCAGCGCCGGTACGCCGGTGATCGGCTGCGACTGTGCTACCTGCATGTCGACCAACCCCCGCAATAAAAGGACGCGTTGCTCAGTGGCGATAGAAACCGACAGCGGTGAGGTGATATTGATAGATACCGGCCCCGACCTGCGCCTGCAAGCCTTGCGCGAGAATATAAGACGCGTGGATGCGGTGTTGTACACCCATGTGCATGCCGACCACCTGAACGGTATAGACGACCTGCGCGCTTTTTGCCAGCTCAATCGCATCCGCATCCCGCTATACGGTAACGCGCACACCATAGATAATATCAGACAGCGTTTCGGCTATACCATACGTGAGGCAGGCGAACGCTGGGATATCCCCATCCTGGGCGCGAACGAAGTCAGCGCGCCTTTTGAAGCATGCGGCGTGCATATCACTCCCATCCCGGTGATGCACGGCAGGTCCGAGATCCTGGGGTGGCGCATAGGTGATTTTGCTTATCTGACCGATGTCTCGGAGATTCCGGCATCCTCTCTGGCGCTGTTGCAAGGGCTGGAGGTATTGTTTTTGGACTGCCTGCGGCATAAACCGCACCATACCCATATCAATGTGGAACAAAGCATCGCTTATGCACGTCATATAGGAGCTGGGAGTACGTATCTAATCCATATGACTCACGAGCTGGAGTACGAAGCGCTGGGTGCTGAATTACCCGATAATGTTCATGTGAGCTATGATGGCCTCAGGCTTACTATGGCATAGCTTACTGTGGCAGGAAACCGGCAGCAGTGCGATAATCAGTAATTGTTAGCTATCACCGTTTGAGGGAATCATTCAATGCGTATTAAACATATCATTTCTGCCATTTTTGTAGCCAGCCTGATCGCTGCTTTGCCCATGCATGCCAATGCCGATGCCGATGGCACCGCTAAAAAGAAAACATCGAAAGCCGCTGCCAAGACATTCGATGAGGGACAATTCATCCGTATGTTCAGCAACAAGACGCGTCAACAGGTATCAGAGGCGCTGGGCAAGCCGGCATCAACCAACCAGGGGCGTCCGCCTAGTGCTGAAGAAGCTGCTGCGGCTACCCTCGGTCAGGGACAAGTGGATGGAGCCAGAAAGAGCGACAGCGTCGAGATGTGGTATTACAAGCACCTCGTGCGTTATGCACCAAAGCGCACCTATGACAAGGTAGAGCTGACATTCGTTAATGATCGCTGCATGAATGTTGCCTACTTCAATGATAGAAAATAACTGACTACGCGGTGAATAGGTGGTTTTGCGCTCGCTAAACCACCTCTGGAGTCATTCTGGGCGTGAATGAACTCTGACAAAAATATCCTCTTTCCTCCTATATCTCCTGAATTTAAAAAAGAGAAAAATATCGCTTTGAATGGCGATACTTTTTATTTTCTGGAGAAATCACGTGGAAAATAACGATCTTACGGTTTCAGTACTGAATGATTTGATACGCACCTCTAAAGATGCCGAGCAATGTTTCGCATATTCCACCAGGCATGTCCAGGATCCCCAATTAAAGGCATTCTTTATCCATCGCACGCGTGAAGCAGCCAAGGATGTGACTGAGTTGCAGGACTTGGTGGTATCGTTGGGTGGCATCCCTATCGATTCACCCAGCATCGGGCATTTATGGCACCGGTACTGGATAGACCTGAAGACAGCGATCGATTTGGCTGTACTCAATGAGGTAGAACGTGGCGAGGATTTTACGTTAAAAGTGTATCGCAAGGCGGCCGAACAGTCTTTACCGCCGGCGGTACGTACGGTGGTGTTGCGCCAGTTTGATCATGCCCATCACAATTACGATGAAATCAAAGGGCTACGGGATTCTGCCCAAGCGTTGGCAAATTAAGGCAATTGATTTACCTTTTTGCAGGATTCAATACGCCTCCTATAGTAGGTGCATTCTTACAATGACTTCCATCATTAGCTGATAGGCGTCGTCATCTATTTGGCCTAAATTCATCGTCGATTCAATGTGAATTCAGCGGAGAGGATGATCGTTCAATGAAAACGCCTAAAGTGGGATTACCTTACCCTCGCGGTGCTAATTTTGACGGAAAGGGTACTAATTTTGCCCTTTTCTCAGATAACGCCACCAGCATCACTTTGTGTCTATTCAGCAAAGACGGTGTTTCCGAGACTGATCGCATCGAGTTGAAAGAATGCACCAACGGCGTATGGCATGGCTATATCGACGATCTCAAGCCGGGCCAGTTATACGGATACCGTGTCGATGGCCCGTGGGCGCCCATGGAAGGCCAGCGCTTCAATATGAACAAACTTCTTCTGGATCCCTATGCCAGAAAGTTATCGGGTGCGCTGAAATGGGATGATGCCCTGTTCGGCTATACCATCGCCGACGGCGAGGATACCGACCTGGTCATGGATGGACGCGATAGCGCCTCGTTCATGCCCAAGGCCGTTATCATCGATTCAAAAGTGCTGGTAGAAGCCGCCAAACCCAATATACACTGGCCGAAATCCGTTATTTACGAAGCTCATGTCAAGGGCTTGACCATGCAGCACCCGCTCATCCCCAACGATATCCGCGGCACCTTCGCGGCTTTAAGCGAGTCTGCGTTGATCGCACATCTGCAAAAGATCGGCGTCACTGCCATTGAATTGATGCCCATACACGCTTTTGCTCAAGACAGGCATTTGCTGGACATGGGCTTATCCAATTACTGGGGTTACAACACGCTTGCGTTCTTTGCGCCGCAGCCGAGTTATATATGCTCCGACGAATTGGAAGAGATCGCCAAGACTGTGGATGCCCTGCATAAAGCCGGCATAGAAGTGATCCTGGACGTGGTATACAACCATACCTGTGAAGGCAATCATCTGGGGCCGACGTTGTCTTGGAAAGGTATCGATAACCTCAGCTATTACAAGGGACTACCCGGCAATCCTCGATACTATGACAACCTGACCGGTTGCGGTAACGCACTGAATACATCGCATCCGAAAGTATTGCAGATGATCATGGACAGCCTGCGCATGTGGGCCACCGTATACGGCATAGACGGATTCAGGTTCGACCTGGCCTTGACGCTGGGGCGTAACGAGAATGGCTTTAATCGCGACCACGCCTTATTCCACGCGATCCTGCAGGACCCGGAACTAGCGAAGTGCAAGCTGATCGCAGAGCCTTGGGATGTGGGACCCGGCGGGTTCCAACTCGGCTCGTTCCCGCCGGGATTCTCGGAGTGGAACGGCGATTACCGCGATGTGACTCGCGAGTTCTGGACCGGCAGGGAAGGCGTATTACCCAAATTCGCCAGCCGCTTTGCTGCATCCAGCGATCTTTTCAATGAACAACATCGCAGGCCGTGGTCTAGCGTCAATTTCATCACGGCACACGACGGGTTCACGCTGCACGATCTGGTGTCGTACAACGACAAGCACAACGAGGCTAACGGCGGGAACGGAGAAGATGGCGCGAATGATAATCGTAGCTGGAATGGCGGCGCTGAAGGCGAGACCGATTCTAAAGAGATCAATGACTTGAGAAGCAAACAGAAGCGTAACTTCGTGGCTACCCTGTTTCTGTCGCAAGGCGTGCCCATGTTATTGGCCGGGGACGAGATCAATAATTCGCAATCCGGCAATAACAATTCCTATTGCCAGGATAATGAGATCGGCTGGGTGAATTGGGATAACCCGGACGACGGACTGCTGGACTTTGTGGGCCAAATGGCGGCATTGCGTAAGAAATACAATGCCATATCGCGCGCCGAGTTCGTTACCGGTAAATTGAACGAACACGGCAATTCGGATGTGACGTGGTTCAACGTCAATGGCGACATCATGTCCACTGAATATTGGAACGACCCCAATAACAAGGCCATGGCGGTCAAGTTCTTATCACCTCACAAAAACGAACCTGCGATACTGGTTTTCCTGAATGCATCGCATGTGCAAGTGATGGCGAAGATACCCTGTTGCGACACTTTTAAATGGAAGCTTCTGATTAAAACAGTGCCGCAAAGGGTAGATCGTAATAACAAGGATGAAATATTGCTGGAATCGCGTTCCGTATACGTTTACGAAGGCAATCTATTGGATCCCGCGCAGCACTAATCACCTTATCGCAAAGTTTGAATCTACTGGTTGGTTTTGCTGAAAAACGTGGAAGGAGAGGTCGCCCATTCACGCATTGCCTGCTCGCCCGGCCGGTCGACATGCACTTTGCCGTCGTTGATGGAGGTGACCCAACTCACGGGAATGTAATGGTGGATGCCGACTTCATCTTTTTTCAGCTTGATAAAATCCATGCCTTCCACGTGATCCACGACGGCGAACTGGCCTCCTTGCGAACACACAACAGGCATATCGGGTTTGATTCCGGATGTATTGATCATGATCTACTCCTTGGTAGTTATTAAGATACACGGTCAATCATAGGGGTGGCCAAGTATAAATCTTAGAAGCGGAATTCTTATTTTTATGTAGGAATGGCCTGATATGCCGAAACCTCGTTTGTGTTTCTCATAAAGGAATTCTTACAAGCAATTAGGTGTATGCCGATGATATTCGGAGTCGTGGTTTTTTATGATGGAGTTTTGCGCTTCCAAACTTTAAGGAGATTGAAATGGATCAACTTGAGAGTCAAACAGACACTAAAGACCATCGCGATATACAACAGCACGCCCAGAAACAGGATCAACAACCAGGCATCGAGTCGGAGATGGAGCCGCGCCCGCAATATATAGATCCTGCCTATCGCGGTAGCGACAAGTTGGCGGGGAAGGTGGCGGTGATCACGGGCGGCGATAGCGGTATCGGCAGGGCGGTCGCGATACATTTCGCGGTAGAAGGTGCGAACGTCGTGATCAATTATTTATCGGATCAGGAACAAGGCGATGCAGATAAAACCATCGCACTCATCAAGGAAAATGGAGCGGAAGCAGTCGCTATCAGAGGCGATGTGAGCGACGAGGAGTTCTGCCGGGACTTGATCCAGCACGTCATTGTAAAATTCGGCAAGCTGGATATCCTGGTGAACAATGCCGCAGTGCAATATCCACAGACTACCATTGAGGATATCGATAGGCAGCAACTGGAGAAAACTTTCAAAACGAACATTTTCCCCATGTTCTATCTGGTTAAGGCGGCTTTGCAATACCTGAAGGAAGGCGCGCGTATCATTAATACCGCTTCCATCACGGCTTATAAGGGCAGTCCTGGGCTACTGGATTATTCCGCGACAAAGGGCGCTATCGTATCTTTCACGCGTTCGCTGGCAGAGCAGTTGGCCGACAGGAAGATTATTGTTAATGCCGTCGCACCGGGGCCTATTTGGACGCCATTGATCCCAGCGACATTCACCCCGGAAAAGGTCGGCAATTTCGGCAAGGAAGTATTGCTAAAACGCCCTGGACAACCCAGCGAGGTTGCGCCGTCCTATGTTTTTCTTGCCTCTAACGATGCTTCGTATATGACCGGCCAGGTGATGCATCCCAACGGCGGCACAGTGGTTAATGGCTGATAGAAAACGCGGATGTAGGTTGTGATAAGAAATGGTAGTTATAAAAAATAAGAGAGCCTTAAGCTCTCTTATTTTTTTCCGACCTATGCGGCTTAATAATGACTGCCGGAGCTGCTGCCATCAGGATTAGCGGGGGTAGGAGCCATAGGCTTCTTGGTTTTGGATTTCTTGTTTTTTGAAGATTTGGTGTTGCTCATATCGCTGTTGCTGCTGCCATCTGTGGGTGCGGTGGCATTATTATCGCCATTCTCCTTATTGTTGCCATTCTCTACTGGGGTGGTAGTGGTAGAGCTATTCTCGCCGGGGGTCGCTGCTTGGTTACCGCCGCTATTAGTAGCACCAGCAAAAACAGGGGATACCTGTAACGATCCCAATACCAGCATGCTTGCAATGGATAAAGCTAATTTAGTCGATTTCATGTTAATGCTCCTTGAGGATAAAGATTTATAAAAGATCTTCTTATCGAAGATGAACCGAATATATAGGTTCAAGCAAGTTTGATTTAATAGGTTATTTTCTGAACATCATGTAGGAATACATTGAGCTTTCCTTGATTATCCAGTGGATTGCTTGAAGTCTGAACCCTCGGTACACCTGTTGTTTCCTCAGTTTATTCATTCCAGTTCGAACCATATTTCCCTCATGCAGCCCCGCTGATTATGGAAAAAGTCCTACAAACGAATCAGAAGCATTCTTACAGAAAATATCGTTGGGCCAGCTTAACCTTAAACCCTGAATTAAAGCCATTCATGGCGAGTTTATCCAAACAGCTTTGATTCAAACAGTGAACAGATTTCAATCATTCGGACAGACATTAAGGAGAACTGAAATGCCTAGAGGAGCCAGCCCTAAACGGGAACATGAGTACAAGGAACTTAAAAGCAAATTCGAGAAAGAACATCGTTATCCGGGACGGGAAGAGGAAGTCGCGTCCAGGATAGTCAATAAGCAGCGTAAAGAGGCCGGAGAAACCAAAGAGCAAAAAAATAGCTGACCTGCTTGATCAAATAAAATGCATAAAACCGCGCATACAAAAACTAAACCGGCAGACGCGCATTTCAAGGAATGGTTACGCGACGATCACCGCATAGTCATTGAGAACGTGACCCCATCGGTGGATGGCGGCCGGTTCGTTGCCAAACATCGGCAAGACGAAACGCTGCGAGTAGAAGCCGATGTGCTGATGGACACTCACGATAAATTAGCCGTGAACCTGTTCTGGAAAGCGGATGACACTTCCCTATGGCGTTCGACTGCCATGCAACTGATGAATGACGACCGCTGGATGGGGGATTTCATACCGCCAAAGATAGGGCGTTACGCGTATTTTGTCGAAGCATGGCATGACCGTTTCGGCACATACCGGAATTATCTGAGTAAAAAGATCGAGGCCAATTTAGAAGTCACGCTGGAGATCGAAGAAGGCCGCATATTGTTGCTGGAAACTTTGGCTGCGCCCTATAAAAATACCACGATCAAGCACACCGTAAGCGAGGATCAGGATGATACCGATCAGGCCTCGCGGCATGTGGCTAATCTCAGTGAAATAGTGGCTACCCTAGGTAAGGCAGGGGACAGCGCATTACAACATTCGTGGTTCCCGGTGACGGATAAGCTGCGCGCCCAGCTTCAAAGCTACCCGCAACAGCAACAGAATTGCCTGATCATTTTGCTGGCGGATTTCACGCGTTTGATCATGCAGCAGATCGGGGCGCGGGATTTTGTGACCAGAAGCCCGAATTTCCCGGTACGCGTAGAAAGACGGGCGGCTGCTTTTGCGAGCTGGTATGAGATATTTCCTCGTTCACAGAGCGGAGATGTGCACCGGCACGGCACTTTCGATGATGTGATCCAGCGTCTTCCTGCCATTGAAGCCATGGGTTTCGACACGCTTTATCTCACCCCCATACACCCCATAGGCAAAATCAACCGCAAAGGGCCCAACAATAGCCTGGATGCTGGGCCTGATGATCCAGGCAGTCCCTATGCCATAGGTTCGGAAGAGGGCGGACACGACACCATACATCCGCAACTGGGCACCTGGCAGGATTTCAGCCATTTACGCCGTGAAGCGGAAAAGTATGGCCTGGAGATCGCTCTCGATTTCGCCATCCAATGCGCGCCGGATCATCCCTGGTTAAAGCAGCATCCGGAGTGGTTCGACTGGCGGCCGGACGGCAGCATCAAATATGCAGAGAATCCGCCCAAGAAATATCAGGATATCGTCAATGTCGATTTCTATGCAGAGAAGACCGCGCCCGATCTATGGCTGGCGCTACGCGATATCGTACTGTTGTGGGCAAAAGAAGGTGTGCGTACTTTTCGGGTAGACAACCCGCACACCAAGCCGCTGCCGTTCTGGGAGTGGATGATCAATGAAGTGCAGGAGCAATACCCGGATGTGATCTTCCTGTCCGAAGCATTCACCACGCATAAGATGATGAACAGGCTAGCCAAAATAGGTTTTACGCAATCCTATACCTACTTCATCTGGCGCAACAGCAAGCACGAGATCATTCAATACATGACCGAGTTGTCTGGCGGTGAAACGCCTGAATTCTTCCGGCCGCATTTCTTTGTCAATACACCGGATATCAATCCTTTTTATCTACAGCATTTCGGGCGTAGCGGGTTTATGGTGCGTGCAGTGCTGGCGGCCACCATGTCCGGATTATGGGGTATTTCCAGCGGTTTTGAATTATGCGAAGCCGAGGCTCTGCCGAATAAAGAAGAATTCAATCACTCCGAGAAATACGAGATACGCGCCTGGGATTGGGATAGGCCGGGCAATATCGTCAAGGAGATCAGCCTACTCAACCGCCTGCGCAAAGAATATTCGCAGTTGCAGACCCATCTAGGCCTGACTTTTCATTATGCCGATAACGAGCAAGTGTTGTTTTTCTCAAAGACTGGGAAAACCTCCGCGCCTCGCGATTCACTGATACTGGTAGCCGTTAATCTGCAGCCGCAATCAATACAGGATGCGACGCTTGAGATACCGCTGTATCTGTTGGGTTTGGACGATAACGCGCGTTTTGAAGTGCATGACCTGGCCAGCGATACCTATTTTGTGTGGCAGGGTAAATGGCAACGTGTGCGACTAGATCCCCAGCATTACCTGTTCGTCATCTGGCAAATCAGGGTTCTTAAGGAATAAACATGATTCCCCACAAGAAGAACGTACATCCTAGTAAAAAGGCGCATAGCCCTAAGGCGTTGCCTTTCACGGCCGATCCGCTTTGGTATAAGGATGCGGCTATCTACCAAGTGCATGTGAAATCGTTTTTCGATAGCAATAATGACGGCATAGGCGATTTCAAAGGCTTGATCGAAAAGCTGGACTATATCGCCGAGCTAGGCGTGAATACTTTGTGGCTATTGCCGTTCTATCCATCGCCGCACCGCGACGACGGCTATGACATTTCAGAATATCGCGGCGTAGATGCAGACTACGGCACTCTGTTCGACGTCAAGCGCTTCATCTATGAAGCGCATAAACGCGGCTTGCGCGTGATCACTGAATTGATCATCAACCACACTTCGGATCAACACCCGTGGTTCCAGCGTGCACGCGCGGCAAAGGAAGGTTCGGCGGCACGCGATTTTTATGTGTGGTCCGATGACAACACCAAATACAGCGGCACGCGCATCATTTTCACCGATACCGAAAAATCCAATTGGACGTGGGATCCGGTAGCCAATGCCTATTATTGGCATCGCTTCTTTTCGCATCAACCCGATCTTAATTTCGATAACCCGCAAGTATTGAAAGCCATCATCAAAGTGATGGAGTTCTGGCTGGATATCGGGGTAGACGGTTTACGGCTGGATGCAGTGCCTTACCTGGTCGAACGGGAAGGCACTTCCAACGAGAACCTGCCGGAAACGCATCAGATCCTGAAAAAGATCAGGCAGATCGTAGACAAGAACTACCCTGACCGCATGCTTATTGCCGAAGCCAATATGTGGCCGGAAGATGTGCAATATTATTTCGGTAATAACGACGAATGCCATATGGCATTCCACTTTCCGCTGATGCCGCGCATGTATCTAGCACTGGCGCAAGAAGACCGCTTCCCCATCACCGACATCCTGCGCCAAACGCCTGACATCCCGTCGGATTGCCAGTGGGCCATATTTCTCCGTAACCATGACGAGCTCACCTTGGAGATGGTCACCGATAACGAGCGTGCTTACATGCTCAATTTCTACGCTTCGGAGAGTCGCGCACGCCTGAATGTAGGTATACGCCGCCGCCTTGCGCCATTGCTGCAACGCGATCGCCGGCGGCTGGAATTACTGAACAGCCTGTTGCTCTCCATGCCCGGCACGCCTGTGATCTATTACGGCGATGAGATAGGCATGGGAGACAATATCCATCTGGGCGATCGCGATGGGGTGCGCACGCCCATGCAATGGTCGTCCGATCGCAACGGCGGATTTTCCCGCACCGACCCTGCCAAGCTGGTATTGCCGCCCATCATGGATGCCTTGTACGGTTATCAGGCGATCAATGTGGAGGCGCAGGATGCCGACCCGTATTCCTTGTTGAACTGGATGCGTAAGTTGTTGAGTGTGCGTAAACAGTATCAAGCGTTCGGGCGCGGTAGCCTGCGTTTGTTGTATCCCAACAATCGCAAGATATTGGCTTATATCCGTACCTATACCCATGCCCAGCCGCCTGAGGGTGAAATCAATGAAACCATCTTGTGCGTGGCCAATGTTTCAAGCACGGCGCAGGCAGTAGAACTGGATCTATCCGACTATACCGGCAATACACCCATAGAGTTGATAGGGGGGTCGAGATTTCCGAGCATAGGCAAAACGCCATATACCATCACGCTCGCCGCTTATCACTTCTACTGGTTCCGCTTAACTTTGGAACCGCAAACGCTGCCTGATTATGTCGCGCCTACGCAGTCATTACCCGACTATCTCACCTTAGTCCTGCCGAACGGTTTGCCGGACATCGTCAAGGCTCCGGTCAGCACCATGATGGAAAAGCAGGTCTTGCCTATTTATCTACCGCGTCAGCGTTGGTATTCGAGCAAACAAGAGAAGATACTTAACAC
Source organism: Methylophilaceae bacterium (assembly GCA_036561085.1). GTDB lineage: Bacteria > Pseudomonadota > Gammaproteobacteria > Burkholderiales > Methylophilaceae > CAILHX01. The sequence goes on along the minus strand of DATBPY010000067.1, from coordinate 5,178 downwards.
TACATTCTCGGTGCTTTCCGTGCTGGAAAGCACCACGCGTACCAGCGCGTTGCCGGTATTGCTGATGGATGCCGAAGTTACTACGCCCAAAGGAGTAGAACGGTATTTCATGCCTTTGGGATTTTGCCGGGATAACGAAGAGATATCCAATCTCTCGCAACAGCTCGCATTGGCGCGGGTCCGCCGCGGGCCGCGTATCGGCTTTCTTACCGATGCGTTCTCGATAGACGATTTTGCCTATACCCTGATCGAAAATCTGCAACAAGACAAAATGCTTACCAGCGACAAAGGCAAGATCTGCTTTAATTCCAGCGATGCTTTCAAAAAGCTGGATTTCAAAGCAGACGCGAACCTGCGCCGTTCATCGGCAGAACAATCCAATAGTTCATTGATCGTCAATGATGCTGCCATTTTCAAGATCATTCGCTATCTGGTGCCGGGTGTTAATCCTGAGTTGGAAATGGCACGCCATTTGACGGAAGTCGGATATGCCAATGTGCCGAAACTCTACGGCAACATGAGCTATGTCGCGCCTAACGGCGATTCTTATACGCAGATCATCGTGCAGGCTTTTGTGCATAACCAGGGCGATGCCTGGCAATGGACCCTGGATAGGTTGGGTCGGACGTTGCAACAGTCTGATTCCGCCCAGATCGCGAAGATCGCTCTGGGTACTTTGCCGGTGGAGAATGCCAGCCCGATGGAAGAACTGGCAGGTTTTGCCACCAGCCTGGGATATCGCCTGGGCGAGTTGCATAACGCGCTATCCCTGCCTAGCGACGACCATGCTTTTTCGCCCATGGTGGCAGGCAAAAAGGACGTCGTGTATTGGGAAGAGCGCATTGCAAGCAAAGTACAAGCTGCACTGGAAACGCTTTCCCAATCACAGAACATCACGGATGAGGTAGATCTGCAGGCGGTGAAAAGCTTGCTGGCTCAGGCCGATGATATTCCGAAGATCATCAATAAGCTGGCAGAACAGGGTAAAAAGCATCTGCGCACCCGCATCCACGGCGATTTACATTTGGGCCAGATACTGGTCATTTCCGGCGATGTGTTCATTGTCGATTTTGAAGGGGAGCCGCATCAGCCCTTAGCGGATCGCAGCCGCAAGGATAGTCCTTTGTACGATGTGGCCGGAGTATTGCGTTCTTTTTCCTATGCTGCAGCCTTTATTAAAAGGAACGGAGTCGACGCATCCAAGCAGCCAGCACATCGCGAGGCCATATTGCGGGAGTATCTGCACATATCCGAGGCGTCGTTCCTGCGGGCGTATTGCAAAGTTCGCGCACAGCCTGGAGTCAGTGCTGAAAACGATATCCAGAACGCAAAAACAGGCAGTAACTTCACGCAGAGAAAACCCAGTGCCACGCCTAAATTCCAGGCCTTGTTGCATCTATTCATGCTGGAAAGACTGAGTTACGAGATTCTTTATGAAGCAGCCAACCGTCCGGACTGGATCACCGTGCCGCTGCAAAGCATGGTCGAGTTGCTGGCTACCATAAGAAAAAGCGCGAATAGGTTACAGGATGCCGAATAACGACTACGGTTTCATACGTCAACTATCGGGGGGGGCGCATCTGATCAAGCCGGGGCGCGTCCGATTCCGGCTATGGGCCCCGCAGGCCAATAAGGTGGAAGTGGTATTGGCGGATGGGAAAGCCTATGCATTGAAAACAGAAGGGCAGACCGGTTGGTTCAGCACGCAAATCGCTTGCGAAGCGGGAACCCAGTATCAATATCGCATCGTTAATCAGCAAGGCATCGCGCAGACCGTTCCCGACCCCTATTCAAGAGCGCAGCAGCGAAGCGTTCACGGATACAGCGTGGTGGTCGATCCGCATGCTTATCAATGGCAAATGCCGGACTGGAAAGGCCGTCCTTGGCATGAATCCGTATTTTACGAGATGCACTTGGGGTTGTGCGGAGGTTTCAACGGCGCGGTGGCGAAGCTGGATGCTTTGGCTGCCGCAGGTTTTACGTGCATAGAGCTGATGCCCATTGCCAGTTTCCCCGGTGAACGCAATTGGGGGTACGACGGCGTGCTACCGTATGCACCGCAATACACCTATGGCTCTCCGGCTGAACTCAAAGCATTGATAGATGCGGCACATGCGTTGAATCTCTCGGTCTTTCTCGATGTGGTTTACAACCACATGGGTCCGGATGGTAATTACCTGAACCATTATGCCTCATCGTTCTTTACCGATAAGCAGCATACGCCATGGGGCAACGCGATCGATTTCGAAAATCCCGAGGTCAGGAGTTTTTATACGGAAAACGTGCTGTATTGGCTGGATGAATATCGCTTCGACGGCCTGCGCTTCGACGCCTGTCATGCCATTCTGGATAAAAGCTGGCTGGTTGAAGTTGCGGCAAAAGTGCATGAAGAGCTAAAGGGTGAACGGCATATACATCTAGTGCTGGAGAATGACGACAATGCAGCGGATCTGTTACAAGGCAGCTTCAATGCGCAATGGAACGACGACGGTCATCATGCACTGCATGTGCTGCTGACGGGTGAGACTACCGATTACTACTCCAATTTTGCGGAACAGCCTGCACAAAAGCTTGCTCGTTGCATGACTCAGGGTTTTATCTATCCCGGCGGCGCGCGCAATCACGACCCCGTGCAACAGACCGAAAACATTGAAGAAGAAGTTAAAAATACACCGCCGACTTCGTTTGTTTTGTATCTGCAGAATCACGACCAGATCGGCAACCGGCCGTTCGGTGAGCGCCTGACCACGCTAACCCCCGATTCTGCATTAAAGGTAGCCAGCGCTCTGGTGCTGTTGAGTCCGCAGATCCCATTGTTATTCATGGGAGAAGAATTCGGCGCGGTACAACCCTTTCTTTACTTTACCAGCCACGAAGACCCGGCATTGATCAAATCCATACGGGAAGGCAGGCGTGCCGAATTTTCCAAATTCGACGAGTTTGCCGAGAGCGATTTCGCATTGGAGATTCCCGACCCTAACGATATCAATACCTTTCTGGCCTCCATTCCCCAGCTGTCGGATATCGTCGAGATAGGCGGGGATGCCGCGTTGGGATGGGATAAATGGGTGAGCCATCTGCTAAGGATAAGGCATACCTACATCATCCCCCGTTTATCGGGAGCCAGTGCCATCTCGGCCGAGGCAGTTGGGCCTTCAGCTGTGAAAGCGCGTTGGTTGTTGAATGACGGCACAGTGCTGGCGATCGCCGTCAATCTAGGGACGGAGCGCCTGACGTTAAAGTTGGAAGACTTCATCAAATCCCTGCAAGCTACCTTATTGTTTGAGCATAACGAAGCCTTGTGCTCAGTGCAGAAGGGCGTATTGCCGGGGCATAGCTTTGTCGCCTTCCTGGAAAGCTCGGTATGAATAAGCCCTCAGACAATCTGCCCATAGTCGATATTGAAGGCACCTTGCGCCTGCAATTCAATAAGGACTTTACCTTTGACGATGCTATCAAGTATGTGGATTATTTTGCCGCATTGGGCATCACTCATCTTTATAGTTCTCCGATACTGGCCGCCCGTCACGACTCCAGCCATGGTTACGATATTGTCGATCCCACCCAGATCAACGCCCAGCTTGGCGGCGAGGATGGTTTGCGGCGGCTGGTGACTGCACTGAGAGCTGCCGGCATGGGACTGATCATTGATATCGTTCCCAATCATCTGGGAGTAGGGGGTGATGAAAATCCCTGGTGGCAGCATATTTTTGAATGGGGATCGGCGAGCCCGTATGCATTCTGGTTTGATATCGACTGGCAATCCCCTGACCCGCAACTGCATGACAAAATACTGGCGCCTTTCCTTGGTGAGCCTTATGGCGAAGTGCTCGATAAAGGCGATCTCGCGTTGAATTTCGATCCGGGCGAAGGCCGGTTCTTCCTTAAATACTTTTCTCATCGCTTTCCTATTGCTTTGCCCGGCTATGCAGAGATACTGCGACATGCCCAAGCGCCGGAACTGGGTGCTGTGATGAATACGTGGAACGATCTGGATATCAATCAACCGTTCTCAGTGGTAGAAAAGGGTGCACAGAATGTATCGAGTGCGTTGCAGGAGGTCGCCAAGAATAAGAACGGCAGCCGCGCCCTTGAAAAATGCCTGGATTTTTACAATGCACCCACGCCGGAAAGCAGGCAAGCGCTGCATGAATTACTGGAAAACCAGCATTACCGCTTAACCTGGTGGCGTAATGCAGCCGATGAGATCAATTGGCGGCGTTTTTTCGAAGTCAGCGAGTTGGCCGGTATACGCGTCGAGTTGGATGAAGTATTCGAGGCCATGCATTGCCAGGTTTTCAGGCTGTTCGAACAGGGTTTGATCGATGGCCTGCGGCTGGATCATATCGACGGCCTTGCTCAACCGAAAGCGTATTGCCTTAAATTGCGTGCGCGGTTGGAGGCGTTGATCGCAAAACGTCCGCCGTCGTTACAGCAACAGCCCTATCTTATTGCCGAGAAGATACTGGCTGCCGACGAGATGCTGCGGGCTGATTGGCATCTTGACGGTACTACCGGCTATGAGTTCATGGATCAGGTAAGTGCAGTGCTGCACGACCCCAGAGGTTCAGAGCCGTTGACTGCCTTATGGAAAGATCTCGCCAAAGACCCTTATGACTTTCCGCAACATGTAGAGAATTCACGACGCCAGTTGTTATCAGAGAACCTGGTCGGCGAATTATCGACCACAGCAGCCGCGCTGCATCGCATCGCCAGAGCTGATGTGCATACGCGGGATTATTCACTGGCCGCGATCAAACGGGTGCTGATCGAGATACTGGTGCATTTCCCGGTCTATCGCACCTACATTGAAAGCCAGGGGCCGGGTGAAAAAGACATGGAAGTGCTGGAAGCGACCTGGAACAAGGCTAAACGTACATTAAGCGCGGTAGATAAGCCATTGCTGGATATAGTACTCGGCTGGCTGAGCGCCGAGTGGATATTGAAAATTCCGGAGAGCGAAGTCGCTAAGTTGTCCAAGTGCGCAATGACGCGGTTTCAGCAATTAACGCCGCCATTACTGGCGAAATCAGTGGAGGATACATCGTTCTACCGCTATGGCAGGTTGCTGTCGCGCAATGAAGTAGGTAGCGATCCGGCAGTGTTGTCTATCGCAGTGGAAGAGTTTCATCGCCGTTGTATCGCACGTCAGGCAAGCTATCCGCGCAATCTGCTGGC
>DATBPY010000066.1:0-9615 GCA_036561085.1 Methylophilaceae bacterium | reverse complement strand
CGCCAGCATAGGCTCCAACAGCAACGCTGCCGAGAACGGCATGGATAAGGAAACCGAGCGTGCCGACATCCTGGAAATAGATATCGCGACAGGCGCCTCCCATATCTTCGCCTCCGGCCTGCGCAACCCCAACGGCATGGCGTGGCAGCCGCAGACCGGTAAGTTGTGGGTGGTGGTGAATGAGCGTGATGAATTGGGCAGCGACCTGGTACCGGACTATCTGACCTCGGTAACAGAAGGCGCATTCTACGGCTGGCCTTATAGCTACTTCGGCCAGCACGTCGACCCACGCGTTAAACCGCAACGCCCCGACTTGGTAGCCAAGGCGATATCCCCGGATTATGCATTGGGTGCTCACGTCGCGGCCTTGGGGCTGACGTTCTCCAACAGTAAATTGCTGCCTTCCAAATATGCCAACGGCGCCTTCATCGGCGAGCACGGCTCATGGAACCGCCGCCCGAGCAGCGGCTATGAAGTGGTATTCGTCGAATTCGCCAACGGCCAGCCCGTGGGCGAGCCCGAGGAGGTACTTACCGGTTTCCTGGACAACAAAGGCCATGCATTGGGCCGCCCGGTGGGCGTAGCGATGGATAATAGCGGTGCATTGCTGGTAGCCGATGACGTAGGCAACGCCATCTGGCGGGTAACGCCGGATGTGCCCGCAAAATAGCCATATGCATCAAAGATAAAAAAGCCGGGGTACGTCGAAAAACGTATCCCGGCATTTTTACGGCTGCTTGATTCACATCGCTGAAGCAGCGTTCTGGAGCGCTTGCTGCTCGGCCAAGGCATAGGCCTCCGCATGGCGTGCGGCGAGCGTATCGCGCCACAGGATATCGTTATTGGCTTCGTCCAGTTTCCTGGTGAGCGACACGATCTCATCCTGCAAACGGTTGATGACCAATTTAAGATCATCCGCTTGAAGATCATCCAATTGCAGGCCATCCGCTCTCAGCACCTCATGGATGCCGTCAGCGGAGCTGCTACAGCCTTTGGCATCGCTATTACTGTGGGCCAGGGTCAACCACTTGCCTGATTTTCCCGGCGCGGTGAATGCAGGGGCACTCATGGTCCTGCGCTCTGCTTGCATCATTTTTTGTTGGCTCAAGCTAAACATATCGTCTCCTTTTCAAACAGATTGACCAGAGCAAAGTCTACTTGCAGGCCATATATGTCATCAGTGCGCTATCACACATAGTAGAAGTGAATCGAATTGGATTTTATGTGGGGAAGCGCACAGAACCCTGTTCCTGCTTTTGTCATAGTGGTAACGAACATGATCCTCGACATTCCCATGTTGAAGCATGTTTTCCTGATCATTCAGCTAATGAGGAGATTATGATGAAACAACCTAAATACCTACTCGCCGTGATATTGACGGCTTTCATGGCCGCACCCCTGTTGGTGACGGCAGCCGATGCCGCCGCAGTACAGGCTGCGGACAAAATACCGCCCGCTGCCAATGACAAAATGGTGCCGGCCGAAACACCCGACAGCATCCCGAACAGCGCCAAAGCTGCCAACCCCGGCTCTGACGCCGCAGCGGTGGACGATGCCACCATCACCAAGAATGTGAAAAAAGCGATCGCCAGCAATGCCGATATCGCCAAACAGAAAGTACAGATACAAACCTCGGATGGCGTAGTGACGGTGACGGGCCAAGTCAACGACCAGCAGCACACCAGCAAGATCGTGCAGGTAATCGCCAGTGTGAAAGGCGTGAAAAGCGTGAATAACCAGATCACCATGGGTAATTCGTAAGGCCTAATTCATAAGGCCTAATTCATAAACCACGATGCTGAACCACGCAAAAAAGCCCCCAGGCATCTCGCATGCCTGGGGGCTTCGTTATTCCTGCGTGGGGTTTTCTTTAAGTCTTACTTCTTCTTTACCGCACTGGAGGTGTTGGTCGGTTTATCGGTCAGCTTCGCGCCCGGTTTGAAAGCAGCCTTGGTGTAGTGGTCGCCTTCCTTGGAGATGATGGTGGTCCAGCCCGTGGTCCAGTTGATCACAGCCTTGCCGTCCTGTTCCTTCCAGGTGCCGTGCTTCAACGATGTATTGTGAGTACCGGAAGCCTTGCCGTCCGTGCCCAGGGTAGCCGTGAACGGCTTGCCGTTGCTGTCGTCCAGCGTCCATACGCCGTCGTACTCACCGGCGAATACTGTTGCCGAAATCCCCATCAACAACATGAACGCGCCCATTAGTGCGGATATTTTATTGAATCTCGTGACCATCGTTTGGTACTCCTCAAGGAATGATTATTTTAAAAATGATAAGGATACTTTAGTTAAAGATAGTTGCTTCCAAATACTTACTTTTATTCTCAGCCCGTCCACAAGATTTTACTCTATAGTTATCTTTTAAGCAGACTAACGATGAGTCTAGCCTGCAAAGCCATCTCGTTGCAATTGGATGTAGCGAACGGCAAAACGTTCACGACAATATACCTATAAATCTATACATGTAAGGATCCCATGCCGCCATCGACCCAAGCTTTAGAAAACGCGCGTGCCCATATCGCCGTGGCACAAAGAAACATAGACCTGCTACGCGACATGCAACCTTATCTCATCGACCTGTCCTTGCGCGAGAACCCGGTAGGCGCGCGCATGGGGCAGACGCTGGAAGACAAGAAGGCGATCTTTCCCAAGATGCGTGAATTCGGTTTCCGCAACATCCTGCTCGGCACCTTGGATTATTCCTATCCGGATGAGCTGGAGGTGGACGACGATTTCATGATCTACCTCCGGGATAACGATATCGACGTCAACGGCTGTTTCGCTTTCACCGATATCGGCCTGGTACAGCCCGACGGCAGCTTCGTGCCCTCCCCTTCCATGCTCAAGCTGAAGGACTACTGCGTACCAAACACCCTGCACGAGATCTACCTGAGCAAAGAAGGGATGGAAGGGCAATACACCTTGGAAGAATTACGCCGCAGCCTGCCGGTCAGCATCCAGTGGCTGAATGACAACATCGTCGGCGATGACGGCGGCAAGCCGCGCATCCTCATCAATATCGTGGATGGTTGCGATGCCTTCGCCGAAGACTTCGACACTACCTGCACCATCCTCCACGAGTTGGCGCAGCAACCGATAGAAGGCGTCAGCATCGAGGATGACCGCGGTACTTACATGCCGTTCCAGGTGGGCGCGTTCGTGGCAGCCGCGCGCTGCTTCCTGCAGCGGCCGTTGAAACTGCTGGTACACATGCATGCGGGGGGCGGTTTCGAGAATGCCTCCATTATCGAGGCGCTGCTCAACGGCGCCGACGGTGCCTGGGGCGGACTGCCCAAGCGCGCCGCGATCATAGGTCATGCCTCGCTGGGCGAACTCATTTCCAACCTGGTGCGTGTCGGCAACCCGCACATGGCCACCTCTTACCAGCTGGATAGATTGCTGCCTCTGGCCACCGGTTTGCAGGAGCTGGATGAACAACAAGTGGTACCGGACGACCTGCCGATATTGGGACATAACGCCTACCGCCTGCCTCTGACTTTTTTCCGCCAGATACCGGGGCGCTTCATGGATCTGATCCCCGAAGCCATAGGCGGCAAATACCGTTACCGTATATGCCCCGTGGTAAGCGATACGGCGGTGATCGCCGGGCGGCTGGCCGAGGTGATGGAACTACCGGCGAAATCTTTTTCGCAATCGGTGCTGGAGCAGATGATACGGCTGATGCGCCGCGACCTGCGCCAGGGCAAACGCATCGTTTACGACGAGCCCGCGCAATTAATGGAGCTTTACGTGCGAGCCGGAGGAACCTAGAATCTAGCCTTGCGACACCTAGAGTTTCAAGATAGAGCTTACTTAAATCTAGTTGGAATCAATCGCCATGAATGAAGTAGCACCACAAGAAGCGCCAAGCGCCGACTACAAGACTTTGCTGGAATCCACCAAAGCGATCCCTTGGAAGATAGACTGGAATACCATGAAGTTCGCCTATATCGGCCCGCAGATAGAACAACTGCTGGGCTGGACGCCCGAAAGTTGGGCAAGCGTGGACGACTGGGTACAGCGCATGCACCCGGAAGACCGGGCATGGGTAGTCGATTATTGCGTGTCGCAATCGAAAGCCGGACACGACCACGAAGCGGATTACCGCGCGCTTACCAAAGACGGCGAATACGTGTGGATACGCGATGTAGTGCATGTGGCGCGTAACCAGGACGGCGTAGTGGAATCGCTGATCGGCTTCATGTTCGATATCAGCCAGCGCAAAAAAGACGAGCAACAATTGGTAGAACTGCAAAAAGAACTGGAAGAACTTTCGTACAAGGACAGCCTGACCGAGGTCGCCAACCGCCGCATGTTCAATTCCATCCTGGAAACGGAATGGGCCAATGCGCGGCGCAATAATCAGACGCTGTCGCTCATCATGTTCGACATCGATTATTTCAAACAATACAACGACCACTACGGCCATGTGCAAGGCGATGCCTGCCTGAGGCTGGTCGCCGGCATCCTCGGCTCGGCCACTGCCAGGCCGCGCGATTTCTTTGCGCGTTTCGGCGGCGAGGAATTCATGATGATACTGCCTGAAACCGATGCCAAATCGGCCTACATGATCGCCGAGCGCTGCCTCAATCTGATCTCCGCCGAACAGATCGCGCATGCAAAATCGCAGATCGGCCAGACCCTGACCGTCAGTCTGGGCGTGGGCACCATCATCCCCTCGCAGCAGGAAGAACCGACCGGCTTCATCGAAGCGGTGGATAAACGGTTGTACCAAGCGAAACAGCAAGGCAGGAACCGCATCGTCGCAGGTTGATTTTACTGGCGGATGTACGAGATAGCCCGGTAGCGGCTCTCCCCTTGTTCTATACTTGGGGTCATCATGATCACCACCCAAATCTATCAGTGGGCACGCGAGCAACCGCAACGACCTGCCGTCGTTTCCAACGGCACCGTCATCGACTACGCCCATTTCTGGCGCTTGATCGAGGCCGCACGCGGCTTCTTCGCACAGCAACAACTGCCCGAAGGCCATACCGCCATGGTGCTGTTGGACAGGCTCATGGATTCCTGGGTGCTTACCCTGGCGCTGCGCAGCCTGGGCATGGATACCGTCTCCGTGCAACATTGGGGGCAGGCTAAAAACCTGCGGATCAAAAACCTCGCCTGCCTGGTCACTGCCCAATCGGTAGAAGATGAATATCATTTGAGCGGCCATGTCGCCACCAAAGTCATCATCGTCCCCGGCAGCATATTCGCCGGATGCGAGAGCGGCGACTTGGTGTTCGATCAGCGATACGCCCGCCCGGCAGGCGGCCACATCCTCTATACCTCGGGCACCACCGGCATCTACAAACAAGTGATGCTGGGCGGCGCGCAAGAGGTTAAACGCAACGCCGCACGCGCCAGCTCGTGGGGTTTGGACCGGCACACGGTACAGCATATGTCCGATTTCCCGTTGTGGACCGGCGCAGGCTTCAAGCAACCGTTAGCGGTTTGGCACTCGGGCGGATGCGTGGTCTTCGAGCAGGGCAAAGATAGATACCAGCGCTTCTTCGCCTACAGACCCACCAAGGCGACCATGGTGGAATCCATGTTGCGGCAGTTGTTGAACGCACACACCGACCGTGTTGCGAGCAATGAATTCGAGCTGGTATTCGGTGCCGGTTTTTTATCGCTGGGGCTGGCTGAAGCGTCCAAGATACATCTGACCGGCAACATCAGCATCCATTACGGCTGTACCGAACTGGCGACCTATGTGTTGCATGGGCGCTATCAAACGCGGGAGGATCTGTACTGGATGACCCCTGCGATTGACCGCACGGTGCAGGTCGTTGATGGTAACGGCGTGGAATGCGCGGTGGGTGAAGAAGGCGAATTGCGCGTACTGCTCACCGACATCGATGCCGACGCCTATCTCGACGACCCCGCCGCCAGCGCCGACATATTCCGCGACGGCTACTTCTACCCCGGCGATATCGCGGTCGCGCGTGCCGATGGGCGTATCCGCGTCCTGGGGCGTAGTGCCGACGTATTGAACGTGCAAGGCGATAAACTGGCGGTCACGCCCATGGAAGCGGTCATTCAACAATACCTGGGCATCGATGAAGTGTGCCTGTTCTCAGGCATGAACGCGCGCGGCGAGGATGAACTGGTGATCGCCATCCAGTCGGATCGCGTACCCGAGATAGCCGACCTGCAAGCGCTGCACCCCAACTTCAAGCGCTTTGAAAGCGTACGCGTGACGGCGGTGAAAGAATTCCCGCGTGCCGAATCCGGCATGCGCAAAGTGCAACGTACCGCTTTAAGGAAAATGGTTTTTTAAAGTCATTCATTAGCGGACAAAAAGCCAGACCGTCAGCACGCACCCCACCAGCACGATAAAGATACGGAAGAATCTCTCAGGCAGCCGGTGCATCAACCAATTGCCGATAAAAGCGCCGGCGATGCCGCCTATGGTCAAGGCAAGCGCAGCTAGCCAATCCACCTGGCTGGAAAAAACGAACAAGGCGAAGGCCGAGGCATTCATCGCCATCGCCAATATATTCTTGGTGGCTGCCGCCATGCGCACCTGCTGACCGGCGATGGTGAGCGCAGCCAGCATCAGGAAACCGATGCCGCCACCGAAATAGCCGCCGTAGATGCCGATCACGAATTGCACGGCGGACAGCACCGGAACCGGCACCGCGCTTGCCGCATGCAGTTCTTTCTTGCGAAAGCTGCCCCACGCAAAAACGGCAGTGGCGAACAACACCAGCCACGGCACCAACTTCGTGAAAAAAGTCACCGGCGTGTTGAGCAGCAATATCGCGCCGACGATACCGCCGCCCAGACTCAGCCACATCAACTTGCGCAGGCTGATCCCGCCTACGCCTCCCGCCAGCTTGCGGCCTGCCAGCGCCGACGTGATCTGGTTGGGAAATAAAGCGATGGTGGAAGTGATATTGGCCGAAAGCGGATTCAGCCCTGCCAGCAGCAATGCCGGAAAAGTGATGAATGAGCCTCCGCCCGCGAGCACATTCTGCGTTCCGGCATACAGCCCGGCGAACGCTATCAACAACAATAAAGAGGGATCGTGATGCAGCGGCATAAGGGTCAGCGCTTAAAAAGTGAATGGTCTCACAGTTGCAAACAAAAGGGCGGGGACTAAGCCCCGCCCTGCGTCGAATCTATTCAGATCAGCTTACAGCGAATCCGGTTTACTTCTTCGCGTCAGCGCCGTCGGTGCTGTCGGCTTTCTTGTCGTCAGCTTTTTTGCCGTGCTTCTTGTGCTCGGCCTTTTTATCTTTACCGGCATCGGCAGCAGGTGCCGCAGCAGGGTCGGTCTTGGCTGCTGCATCGGCAGGTGCTGCTGCATCCGCAGCGTAGGCGTTGATGGAAACAGCAAACAGGCCGGCGATCAAAGCAGTCAGAATCTTGTTCATGGTTTTTCCCTTTACATTAAATTATATGAATAGTGCCAACACCAACGATCCGTCAGTCCATCAAAAAGCGGACGATGAAAACACCCGCCAAGAGATAGAAATGAGCATCACGTCATGTGGTGCGCGCATTGTGCTTGGGAATGATTAAAATTAAAAAGTATATAAACTGATATGCATATCACTAAATAGAATTTAGGTAGTCCTCGATCGGTTTCAACTTATCGCTTTTAGCAACGCAAGCCACATAACCGTCAGGCCGCACCAGCCAGACATATCCGGCATTGCCGAGAGCGGGTCTCAATGTTCTTTCCAACAGATCCCGGTATGACTCAAGCAGCGCGATGGCGTCGTCGCCGTATGCCGCGAACAGGGCGAAACGCGGCATATCGCCTGCACCTACCGGCATCACGCCTTGCATGACAGGCACACGTTCGCCGGGCAATGGACCGGCGTGCCCGCGCGCAGCTGAACCGTTGAGGGGGCTATGCGCATAGGCGATGGTCAGTTCGGAGAACTGATTCGCCATGTAGCGGCGTACCGGCGCCAAGCCGAGCAGGAATCTCCCCAGCAGGTTACGTATCTTCTGCGCCGCATGATTCTTCATCACCGCGAGCTTGGTGAGGCGCCCTGCGGCGGCAAGTACCTGGTCGCCTACAGCGCTGCGCTCCATGCTGTAACTATCCAACAGTACTTCGGTCTGGCAAGTACCGCGACACCGTAAAGCCAACTTCCAGGCCAGGTTGAATGCATCCTGCATGCCGGTGTTCATACCCTGCCCGCCTGCCGGGCTATGCACATGCGCCGCATCGCCCGCTAAAAAGACGCGCTTGCTGCGGTAGTCATCTACTTTACGCTCGTTGATCCTGAAGCCGGACAGCCAGATCGGGTCGGATATCGCCAGTCCGCCGGGGCCGCGCCGGTTAACCAGTGCTTGAATCTGCTCCAAGGTCGGCTCCGGCGGATGCGCTCCCGCGGAACGCCCGAGATCGGCGATCACGCGATAACGCCCCTGTGAGATTGGGAATATCGCCAGCACGCCATCTTCATGCCAGAACATCGCCAATTCTGAATCGGGAAACTGCACGCCCGTCATGTGCAGGTCGGCCAGCACCCAATCGGTCAGCAAAGTCTCGCCCCGAAATTCCAACCCCAGCGTATGACGCACCATGCTGTGCGCGCCGTCGCAGCCGATCAGCCATTCCGTATGCAGAACCTCATCGCTTCCGTCAGGGTGCCGTAGCGTCGTGGTCACGTCGCTCTCGTTTTGCGTAAAAGTCAGCGCCTCGACCTGTCGCTCGACTTTCACCCCTAGCTTGCTCAGATGCGCTTCCAGCAAGCGTTCGGTATCCGACTGCGGCAACATCAAGGCATAGTCATATGGGCTTTTTATATTGGAGAAATCGATATGACCGATAGGCTGGTTGCCCGCGATGATATTCACCGCCGCCATCTTCATGCCAGCGTCGATGAAAGCTTGCGCTTCCAACCCACGGTTGAGCAATTCCAGCGTCCGACTCCACAGCACCAATGCCTTGGATTTATCGGTACGCTGCGCGTTCTTGTCCACGATGCGCACCGATATCCCATAGCGCGTCAGCTCCGCCGCCAGCGTAAGCCCCACCGGGCCGGCACCTACTATCAATACTTGTGGGATCAATTAATTTCTTTCACGTGATTGCAAAAGCACAATGCGGTTTTTGATACAAAACCATAGCAGTAAGACTCCCCATACAAAACCGCTACCAGTCAAATATCTATTTTGATGACGTGCGACCTTAGTAATATTCTCAATCTTTGTAAAGCACAGTCTCGGATGTGAATCGCATAGTTTATATCAGCTCTTACCTATGCTCATCCCCAGCTAATCCCGCACCCTTCAGCCTCTCTACTTCCTCCATCAGATCCACCACCAGCGCCGCCAGTTCCTGATTGGCGTCGAAGTTGCGTTCTATGGAGATCAGCCGCCGTGCGCGTACCAGCGAGGCGCTGGCGAAATACCAGCTGGGGTATTCGGGCGTGCCGGTGAGTACGCCGGCTTCCACGCGCTGCACGATCCATTGCGGGTCTACCGCGCAGGCTCTCGCTAACTCCTCTACGCTCAGGGCTATTTCATCCAGCAGTTGCCCGGTCAAAATCTCGTCTTGTCTCATGGCTTACCCTCCTACTTTCCGGCGCGGGTCGAATGCGAGTTCCTGCGCCATGGTTTCATATAACTTGCGTGCCTGGTCGGTATC
>DATBPY010000065.1:0-17166 GCA_036561085.1 Methylophilaceae bacterium | reverse complement strand
CCCATCACCGGTATTCGCAAGACGATCATCATCAACTATGTCACCGCCGAATGGCTGAACCGTCACGAACTGTGTTTCCCCGACCGGCCAGTGGGTTGATTATCGATTCCAACTTCGTTGAACTGCATTGCCGTGCATATAGACATACGTTCGTCAAATTAATGAGATATCTTATGATTAATTGTGATGCCGATAGATTTTCTTCAAGAGAGTTTCCATGACCACTTCTACTATCCGCCCCCTTGCAGACACAGAGCTTAGGTCCATACATGCTTACTGGCGAGCCTGTAACTATCTTGCTGCAGGAATGATATATCTTCAGAATAATCCCTTGCTGCGTGAACCGCTCAAATCGGAGCACATCAAACATCGCTTGTTAGGCCATTGGGGCAGTAGCCCAGGGCTAAGTTTCATCTACATCCATCTCAACCGGTTAATCAAGCGTTACGATCTTAATACGATATTTCTCGCTGGGCCTGGGCATGGTGCACCCGGTGTATTGGCACCTGCATATCTTGAAGGTACGTACAGTGAGATTTACCCCAACAAGAGCGAAGATGAAGAGGGGTTGCGCACCTTCTTCAAAGAGTTTTCCTTCCCTGGCGGTATCGGCAGCCATTGCACGCCGGAAACACCTGGTTCCATTCATGAAGGTGGTGAACTGGGCTACTCTATTTCCCACGCATTTGGCGCCGCCTACGATAATCCCGATCTGCTGGTAGCTGTGGTGGTTGGTGACGGCGAAGCAGAAACCGGAGCGCTGGCTACATCTTGGCATTCCAACAAGTTCCTCAACCCGCTGCGTGACGGCGCAGTGTTACCCATCTTGCATCTCAATGGCTACAAGATCAACAATCCCACGCTGTTGTCGCGCATTCCGCATGAAGAACTGGAAAGCCTGTTCAAAGGATATGGTTGGACGCCTCATTTCGTGGAGGGCAGCGACCCGGATACGATGCATCGCAATATGGCGCAAACCATGGAGCAGTGCGTGCTGGATATCCGACGTAACCAACAGGAGGCCCGCACGAGCGGCAGCGCTACTCGCCCGAATTGGCCGATGATAGTACTGCGTTCGCCTAAAGGCTGGACCGGACCGCAACAAGTTGATGGACATAAGGTTGAAGGATACTGGCGGGCACATCAGGTACCGTTGGCTCAGGTGCGTGAAAATCCACAACATCTGGCGCAGCTGGAAGCTTGGTTACGCAGTTACAAGCCTGAAGAGTTATTCGATTCCAGCGGAAAATTGTTGGCGGAATTAAAGGCGTTAGCCCCAATAGGGGATCGCCGCATGAGCGCCAATCCTCACGCAAATGGCGGCCTGCTACGCAAACCGTTACGTATGCCGGATTTCCGCGAATATGCAGCAACTTTGCCGGGACCGGGCAAGATACTTGCTGAAAACACGCGCCCGCTAGGCAAATTCCTGCGCGACATCATGCGTGAGAACATGAATAATTTCCGCGTGTTCGGCCCGGATGAAAACAGTTCCAACAAGCTGGACGATATCTATCAGGTGAGCAAGAAAACCTGGATGGCAGAGATGTTACCTGTAGATGCCGATGGCGGCGAGCTTGCTCCCGACGGACGTGTGATGGAAATGCTTTCCGAGCACACATTGGAAGGCTGGCTGGAAGGCTATCTGCTGACAGGTCGGCATGGTTTTTTCTCTACCTACGAAGCTTTTGTGCACGTGATCGATTCGATGTTCAACCAACATGCCAAATGGCTGGCGATGTCCAAAAAGATTCCCTGGCGTCCGCCGGTGTCTTCACTCAATCTGCTCATCACCTCTACCGTATGGCGGCAGGACCATAATGGCTTTACCCACCAAGACCCCGGGTTTCTTGATATCGTCGTGAATAAAAGTCCGGAGGTCACCCGTATTTACTTGCCGCCGGATGTGAACTGTTTGCTTTCTGTTGCCAATCATTGCCTGAACAGTACCGATTACATCAACGTTATCGTCTGCGACAAGCAGCAGCACTTGCAATATATGGATATGGAAGCTGCGATCACTCATTGCACTAAAGGCATAGACATCTGGGAATGGGCCAGTAACGATGCAGACGACTCGCCCGATCTGGTGATGGCGAGCGCGGGCGACATTACCACCAAGGAGGCATTAGCCGCCGTGGATCTATTACGCCAACATTTTCCGGACCTCAAGATACGCTTTGTCAATGTCATGGACCTATATAAGCTAGTGCCTTCCAGCGATCACCCGCATGGACTTAGCGATAGAGATTACGACAGCCTGTTCACCATCGACAAACCCATTCTTTTTAATTTTCACGGCTATCCCTGGCTGATCCACCGCCTCACCTACCGGCGCCATAATCAGCAATTGCACGTTCGTGGCTACAAAGAAAAAGGCAGTATCAATACGCCGTTGGAACTAGCCATACGCAACCAGATCGATCGCTATAGTTTGGCCATGGAGGCGATAGAGCGGGTACCCAAGCTGCAAGTGAACGGTGCGCACTTCAAGTCCAGGCTACTCGACAAGCAGATAGAATGTAGTAATTATGCCTACGAGCATGGGGTAGATTTACCAGAAGCCGACGAGTGGGTATGGCCGTACTAACTATCAACAGCGGCTCATCCAGCCTTAAAGCCAGTCTATTCAAAGCAGATGGAGTGCGGCAGGATTTCAGCTACCCACACATAGGTCATGGGTTTCCGCATGATCATCACGAGGCTTTTGCCGCTCTGCTTAATGATCTAGGTGCTAATAGCCCAGTTGCTGTTGGCCACAGAATGGTACATGGCGGAGACATCACGGATACTGCAAGGCTGATAGATGCCGCTGAACGTGCAAGGCTAGAGAGCATCGCCCATCTGGCACCCCTGCACATGCCGGGTAATTTATTGGGTGTGGATCTATGCCTAAAGCATTTCGATGTACCTCAGGTAGCCTGTTTCGACACGGCTTTTCACAGTACCTTGCCGGAAATTTCATGGCGCTTGCCCATACCTGCGGAATTGGGATACAGGCGTTATGGTTTTCACGGCATCAACTATGCCCATGTTGCCCGGCAGCTACCGCAATTGATAGGTGACAATGCGCGCGGGCGCGTCGTGATAGCACACCTCGGTAACGGTGCCAGCCTGTGTCTGATGGAAAACCTGAAATCAGTAGATACCAGCATGGGCTATACCCCTGCAGGCGGTGTTCCCATGGGCACACGTAGCGGCGATCTAGATCCAGGTCTGTTGCTGGAACTCAGCCGACGTTTTGATACTGCCGAACTTGAAAAACTGATCTATCAGCAAATGGGCTTACTTGCTCTCTCCGACGGTGTTAGCAATGAGATGTCGGAGTTGCTGGCAAGCGACAGCTCATCCGCCCGTTTTGCGATCGAATATTTCTCGCGCCAGATACGTGCAGCCATTGGCTCTTACGCAGCCAAGGCTGGCGGTATAGACGCCCTGGTATTCACCGGTGGGATAGGCGAACATTCAGCGCTAGTACGTGCTTTGGTATGTGAACGGCTGGAGTTTCTGGGGCTCGCATTGGACCAACGATCCAATCAACAACACCAGACTTTTTTGAACCTGGCATCTTCCAAGCCTGTCCTGATCGTCGCTGCAGATGAAGAAATCGAGATAGCTCGTATGACACAAGAAACCATTGGTTAGCCGGTTTGGCTTGCCCAAAAAAAGAACCCCTGCATAAAGCCAGGGGCGAGAGGGGGAGAGATCAAGACATCCAAAATCTGTAACTAGAACCTTTTACCTATACCAAAACCAATGATCCAAGGATCGATGTCAAGACTGTCGATCTTTACGAAACCAGCCCCGGCATTTACTGTGACATCTGTACTGATAAACGCCTTCTTGATATCGGCATTCACCATCCATCCGTCTTTCAGGTTGACATCAACGCCAGCCTGAAATGCTAAACCTAGGCTGTTCCGGTCGATATGGATAGGTAAGCCAGGGGTCACTGCAGTGGTTGCAAGATTGCGGTCTAAAGATCGCGTGTAATTCACCCCGGCACCAAGGTATGGATCTATGGTCTGGTCTGGTAAGAAATGCCACTGCAAGGTTAGCGTTGGAGGAAGCATGTTCACAGAGCCTAACGGTTGATTGCCCAGTGCGCCAAGAGAATTACCCGTGATTTTTACATCGTGGCGCGTCCCTGTTGCCAGAATCAACTCTGCTGCAATGTTCTTGGTAATGTAATAAGAGAAGTCGATCTCAGGGATGGTGTTGCCATCAACCGCCAGCTTTGAACCAGCACCTATGGCGCCACCCAGACCGGATGCGGCAGACTGGCTACCCAGATGACTACTCTCATCCGGGCTCACATAAGCAGCACGCACACGTACCACGATGTCGCCTGCCTCAGCCATTGCTAAAGTGGGTAAAAAAACTGCTGCTACTGCAAAAACCGATAACACCTTTTTCATCACTATCCCCTTAATAGAATTTAACCGGGCACTCATAGTTCGAATGCCATGAGTTGATTCTAATGAAGGGGGTTCTGTTACAAATTGACCTAGATCAAACGCATAACAACTAGGGCAATCTATCGACTGTTTAATGGAAACAGTCTTCACTGAAGGAGTTTGGCGAGTGCTAACTACACCAGATGTGAAGATGGTGAGTCACATCCATCCAGATCGCCCAGCTTGCTGCCAAACTTAATAAAAACCCGGCGATACGCATGCTCAGTTGTTGGTTACCCTGCTGTAGCCTGAGCCATAACAAAGAACCTATTTGCAACGACAAACTGGTTCCTAGTGCAAACATTGCCATGCTAAATGCGCCGCTCCACGCACTGGCGCTCAATCCCGCCACCAATACCGCGGAATACAACAATCCGCATGGCATCAGCGCCCACAATCCACCTGTCAAGAAAACGCCAACCTTTGTCTGGGTTAGACGTACATGGGACCAGATACCGCGCCCCATGTCATCCACCCACACAGGTTGCCTCGCATAGGTCATCAGTACCAGACCCCAACATAGCACCAGCGCATGGAAAAATGTCCAGATCGGCTGCAACGCCGCAGTCTGGCTGGAGAACCATGCCAGGCCTTGCACCGAAGCTGCGGCAACCGCGCCCAGCATGGCGTAACCGAGTACGCGCCCAGCATGGAATTGCCAAATTCCAAATGTATGCTTGGGATTTTTGCTGATGCCCGCGCACGCTGCCCCACACATGGCAACACAATGAGGGCCACCGGCCAGCCCCATTAAAAAGGTTGTTGCTGCCAGTGAGAGTTGCATGCCTTAGATAATTTTGGAAAAACGAGCTCGATTACGGTCGATCTGCAGATAGCGGTCGAACACCATGGCGATTGCGCGCACAAAGTACCAGCCGCATTCGGTTACCCTCACTTCATTGTAAGTGAGTACCACTAGACCCTGGGTTTCAAGTTCCTGCAATGCCTCCAGCTCTGACGCAAAGTAGTTTTTGAAATTGATCAGGTAATTTAATTCTATGGATTCGAACTGTACGTATCCCTGACACATCAGAGCCTTGATCACTGACCGCCTCGCCAGATCGTCACGCGACATGGCATATCCACGTGCGACGGGGATTCTACCCTGATCGAGGTGGTCGTAATATTCATCCAGCGACTTGGAATTCTGGCTATATGATGCGCCTATATGTCCGATTGCCGATACGCCGAGCCCGATAAGGTCACAATCCGGCTGCGTGGTATAACCCTGAAAATTACGGTGCAGCCTGCCTTGCAACTTGGCAATAGCTAGCGCATCGCTGGGCAGGGCAAAGTGATCCATACCCACGTACACATAGCCCGCTTTCAGGAAAGCCGCGATCGAGCGGGACAGCATAGTAACTTTGGCCGTAGCATCTGGCAATTCTGCATTGCTGATGCGGCGTTGCGGTTTGAATCGCTCCGGCAGGTGGGCATAGGCGTAAAGTGCAATACGGTCTGGCCTGAGTTGAAGTACTTGCAACAAAGTATGGTCAAACGATTCAGGCGTCTGCTGCGGTAAGCCGTAGATAAGGTCTATATTAACCGAGTCGAATTGCAATTCCCGGGCAGCTTCCACCAGTGAAAACACCTGATCGACAGGTTGTATGCGATGCACCGCTTTTTGTACAGCAGCATCAAAGTCCTGTACGCCGAAACTCAGTCGGTTGAAACCAAGTTCAGCCAGATTGGCGAGGCGATGCTTGTCTACGGTGCGCGGATCAACCTCTATGGAATATTCGCCTCCGGGGGCCATATCAAAGCTGCGCCTCAGCATGGCCATCAGTTCCGCCAGTTCCGCATCGTTGAAGAAAGTCGGCGAGCCGCCCCCCAGATGCAATTGCGTCACGGTTTGCCCTTCACCCAGGCTGGCTACATGCAAATCTATTTCCCGGCTAAGATAACGCAGATACTCAGCACCGCGTTCATGATGCTTGGTAATAATCTTGTTGCAAGCACAATAGAAACACAGTGATTCGCAAAACGGGATATGCACATATAACGATAGGGGCAGTGCAAAACCGCCCACGCGTCGTTGCTCCAGCGACTGCTTGTATTGTGCTTCGCTAAAAGCTTCGACAAAGCGATCGGCAGTGGGATAAGAGGTATAGCGTGGACCAGAAATGTCGAAACGCCTTAACAACTCCGGAGTCAGTGTTAACTGCTTGGGGGTACTTTGAGTTTCTTGCTGGATAATCATCGCTCTTCTCCTCAGGTTGCGATGATTTTGCCAGTCCCCGACCTGACTTGCTTTGATCCAGGTCAAGGGATGTTAATGCCCAAGCAGAAGTAATCCATATCCTGAAAAGTTCAAATACGTTAAGCTTGCCTTATGAATCCGGAATCTTTCAAGGTCGCTTGTTCCAATTGCAATCTGCGCGAGCTATGCATGCCTGTAGGACTGGATGCGGCACAACTCGATAGGCTGGATGAGGTAGTCGACACCCGACGCAAAATCAAGCGCGGTGAACTGCTGTTTAGATCTGGCGAGACATTCAATTCTTTGTATGCCATTAAAACCGGATTTTTCAAGACCTGCATCGCCACAGAAGATGGCCGTGAGCAGGTAACCGGATTTCAGATGGCCGGTGAAATCATGGGGCTGGATGGTATCGTCAACGACCATCACAGCTGCAATGCAGTGGCACTTGAAGATGCGGTTGTGTGCGTGATGCCTTTTGCCAAGATGGAAGAGTTGTCGCGCGAATTTCCTGCGTTGCAACATCATATGCACAAGATCATGAGCCGCGAGATCGTGCGTGAGCACGGGGTGATGCTGTTACTGGGAAATATGCGCGCTGAAGAACGGCTCGCTGCTTTCCTGCTCAATCTGGTACAACGCCTGCATGCGCGCGGATTTTCCAAGTCGGAGTTGATATTGCGCATGACGCGCGAGGAAATCGGCAGCTATCTGGGCATGAAGCTGGAAACCGTAAGCCGTACTTTCTCCAAGTTTAGCGAAGATGGCATTATCGAGGTCAAGCAACGCGATGTGCGTATCCTCGACACTAACGCCCTCACGCAAATATATAACCCGCAACCCTGCAATTAAGCAGTTAGCAACACTTCTCCTGCTTAGGACAACCATCGGGACGTTCGTTTGCTTGTAACGGACAACGATTGATTTCGAACGGCGACAGTGACAATAGCGTAGTCAACGCGCTAGAAGTCAGGGTAATGAGCCAGAATACAAAGAACGCCAATGTGTATATTCCTTGGCGGGATATCTCAAGCGGCGCTCCGAACCAGTTAAGGTCATTCGGATCCAGCATCGAAAATACCAGTATCTCCAGCATTCCTGCCATTAAAAAGGCAGGCCAAGCAATCCACATCAGGCGCTGACCTAGCATGATCGTCTCCTCGGTTTTTATTCGTCCACTGGCTTGGGTGGTATGACACCCGTGGCCGCATGATTACGCGCCATCATGGCTGGGGCAAGTGAGATCCCTTGAGCCGTCAAGGTCTTGTTTATCTGTATTCCCTTGCGATAGTAATCATCCACTACTTGATCTGGCGTCAGAAGTGCAAGGTATAAAGAAGTGAAAGAGGCGGCCACGACTATCAACGGGCCGGAAATCACCAGCCAAGCATAGCCATATCTCCACCAGGGTTGCGATTGTTTCGTTTCCATCATGCTTTCTCCTTATAGTGGTACCAGAAATACAGACTTCTCAGTCACATGATCTGGGGTATCAAGTGCCTGAACAACAAACTGTATGGTGTGCGAGCCGGGTACTGCGGTTTCCTCCGGAACTTGCAAATGCATGGTCACCCACCTGGACTGGGCGGGGTCTACCGTTACCAGGCCGTCCGACTCATCGCCATCGGACTCGACCTCGAGACCTTGCAAGCCACCTGCATTGATTTTGTAATGCTGTATATGCTCAGTGGCATTCATGATCTGCAAGCGATATACGTTCTCAATCTTGTCGCCTTCGACGATACGAGACATCACCCCACGATCACGTACGACATCGACTTTGAACGGAGTGCGATAGCTTAGGCTTACCAGCATGCCAATGCTGATCATGACAAGGACGGATGCATAAATCAGCACTCTGGGGCGCAGCAGCCTTTGCAACATCTCCTGCCGCGACCAATGCAGAGCGATCGCATTATGTGTTGAAAATTTCACCAACCCGCGCGCATAACCCATCTTATCCATTACTGTGTCGCATACATCGGCGCATGCGCCACAGCCTATGCACTCATATTGCAAGCCGT
The DNA here is from genome assembly GCA_036561085.1 of Methylophilaceae bacterium. GTDB lineage: Bacteria > Pseudomonadota > Gammaproteobacteria > Burkholderiales > Methylophilaceae > CAILHX01. Next base: position 8,485 of record DATBPY010000065.1, on the reverse strand, counting down.
TGCGGATATCGATACCAGTGGGGCACACTTGTACACATAAACTACAATCAACACAGGAACCCAAGGCAAGCTGGTTGACATCGGCCATGCGTGAACGTCCGCCGCGCGGCTCTCCCCGTTCTGAGTCATAGGTCACTATCAGAGTGTCGCGGTCGAACATGGCGCTTTGAAATCGCGCATAAGGACACATGTATTTGCATACCTGCTCGCGCATAAACCCAGCATTACCGTAGGTGGCAAAACCGTAGAAGAACACCCAGAAGCTTTCCCAAGGCCCCAACGTCGCCTGAGAGAACTCAATGCCCAATTCGTGAATAGGAGTGAAATAGCCGACAAAAGTAAATCCGGTCCACAATGCCACGCTGACCCACGCCAGATGCTTGGCGCCCTTGCGGCTTACCTTTTCCAGGGAAAGCGGCATATTATCCAATCGCATACGCGCGGCACGGTCACCTTCGATCTTGCGCTCTATCCACAGGAATACTTCGGTGTAAACCGTCTGCGGGCAGGCAAAACCGCACCACAAGCGACCTGCAAGAGCGGTGAACAAAAATAACGATAACGCTGAAATGACCAGCAGTCCGGTGAGGTAGATCAGGTCCTGCGGGTAGAGGATCAGGCCGAAAATATAGAATCGGCGGACGCCAAGGTCGAACAATACTGCCTGGCGCTGACCCCATTCCAGCCATGGTAAGCAATAGAAAACGATCTGCGTGAGCCAGACCATACCCCAGCGCCAATTGGTAAAAATTCCGGCAACGCTACGCGGGTAGATCTTCTTTTGCGCCTCATAGAGCGAAATCATTACCTCATCGGGCGCTTCTGCCGCGATGGGAATCACTTTCCGCCTCAAACTTTCAGACATATCAAGAATGCCGCTCTATTGCGCGGCCTGAGTTCCAGGTTTGTTCGATAAGCCCCAGACATATGCCGTCAGCAGATGTATCTGTGCGGGGGTGTATTTGCCTCCTTGAGCCGGCATCTCGTTGGTCTTGCCTTCGTTGATACGCGTGATGATGGCTTTCTCACCCGATCCGTGCAGCCAGATATTGTCGGTCAGATTGGGGGCGCCTATGTCCTGATTACCTTTACCGTCGATGCCATGGCATGCCGCGCATATCGTCTCGAACTTGGGCTTTCCCAATAATGCGCGTTGCGCATCATGCTTGCTGCCGGACAGACTGAGCACATAATTAGCCACATTCTTCACATCTTCCGGCGTGCCCACTACCGCTGCCATAGGCGGCATGATGCCCATGCGTCCATTGATAATGTCTGCCTTGATCTTTTCAGGAGTTCCACCGCCCAGCCAGTCGTTATCCGTCAGGTTGGGGAAGCCTTTGCTACCGCGTGCATCCGTGCCGTGGCACAGGGCGCAATTATTCAGGAATAAGCGTTGGCCAATAGCTTTGGCCTGGCCATCGGCAGCGACATCTTCCACTTTCATGGCGGCATATTTGGCGTATAGCGGCTCTAGCTCCTTATTGGCTTTATCCATCTCGCTCTGATACTCGCTAACCTCGGACCAGCCCAGCTTGCCTTTGAAAGAGCCCAATCCGGGATAAATGATCAGATAGATCAGCCCGAATACCGAAGTGAGAATGAACAACCACATCCACCAGCGCGGCAGCGGGTTATTCATTTCCCGCAAGTCCTCGTCCCACACATGTCCGGTACTGGAGTCTCCGGCAGTTGTGCTTTTTTGCTTGTTTTTGCTGGTGATCCATAACAGCAGCAGGCACGCCAAGATACCTCCCAGAGCGATAACTGAAATGAAAATAGACCAAAATCCGCTTGTGAAATCACTCATTTTTTATATCCCTTAATCCTGTTCGAAAGGCAGCTTGGCCGCTTCGTCAAAATCTTTCTCGTTACGACGCGAGAATGTCCAAACCATAATCCCGATAAAAACGACGAAGCTGAGCACAGTAGCTAGAATGCGCAAGGTATTGATATCCATGTCGGCTCCCATATCACTTGAGGTTAGTACCCAGAATCTGCAAGTAGGCGATCAGCGCATCCTGTTCCGTCTTGCCAGCGACTTCTGCCGCGGCTCCGGCGATCTGAGCATCGGTATAGGGAACGCCCACCGTGCGCAAAGCCCTCATGTGCGGCGCCATTTGCTGCGCGTCGACCATGTCTTTTTCCAACCAGGGGTAAGCCGGCATGATGGACTCAGGTACCAGGTCGCGCGGGTTATGCAGGTGGATGCGATGCCATTCGTCACTGTATTTGCCACCTACACGCTGCAGGTCAGGTCCGGTGCGTTTACTACCCCACTGGAATGGATGGTCGTAGACGAACTCACCCGCCACTGAGTAATGACCGTAGCGCAAGGTCTCAGATCGGAACGGACGTATCATCTGCGAGTGACAGTTGTAACAACCTTCGCGCTCATAAATGTCGCGCCCCGCCAGTTGCAGCGCGGTATAGGGCAGTAATCCCTTGATCGGCTCCGTCGTCGATTTCTGGAAGAACAGCGGGACAATCTCCACCATGCCTCCGAAAGCGATGACCAGCAGGATCAGGACTATCATCAAAAGATTATTAGTCTCGATCTTTTCGTGGGTAAAACCTTTATTCGTTTGCTTATCTGACATAATTTCTATTCCTTAGGCGTGAGCAGCAATTGGTGGAATAACGGCATTGGTCGATTTCCCGCAGCTTGCCGTTTTCAACACATTCCACAACATCACTGTCATTCCGCCGAGGTAAAGCACACCTCCTAGCAGACGCACTATGTAGAATGGATGGGTAGCTTTGACTGCCTCGACAAAGGTATAGGTAAGCGTGCCGTCCGGATTTATCGCACGCCACATCAACCCTTCCATCACACCCGCTATCCACATGGAGGCGATATAAAGCACGATGCCTATGGTGGCCATCCAGAAATGCAGTTCTATCGCCTTGATGCTATACATTTGTTTTTGCCCAAACAGGCGCGGAATCATGTAATACAAAGAACCCATGGATACCAGTCCCACCCAACCCAAGGCACCGGAATGCACATGGGCGATAGTCCAGTCGGTATAGTGCGAGAGTGCGTTGACGGTTTTGATCGCCATCATCGGGCCTTCAAAGGTACTCATGCCGTAGAACGACAGCGACACGATCATGAAACGCAGGATAGGATCGTCACGCAGTTTGTGCCATGCGCCCGACATGGTCATCATGCCGTTAATCATGCCGCCCCAGCTGGGTGCCAGCAGGATCAGCGAGAACACCATACCCAGCGTCTGCGTCCAGTCGGGCAGAGCGGTATAGTGCAAGTGGTGCGGACCCGCCCACATATAGGTAAAGATCAGCGCCCAGAAGTGAACGATAGATAGGCGGTATGAATAGACCGGACGCTCAGCCTGTTTAGGAACAAAGTAATACATGATGCCGAGAAAGCCCGCAGTCAGGAAAAACCCTACGGCATTGTGCCCGTACCACCACTCCACCATGGCATCCTGCACACCTGCATAAGCAGAATAGGATTTCATCCAGCCCGCAGGAACCTCGGCGCTATTAACGATATGCAGAATCGCAACGGCAATAATGAATGCGGCAAAGAACCAGTTGGCAACGTAGATATGCTTTACCTTGCGTTTGGCGATAGTGCCGAAGAACACGATCGCATAAGATATCCATACGATTGCGATCAGGATATCGATAGGCCATTCGAGCTCAGCGTATTCCTTGGCCGTTGTGTAACCCAGAGGCAGAGATATGGCGGCAGCCACTATCACTAGTTGCCAACCCCAGAAGGTGAAAGATGCCAACTTGCTGCAGAACAGGCGGACCTGACAGGTACGCTGCACCACGTAATATGAAGTAGCGAACAAGGTACAGCCGCCGAAGGCAAAGATCACAGCATTGGTATGTAACGGACGTAAACGTCCGTAGCTAGTCCACGGCAATCCTAGATTAAGCTCAGGCCAGATGAGTTGCGAGGCGATAATCACCCCAACCAGCATCCCGACCACTCCCCATACCACCGCCATAATGGAAAACTGCCTCACAACAGTATCGTCGTAAACGGTAGCCTGCATATTTGTGTCGCTCATATCAGTACCCTTAATTTAGAATTAGCGCTTACAGTTTGCCCAATCGTTTCTTGTAAAGTCTTGATATAGGTCAATCGTCTTCAAGAATCCTTGAACCTTCTTTTTCTATATCTTCGAACTGCCCCTGATAAACCGCCCACCAAAGCCCGCCCAGAATCGCAATGACCAACACCACCGACAAGGGAATAAGCAGGAATAAGATGTCCATTAGGCTGCCTTATCCATTCTCGCCAGGCGCGCTGCATTCATAATCACTATCAGAGAGCTAAGCGCCATTCCCAGACCAGCCACCCAGGCTGACAACCAGCCCATCACCGCCAGCGGCACGCAAACCGCGTTGTAGGCAGCGGCCCACAAAAGGTTCTGCCGCACGATGTGCATGGTGCGTCGCGCTTGCATAAGTAATTGGGGAATCAATATGAGTTGTCCGCTCAATACCACGAAATCGGATTGAGCTTGTGCCACCGGTACTGCATCACCCATAGCCACCGACACATGCGCACTGGCCAGTACAGGGCCATCGTTTAGTCCATCGCCTATCATAGCCACAGACTTTCCATGTTTTTGCAGGAATTGCAGATGCGTCAGTTTGTCTTGAGGGGAGCAGTCTCCAGCAACGATAGATATCCCAATTTGCGTTGCGATCCGCTGCACTGCCTGCAGGCGATCGCCTGAAAGAACCTGTACCTGGATGCCGGCATCCTGCAGCGCTTGTACCGCAATGCGTGCATCCGGCCTGATATCTTCATCGATGACAAAGCTGGCCAGCCAACCGAGCTTATCTGTCAGATGGACCTGTACCGAATCTGTCGGCGTAATATCTATACCGCAGAATTTTGCAGAACCCAGGCGTACCTGACCGAAACCGGAGTTTGCGGTGAGCCCTTGCCCTGATATTTCAATTACATCGCTCACACTATCCGCTGGCTGTGCATTACCGGCAGCAACCAAGGCGCGTGAGACCGGATGTTTGGAATGTTGTGCAATGGCTCTTGCTGTTTGAAAAGCATCTTCAGAGGAAACGCCTTTGCGCGCGGTGGTAAGTACGACATGCATGGAATCGCTTGTTAGCGTGCCGGTTTTGTCGAAAATGACAGTATCGATTTCCGCCAAAGCTTCCAATGCCTGCAAGCGGCGCACCAATACGCCGCGGCGTGCCAGAGAACCCGCACTGGCAAGCATGGCGGCGGGAGTAGCAAGAGACAACGCACATGGGCAAGTGACTACCAGTACCGCGACTGCCGCCATCAATGCACGTCCGGGATCGGTATGCCACCAAAATGCTGCTGCTCCCGTAGCGGCTAGCAATACTAATAGGATGAAAGGTCTGGACATACGATCCGCCAGTAAAGCGAGCCGCGGTTTGTCTATGGATGCCCGTTCCATCAATGCCACGATTTGTGCATAACGAGTAGACTTGCCCAGCTGCTCAACTTTTTGCAATACCGCTGCGTTCAAATTATGGCTACCGGCGATCACAGCTGATCCCAAACCTCTGACGACTGGTCGCGACTCGCCTGTTAACAAGGCTTCATCTACCTGAGTTTCACCAAGGACAATAGTGCCATCAGCTGGGAACGATTCACCGGGAAGCACACGCACTACATCGCCCAGCATTAACCGGCGCACTGCCACCCTGCTAAAACTGCCATCCGCATTTTTCCGATCTACACTATCCGGTAGGCGGCGCATCAGGTCTTCCAGCGCACCCGCTGTACGTGAACGCATGCGAAGCTCCAGCCATCGTCCGGTGAGTAGGAAGAAAACGAACATGGTGAGTGAGTCGAAATAGACTTGATTTCCCCACCAGCCGGTGGGCTGAAAAGTCGCTGCGGTACTCACGCTGAAGGTGATGATGATGCCCAGCGAAACAGGGAAATCCATACTGATCTGGCGCTGTTTGATATCGCGCCAGGCATTACTGAAAAATGGGCCGCAAGAGAAAATAATCACCGGCAAAGTCAATACCCACGCAGCCCATTGCAATAACTGCCTGATATCCGGGGTCATATCTCCAAACCCCGAAACGTAAGCAGGCATGGTGTACATCATCACCTGCAACATGCAAAACCCAGCAACTAACCAGCGCCATAAAGCCAGACGCTGCTGCTTGCGTCGCAGTTCAAACGAGGGCGAATCGGTAGCAGGTAATGCGTTGTATCCGGCTTGGCTTATTGCTCGCATCCAGTCCGAAGGTTTGGTAGTCGCCGCCGACCAGATGACCCGTGCCCGTGCGCTGGTGGCATTGACTTCTGCACTGACGACGCCATTGACCGACATCAACGCTTGTTCCACATGGAGCGAGCATGCAGCGCAATGCATCCCTTCTATAGCTAGATTGGATTCCCATAGCTCTGCTTGCGTGCCAGTGATAGGTTGACCGAATACAGCCCATTCCTCAGGATCGTCCAATGCATCCCAGCGGCTTATTTCCGCTATGGGTGCAATCATTTCATGAGGTGTGAGCAGGGCAGCTTGCATGATGCAAGATTAGCCCCTTTGCCTTAAGCAACCCTTGATATAGATCAAGCGAACTTGATGAAACTTCGTCAGCCAAAACTGGTGTTGATTTACGCCTCAGAAAGTTCTAAATCTGGGATCTTATGCGGTCAGAATTTGTCTAGCTGAGAGAATTATTCCCAAATAATTCATATTAAAGTTTACAACTATGATCAAAAATTAACTTTACACTTTAATAGCTTTATTTTATATTTATTGTTAATTTTCAATACAGTAGAAAATATATTCACACTAGATAGGTATTATGAATAAGTGCGGTTAAGTTAGTAATAAGGCCAGCAATGCTGCCCTTATTTATATGTACCACTGCAATTAGAAATTGCTATTCAAAATACCGCCTCGGTTCCACACCCAACGCCCGTTTGAACATGGCTGTAAATGCACTGGCACTCAGATAACCTAATTCGCTGGCCACGTTAGTGACGGATTGGTTGTCGGCCAGCCTGCCAAGCGCTTCGATCAATTTGGCTTGTTGACGCCATTGCCTGAAGCTAAGGCCGGTCTCTTTCTCGAATTTCCTGGCTAATGTCCTTGAACTCATTGCCAGCCTATCTGCCCATATTTCTATCGTGGCCTGGTCTTCCGGATGTTCTATGAGGTGCTGGCATATATGCATCAACCTGGGATTATTCGGTAACGGAAGATGCAGTGCGGGGGTTTTTAAATACTTGATCTCCATTAAGGCCAGTTGCGCGATCATTCCACCGCGTCCCTGCTCGTCGTAATCTGCTTTTTCTTTAGTCAACGATAAGATGAGTTGCCTGAGTAGCGGCGAGACTTCAATCAAGCAACAATTGGACTGAAAATCCGCCGCAACATCGGGGCGGATATAGAGCGTGCGCACCTCGACACGACCCAGCATATATACCGTATGCACCATCCCTGAAGGTATCCACACACCTCTTAAGGGCGGTACTACCCAACAACCGACTTCCGTTTCAACACGCATCACGCCGCTGCTGGCATAGATCAATTGCGCTTTGGGATGGCTGTGTTTTGGCGTAGGTCCGTTTTCATAGTCGACCGCTTTAGCGGTTACTCGATGTGAAAGCGATTGGTAGATATCCGGCTCAATGTGGTCTTGCTGCATGTTTTGTCTTTTTCGCGATGATTCTTGTCAATACACCATTGTATACGACAGTCTATAATTCTCTTCCAAACCCATGTATGTTGATAGGACGTTTTATGAACACGCAATCTCAAGCACTTCAAATGCAGGAAACCCAAGTTAAAGAAACCAGGCCCACCAAGTTTGGCGTCATTGCGGCAATCAGTTTTTCACATTTCCTGAATGACATGATGCAATCGGTATTGCTCGCAATCTACCCGATTCTGAAATTGAATCTTAGTTTGAGTTTTGCCCAGATCGGCATGATTTCGTTCTGCTTTCAGGTGACTGGTTCGCTATTGCAACCATTGATCGGTTTATATACCGACCATAAGCCCAAGCCTTACACCTTACCTTTCGGTATGCTTCTTACCATGTCAGGTCTTTTCGTATTAGGCAGGTCCACAAGCTTTGAAATGGTGTTGATTGCCGCGATGTTGATCGGCATGGGCTCGTCTATTTTCCACCCTGAATCGTCCAGAGTGGCGCGATTGGCTGCGGGCGATCGCCCAGGTTTATCGCAATCGTTATTTCAGGTCGGTGGTAACTTGGGAGGTTCTATCGGACCGTTGCTGGCCGCCATGATCATTCTGCCGCATGGGATGGCCAGTGTTACCTGGTTTGCCGCAGCGGCACTGATCGGTGCGCTCGTGTTGAGCAATGTAAGTTATTGGTATAGCCAACATCTGGCTAGCACATTGCATAAAGGGGTCAAGATTATCAGTAGCGGATTTTCGAAAACCCAAATAATCGGGTCGTTGACTGTGCTTGGAATACTTATGTTTTCCAAATTCATTTACATCGCCAG
>DATBPY010000064.1:0-10036 GCA_036561085.1 Methylophilaceae bacterium | reverse complement strand
GGCTTTAGGTATACAGGAGGATAGGAATATGGAAGCAACAGCTACTCACGGACATGACGATCACGGGCATGACCACCATCCAAGCGGTTTTATGCGCTGGGTGACAACGACTAACCATAAGGACATCGGTACCATGTACCTATGGTTCAGTTTTGCGATGTTCTTGGTCGGAGGCTCGCTGGCGATGCTGATCCGCAGTGAGTTGTTTCAGCCTGGTCTGCAATTTGTGAGACCGGAAGTTTTCAATCAGCTGACGACCATGCACGGTCTGATCATGGTGTTCGGCGCGATCATGCCGGCCTTCGTCGGATTTGCTAACTGGCAGGTTCCAATGATGATCGGTGCGCCTGATATGGCATTGCCGCGACTGAATAACTGGAGTTTCTGGCTACTGCCAGTGGCCGGTTGTCTGTTGATCACTTCGTTCTTCGTGCCTGGCGGCGCTTCCGCCGGCGGTTGGACCATGTATCCGCCACTGTTTATTCAGGGCGGCATATCTAATGACATGACCATTTTTGCGGTGCATATCTTGGGTATCTCTTCTATCATGGGTTCTATCAACATCATCGTTACCATCATGAACATGCGCGCTCCTGGCATGACCTGGATGAAGATGCCATTGTTCGTTTGGACCTGGTTCATCACCGCTTATCTGCTGGTTGCCGTGATGCCGGTGCTGGCTGGTACCGTAACCATGTTGTTGACCGATAGACACTTCGGTACGCACTTCTTCAACGCTGCCGGTGGCGGTGACCCTGTAATGTTCCAACATCTGTTCTGGTTCTTCGGGCACCCTGAGGTTTACATCATGATTCTGCCGGCTTTCGGCATCATCTCTCAAATCATCCCGACCTTTGCGCGCAAGCCGTTGTTCGGTTACGCCTCCATGGTGTACGCAACCGCATCTATCGCGATCCTGTCGTTCACCGTTTGGGCTCACCACATGTTCGCAGTAGGTATGCCTCTGGTCGGTCAGTTGTATTTCGTGTACGCCACCATGTTGATCGCAGTGCCTACCGGCGTGAAGGTTTTCAACTGGGTGTCCACCATGTGGCGCGGTTCCATGACGTTTGAAACGCCTATGTTGTTTGCTGTCGGTTTCATCTGGCTGTTCACCATCGGCGGCTTTACCGGTCTGGTACTGTCGATCGCTCCGGTAGATATCCAATTGCAGGATACTTATTATGTGGTGGCGCACTTCCACTATGTGCTGGTGTCAGGTGCATTGTTTGCTATCTTCGGCGGTGTGTATTACTGGCTGCCTAAATGGTCGGGTCGGATGTATAACGAGACTATGGGCAAAATTCACTTCTGGACGTCTTTCGTCGGCTTCAATGTCGCGTTCTTCCCGCAACACTTCCTGGGTCTGGCCGGCATGCCGCGTCGTATCCCTGACTATGCGTTGCAGTTCGCTGATTTCAACAGGATCTCCAGTATTGGCGCGTTCATGTTCGGTGCTAGCCAGCTGTTCTTCCTGTACGTTGTGATCAATGCGATCACCTCCGGCGAAAAAGCACCTGCGATGCCTTGGGAAGGCGCAGATACACTGGAATGGACACATCTGCCAAGCCCAGCGCCGTATCATAGTTTTGAAACAGCGCCAGTGATTAAGTAACGAGCTAAGTAAAAAGGATAAAGGGGGCATTGCCCCCTTAAGATGGAAAAAGAATGACTCAACCACGTAATAAGCCGACAGCAAAGATCTACCTGACGGTTGCAGTTCTGATCATCGTTGCGGTCGGTTTTTTTGTGTTGAGCATTCTGAAACAGGCTGGAGGGTGATTGACGTTTAAATCTCCTCATCGCCGCCCGATTTTTTGGTTGGTATTGTTGGCGCTAGTCATGTTTGTGTTTTGTTACTTGATGGTGCCGGTGTATAAAAAAGCCTGCGAATTAGGCTGGCAAGATTCCAAGCGTGAAGAAGCCAAAGCTGCCAAGAATACGCAAGTGGACGAGACGCGTTGGGTCACGGTTGAATTCGTGGCGAATGTGAATGAAGGTTTGCAGTGGAAGTTCGACCCTTTGCAAACCAGTGTCAGGGTACATCCTGGGGCATTGACTCACGTAGCCTATAAAGCAACCAACCTGAGTGGTCGTAGGATAGTCGGTCAGGCCGTTGCAAGTTATGGGCCCGCAGAGGCGGGCAGGTATTTCACGAAATTTGAATGCTTCTGTTTTACCAAACAGCCGCTCAATGCCGGTGAATCCAAAGAGATGCCGGTGGTGTTTATGGTGCAACGCGATATGCCGAAAGAAATCGGTACCATGACGTTGTCCTACACTTTTTTTGAGCTTAAAGATTCAAGCGGGGTCGAAGGGAAGTAAAAATGAGTGCATCAGAAGGAAAAGGTTTGAATCCATTGCGTGCGGCTCGTGCAGTATTCTGGAGTTTTTTCGGAGTGAGACGCAACAAGGATTATGCAGATGATGTTGCCAAGCTGAGCGTAATGCAGATCATAGTCACCGGTATCATCGGTGGCATATTGTTTGTGGTGTCATTGGTGATGTTGGTTAATTTTGTAATACGGTAACGCTCTGTGAGCGAATTTTGGCAGCAAATTTTTAATGGGGAGAAAGCATGAGCAAGAGTCCAGATAAATACTATATCGCACCGCCTTCACACTGGCCTATCGTCGGGTCATTCGCCTTGTTGGCACTAGCATCCGGAATCGTGATGTGGGTCAATGACATAAGCAACGGTAAATCCGTGCTGATGTTGGGCTTCCTATTGCTGGCAGTTATGCTGTTCGGCTGGTTCGGAACCGTGATTCGTGAGAGCGAAGGTGGCTTGCTCAACAAGCAGGTAGACAAGTCCTTCCGTCTGGCAATGAGCTGGTTCATTTTCTCTGAAGTTATGTTCTTTGGTATCTTCTTCGGGGCGTTGTTCTACGCTCGCATGCTCTCAGTGCCATGGTTGTCGTCCGGCGATACCGGTAGCATGTTGTATCCAGGATTCACCGGCGCGTGGCCTAGTTTCGGCCCTGCCGGTAAAGCAGTGCACACCATTCATGCCTGGGGCGTACCTGCGATCAATACCCTGATACTGCTGACTTCCGGTGCAACCGTTACCTGGGCGCATTGGGGTTTGCTGAAAAAGAACCGTAGCCAATTGATCATCGGCCTGGCACTGACGGTAGCTCTGGGTATCTCGTTCATTGTGTTGCAAGCCACCGAGTACCATCATGCGTATACCGAATTGGGCCTGACTTTAGGCTCCGGCATCTATGGCGCGACCTTCTTTATGCTGACCGGTTTTCACGGTTTCCATGTGACCATGGGGACCATTATGTTGCTGGTAGTTCTGTTCCGTTCGATGAAAGGGCATTTCACGCCTGAACACCATTTTGCGTTTGAAGGTGTGGCCTGGTATTGGCACTTTGTGGACGTCGTCTGGCTGCTGCTGTTCGTGTTCGTTTATATCTTGTAATAGCAGGGATATTGAATAAATAAGGGCTTATGGCCGCTAGGTCATAAGCCCTTAATCATTAGGTAACAAGTGTTTGTTAGTCAGCGGCTTTATCAACAGCTTTATCGATGGATAAACCCTAGATATAACAGCGCTACCAAAAACACGAATAGAACGATAGAAAGAGCAATGCGGAGAGTGAGTGCTTTTACTACCTGCTCGCTACCGCCTTCACCTTTGGCAAGCGCTTTCCATGCAACGAACAGGCTGCCGATGATGAAGAAAAGTGTAATGACAATGAATAATTTAATGAATAGCATGGCTAGCTTTCTTGAGATTAGTACCAGATTATGAAGCGCATCGCCGGATTATGCAAAGCTTTGCCGTATCGTTTTGCTCCCAGATTGATTCCAACCATAGCTACTCTACTGTTGCTACCCCTGTTGCTTAGCCTTGGCCAGTGGCAAACGCATAGAGCGGAATTCAAGCAGCACCTGCAGGATAGATATAATCAAGCAATGCATGCAACTCCGCTGGAAGTAGGCAATGAGCCGCTGGATGTATCAAAAGTGAGATATCACACATTGAAGGCGCAGGGGCATTACGAACCTGGGTATCAGATATTGTTGGACAATCAGATTTCACAGGGCAAAGCCGGTTACGAGGTGGTGACCCCTTTGCATATAGATGGCAGCGATATGCGAGTTCTGGTCAATCGCGGCTGGATACCGGCGACCAATGACAGGCGAGTGATGCCGAATATCGTTACGCCGCAGCGCACATTGGAAGTCAGCGGTATCGCCTCGGATCCGTCTTCTGAGCATTACATGGAACTGGCCGATGCGAAGAGTGACGATAGCGGTTGGCAAAAAGTCTGGCAGAACCTGGACATAAAACGCTACATCAAATTAGCACCTTTTCCTGTGCAACCCGTGGTGATCGATCTGGATCCGGCAAGTTCCGCCGGCGGTTTTGTCCGTGAATGGCCGTTGCCTGATGCCAAGGTTTCGATGCATAAAGGCTATGCTTTCCAATGGTTCGGTCTGGCGCTGATGTTGGCGGTTTATTATTTAGTAGCGAGCATGCGTAAAAGAAATGACAACCAAACCAAATAATTCCGGACTTAGCAAGATGGTGTTGATCGCCATCATCGTCGTTGCCGTGTTGCCCGTGCTGGCGGGCACTCTGCTCTATATCAGCGGCTGGAAGCCTAACGGCAAAGTCAATTACGGCGAGCTGATCACGCCGCCACGTCCGGTAACCGATATTGCCTTGCAAACTCAAGAAGGCAAACCAGCCAGCTTTAAAAGCATGCACGGCAAGTGGGTGATGGTCTATGTGGATAGCTCTGCATGCCTCGATAGCTGTCCTAAAAGTCTATACGCAATACGCCAGATACACACCGCTCAAGGCAAAGAAGCCGATCGCATCAAACGTGTATTTATCGCTACAGACAATACGCAACCGGCTTCGTTACAGGCACAAAAGAAGCTCTATCCGGATATGGAGATATGGATAGCCGATGCATCTGCCTTACCGCAATTGAACCAGGCTTTTGCGCTGCAAGCCGGTACGGTTGCACATAGAAGTTATTTAATAGACCCGCTGGGTAACGTGATGATGCAATACGCACCGCAAGCCGACCCTGCCGGGATACGCAAGGATTTGGCACGTTTACTTAGTTATTCATGGACAGGATGATGCAGAGACTTTTTAATAAACTTACCTTGATCGCCATGGCGCTGGCGCTATGCGTAGTGGTGTTGGGCGCTTATGTGCGTCTATCTAATGCGGGCCTGGGCTGCCCGGATTGGCCGGGATGTTATGGACACATCACTGTGCCGCATCACCAGATTGCGCAACAGGCTTTCCCGGATAAACCGCTGGAAGCTCCCAAAGCCTGGAAGGAAATGGTACACCGTTATTTTGCAGGCACTTTGGCCGTGTTGATACTGGCTATATTTGTAACGGCATGGCGCGGACGTGGTCAACTGACTACCAAACCCACATTGCCGAGCGTACTGTTGTTGCTGGTGATGTTCCAAGCGGCCTTGGGCATGTGGACAGTCACGCTGTTGCTTAAGCCGGTCATCGTCAGCCTGCACCTGCTGGGGGGCATGGCCACACTGGGCGTGCTGACTTGGCTGGTGAGTAAAAGGTTGCCTGCGGCTACCGACATTTCCATGCGCAGTTGGGCATTGCTGGCGTTAGTGATTCTGGTATGCCAGATCGCATTAGGGGGCTGGACCAGTTCCAACTATGCCGCACTTGTTTGTCCGGATTTCCCGATGTGCCAAGGTTCCTGGGCACCGCATACGGATTTCTTCCATGGGTTCCGCCTGATCAGAGAACTAGGGCAGAATGCAGACGGCAGCCAGCTCTCACTGGAAGCCCTCACAGCTATCCATATCATGCATAGACTGGGCGCGCTATTCACATTCCTCTATCTGGGCTGGTTCGGCAGTAAATTGCTGAAAATCTCTGGATTAGCAATCTGGGGCAGGGTATTACTCGGCATGCTGGTAGTACAAATAGTTCTAGGTATCAGCAATGTGGTGCTCAGCTTGCCTTTAGCGGTGGCGGTGGCGCACAATGCTGGTGCGGCGATATTGCTGATGACGCTAGTAGTGATAAACTCCAAGCTTAATCAAGGCTGAAGAACATTATCAAGGCTTATGAACTATGAACATCTCGACTACTTCTGATATGGCATCCAATTTCCAGAAATTCACGGTTAATTGCCGCAGCTTCTTTTTGCTATGCAAGCCGCGCGTTAGCGCACTGATCGTATTCACTGCCATCATCGGCATGTTCCTCGCCACTCCCGGCATGGTGCCGCTGAATATTCTGCTGGCCGCTACAGTGGGAATCGCTTTATCTTCCGGCGCTGCGGCAGCTTTCAACTGCCTGATAGAGCAAGAGATAGACGCGCGTATGGCACGTACCCGTGCACGACCGCTACCTACTGGGCAAGTCACTTCAGGTCAAACCTTAGTGTTCGCTACCATCGTGGCTTGTACCGGATTGGGTATTTTGTACTATTACGTCAACCCTCTCACCATGTGGCTCACCTTCGGTACTTTTCTAGGTTACGCGGTGATCTACACCATATTCCTTAAACCTGCGACGCCGCTCAATATTGTCATTGGCGGAGCATCCGGCGCCATGCCGCCCATTCTGGGCTGGGCTGCAGTGAATAACACGGTATCGCCGGAAGCAATGATCCTGTTCCTGATCATTTTCGCATGGACGCCACCGCATTTCTGGGCACTGGCTTTGTATAGACGCGGTGAGTATGCGAAATCCGGTTTGCCTATGCTGCCAGTGACGCATGGTGAGGAATTCACACGCCTGCAGATCCTTTATTACACCTTGATTCTGATCGCGGTGACTTTGATCCCCGCTGCGATGGGAATGAGCGGCTGGATCTATCTGGCAGCTATCATTGCATTGGATGCCAGATTCTTATGGTACGCGATCAATATCCATCGCAATTACAGCGATGATCTGGCAAAACGTGCTTTCCGTTTCTCGATCTGGTTCCTGACCTGGTTGTTTGCGGTATTGCTGGTAGATCATTACTTCCATTTCCCAATTTAAACGGAAGCCTATGCGCTACATCCTGCTGGCTTTACTGGCGATGCTATTGGGTTGTTCGGTACCAGACTCATCGCAGCCAAAATTTATCAGCACCGATGTCACCGGTGCCCAGATAGGTTCGGATTTCGCCCTCACCGACCATAACGGCAAACTGCGTCATTTGTCCGATTTCAAAGGCAAAGTGACCATGCTGTTCTTCGGCTATACCCATTGCCCCGATGCATGCCCTACCACCATGAGTGAACTGGCACAGGTGGTCAAATTGTTGGGCGATAAGGGCAAGGATGTACAGGTACTGTTTATCACGGTCGATCCTGAACGTGACAGCCTGGAGATATTAAAGAGCTACGTTCCGTCTTTTAACCCAGATTTCATCGGTCTGCGCGGGGATGATGCAATGACGCACAAAGTCGCACAGGACTTCAAGATCTATTATGCCAAGCAAGCTTCCAATTCCAAGGCTGGCTACTCCATCGACCACAGCACCGGCGTCTATGTGTATGACAAACAAGGCCAGTTGCGCTTATTCATGACCAATACTTTAAAGCCCCAGGATATCGCGCACGATGTCGGCTTGTTGATGTAAATCCTAAAGGCTATTCCAGTCCGTACAGCAAGGTCAGTTGGGGCTGTACATATTCCATCGGCTTGCGCTTGAAACCACTCTTGGCATATTGATGCCAACGCCCTATCACATAACATAATAGTAGATTCGCCTGGGCTTCCGGTTCCAGCTTGCGACCGGTTTGCGTCTCGGCGATGCGTAACGATTGCTTCAGAGTAGATTCGATGCGATCGAATAGTTGGTTGATACGCAATTGCAGGCGGTCATCTTCATTCACCAACGCATCGCCGGTGAGCACGCGGGTCATGCCTGGATTCTTTTCCGCGAATAGCAGCATCACAGTGAGGATGCGGCGCACCTGCTTCAGGCCATCATTTTCTTCAGCACTGATTTTGTTAATGAGACCGAATAATGATTGTTCTATGAATTCGATCAGCCCTTCGAACATCTGCGCTTTGCCGGAAAAATGGCGGTAGAGCGCTGCTTCTGAAACATCCAGTTTGGCCGCTAATGCGGCCGTGGTGATTTTCTCCCGCTTGGGGGACTCCAGCATTTTTGCCAGCGTTTCCAGAATTTGTTGCTTACGTTCTCCAGGTTTGGTTGCCATGGTTTTCAGACCTTATCAGATTGAGTTTATATGATTGAATTATAGATTTTTAATGACTGCAAGACCCAACACCGAAGCCAAGCGCACATCTACATAGCTCGGTCGTTTACTACGGGGATTGATATACACGGTCTTCATGCCCAGGCGTTTGGCTGTTTTCAAGGCAGGCAGACTATCTTCCACCATGATGCAGCGCCGAGCCTGCAGATTCATTCTTTTCAGCATGCGCATAAATCCGTTCACGGCCGGTTTGGGTTGAAAGCGGGAAGATTCGATACTGAATACTCCCTTGAATAGATCGCGGATATTAAGCAACCGTAGTACTTGTTCGGCATAAACCATAGGGGCATTGGTATACACGATCTTCTCGCCCGGCAGTCGTTTCAAAGCGGAGCGCAGGCCGCGTGACTTAACGACCATCTGGGACATTTGAGGAAACTGGTGAGTGTGATGCAGAAAATGATGAGGGTCGACGCCGTGATGGCGCATCAGCCCATTCAGAGTTGCACCGTATTTCACCCAATATTCGCCACGCATACGATTGGCATCATTCTCATTTAACTTTAGATGAGCCATCAGATACTGCGTCATGGCGCGGTTGATGTGCGGAAAGATATGGGCGCTCGCATTATGCAAGGTGTCATCCAGATCGAAAATCCAAACGCGGTCATGCGCCACTAACCGAAACCCTATCTATTTGGCACGTATGAGAGTGCCGACACCTTCATCCGTCAGCACCTCCAGCAACAAAGCATGTTCGACGCGGCCATCTATAATGTGCACGGATTTTACGCCGCTACGGGCTGCATCCAACGCCGAGCTGATCTTGGGCAGCATGCCGCCGGACAAGGTGCCATCAAGGAATAAGCCATCGATCTGCTTGGCCGTCAGTCCTGTGAGCAGCTTGCCGTTCTTATCCAGCACGCCGGGGGTGTTAGTCAGTAGCACCAGTTTTTCCGCATTCAGTATCTCTGCCAGTTTACCTGCTACGACATCTGCATTGATGTTGAACGTCTCACCGTCTCCACCTACGCCGATGGGGGCGATCACCGGAATGAAGTCGCCGCTATCCAGAAACTCGATGATGCTGGGGTCTATGCTGGTGATATCGCCCACCTGGCCGATATCGATGAACTCGCCTGGCTCATTCAGGTTCTCCATCAGCAATTTCTTGGCGCGAATGAAATTCCCGTCCTGCCCAGTCAGGCCGACCGCTTTACCGCCGTGGCGATTGATCAGATTGACGATCTCTTTGTTGACTTGGCCGCCCAACACCATTTCGACCACGTCCATGGTCTCTTCATCGGTGACGCGCATGCCTTGAATGAATTCACCTTTTTTGCCCAGTTTGTCCAGCAGCTCATTGATCTGCGGACCGCCGCCGTGTACTACCACCGGATTCATGCCTACCAGTTTGAGCAATACCACATCCCGCGCAAAACTATCTTTGAGCAAAGGATCGGTCATCGCGTTGCCGCCGTATTTGATGACGATGGTTTTATCGAAAAAACGCTGGATGTAAGGTAAGGCTTCCGCCAGGATTTGTGCTTTTTGTGCGGCAGTGGTGTCGGTGGACATTGACTTTCTCTGCAAGGGTTAACAGATGGCGTCATTTTACTCCGAAACCATGCCAACAGTGACGAGATTGTCTGACCGTGTATCATGGTAACTATGGTGTTGTAGAGATGATGATAGGAGTCATTTTGCAAAACGATATCGAGATTTCACAGCAAGCAAGCATGAAGAAAATCACGGAAATCGCTCGTGAACTGGGGCTGCCTGACGATAGTGTTTTATCGTTCGGCCCCTATAAAGCCAAACTGGATATCAACTCCGCTACCAGGCAGTTTGCGGATCG
>DATBPY010000063.1:0-11719 GCA_036561085.1 Methylophilaceae bacterium | reverse complement strand
TTTTCCGCGTCTTCCAGGCGCTTCAATAGCACCGCACCCACGCCTTCGCCCGGCACATAGCCGTCGCCGCCTTCGCCGAAACTGCGGCAGCGCCCGTCGGTGGATGCAAAATTGAGTTCGCACAACATGCGGTATTTATGCGGATGGATGGAGAGATTGACGCCTCCGGCGATCACCGCGTCGCTACGACCATTGCGCAGTTGGTCGCAAGCCAGGCTGATGCTGGTCAATGAAGATGAACACATGCTGTCTATGGCGAACGATGGCCCGTCGAAATCCATGCAATAGGACACGCGGTTGGCGATGGAGGCATAGGACGAGTTGGTCACCGCATCGGTCACGTCGGCCCCGTAAAGCTGGTATTCGCCGTACATGACGCCGACGATCACACCGACACGACGGCGCAGAGTTTCCTGGTCGCGTGCGCCGGAAAGCGATTCAGGCGTATAGCCTGCGTCTTCCAGGGTATGCCATGCGGTTTGCAGGAATAATCTTTCCTGCGGGTCCATGCGTTCTGCATCGCGCGGCGAGATGCCGAAGAACAGCGGGTCGAACTTGTCGAAATCGTCAACAAACCCGCCCCATTTGGCATAGATGGGGTTGGCTTCCAACTCGCCCTCGGGCATGTCCCAACGGTCGGGGATCTCGCTGATCAGGTCGTGCCCTGCCGATAGATGCTGCCATAGCTCGTTCAGGTCGGACGAGCCGGGGTAACGCCCGGCGATGCCGATGATGGCGATGTTGTCGCCTTTGCTGGCCCGTGGTGTTTCCGTGAATTCAGTTTTTTTGGATACCACGACTTCCGCAGGAATGAACGGCTCAACAATCACTGCGGCTGCCGGTGCGGGCGCACCCGCCGCTATCTTCAAGGCATCCGCTTTGTGTTCTTCGATCAACAACTTCGCCAGCAGCTTCAGGCTTCTGGCTTCGAACAGCACCGTTTTCGATATCTGCGGGAAATCGCGTTCCAGTGCATCGTTCAACTCGGTGACCAGGATGGAATCCAGCCCGAAGGCTTCCAGCGACACTGCCGGGTCGATCTTGTTGACCGGGGTGCCGGTGACTTTGGATAACAGCCCGGACAAATAGGCGATCACGGCACCTTCCAGCGAGCTTTCCTGTAATACGGGTTGTGCTTGAGGTTCTGCACTCCTTGCCTCAACGGCAGGCATCGCCTGCGACACGGGTGTTGCCGTTGCGTCGCTGCTTGAGATATCCAGGAACTGCTCGATGGCATGCGCCCGGCCTTTGACCGGGATGACGATTGCGCTTGGTTGTTGCAGCGCCTGCTGGAAGAATGCGATGCCGTCTTCCTTGTTTAATGGCACCAGGCCTTTCTTGGCATAACGGTCGATGATGCTTTGCGGCGGCTGCATGCCGCCCACCGTGTTCCACAGCGACCATGCGATAGCCATGGTGGTCCCTTGGCGGCGCGATTTGGCAACGGCATCCTGGCGGCGTTCGGCAAACACATTCAGCCAGGCATTCGCCATGCCGTAAGTGCTCTGCCCGATATTGCCGCGCACCCCGGCCAAACCGGAACATAGCGCGAACCACTTGATCGGGTCGTATTGCGTCAATTCATCCAGCCAGTAAGCACCCAGCACTTTGGCTTTGAGGATGCTATCCCAATCGGCTTGATCCTGGCGCAGGAAGAATGCATCCTTCAAGGTGCCCGCGCAATGCAATACGCCGGTGATGGCACCGAAACGGGTGCGAATGGCGGTCAAGGTTTCGGCGAGTTGCTCGCGGTCGGTACAATCGGAGCGCCAGTACTCGATCTGTATGTTTTTCTCGGTGCGCAGCTTGTCGGCGAAAGCCCGTATACCGGCATCTTCGGCTGAGCGGCCTATCAATGCCAGGCGTATGCCTGCTGTTTCGGCCAGGGTTTCCGCAAGATTGCGCGCGATGGCGCCGGCACCGCCGGTAATGACGACCACATCATTCGCTGCCAATTGGTTCGGTACATGCCTTTGGGCGTCGCGCGGACGTATGCGCCTGACGGATCGTTTGCCGTTCATCCATTTTATTTCCTGCACGCCTGCCCGCTCGGCCTGCAATACTTCCTGTGCGAAATGCTGGGTAGCATCGGCTTCCTGCATGTCGCTGACGATGCTTGCGGTGATGGTCGGTATCTCCATGTGCACTGCCCGCAAGAATCCGGCAATAGCGGTAGCAAAGGTGATTCCGCTGGCATCGTAGCGGTCGTTGATCTGCACATGGAAACGCGGCGATGAGGTAGGACGGCATGCGCTACGGATGATCTCGATGATGTCCTTGCTGCCATCCAGGCCCACATAGCCTTCCCATGACAGGTTCAGGTTGTCGCGGATGGTGCGCGGCGTGGGATTGAAGATGAGCTGCTCCGGCAGACTGCCTTCGGCAGTGAACATGCGCCACAACAACTCAAGTTGAGCCGGTTGTTTGTAGTCCAGCTCGATCACATTGCCCGGCTTGATCGAGAACTGCTCGCCCGGCATCACCAGCCATAGCGACTGAGCCGATTCAGGCTGGGCATGGGCCAGCGATTGGTATAAGTCGGGCTTGTGATCGAAGATGACAGTGTTTGACAGCTTGTTAGCCTGGGCGGTCAACGGCGTTTCCACCCACACCGGCTGGAACACATGCACGCCGTGTTCTGCTACTGAAGCGGCGCTTTTCCCCATTCCTGTATCGCTGTTATGGATAAGGGTACGGAAACGGAATTCGTCGATCTCCAACAGGCGTTCGCCGTTAGGGTCGAACACCACAAAATCGGAGATGCTCCACAACTGGTTTTGTTGCGGGCGTTGTTTCACATGCACGAACACCTTGGCTCCCGGTTTTTTATGCACACGGAGGGCTTTGATGCTGTAGGGAATGAACTGGCTGGTCACCGGCGTAGGCGCGGCCATGGAAACCACGAAACTGCTCTGGAATATGCCGTCCAGCATGCCCGGTTCGAGCACGCTGGATTCGTCGCGCAGATGCGCAACAGGCGTACTGAGAGATACCTCGACCAGCGCTTCGTTCGCGTTCTCGCCTATCCATGCCCACTGCATGCCGCGGAATGCAGGTCCGTACATCATGCCCAACGATTCGAATACCGGATAACACGATTTCGCATCGAATTGCTTCACGCATCTTGAGCGCACGTCAGCGAACGATTCCTGTGCTGCGGCACGCAAAGCATCGTCTTGCACGCAATGCGCCCTGCAATAGACTTTCTCTTTATCAGGGGAAGAGAATCTCAACGTCATTTCATGACCCGCTTGGTCCACATCGCAAACCATGGCAGTGATATCCAAGCCGTCCGGCCTGAATG
Organism: Methylophilaceae bacterium; assembly: GCA_036561085.1. GTDB lineage: Bacteria > Pseudomonadota > Gammaproteobacteria > Burkholderiales > Methylophilaceae > CAILHX01. Next base: position 8,415 of record DATBPY010000063.1, on the reverse strand, counting down.
GATTGCTCCAGGTGATGTCCTGGAAGCTCACCTGCTCGCCCCAGCCGTGTTGCTTGAGCACGCTGTAGAAACGGTCGAAATAAGCCGCCGCCGGGAAGATGGGGCTGCCGCTGATCTGGTGATCGCGCAGGAAATATTCCTGGCCGGTGAAAGTGAATGTGCGGTCTGGGCTTGCAGACTGCACGGCTGGTTGGCTGAGAGGTTGAATCGCCTCGCCGCCAGGCATGGTCATGTTCACATGGCTGTCGTTGATCCAGTGACGTTCCCTGGCGAACGGATAAAGCGGCATGTCGATCAAGACCGGCGATGTCGTCCACAAGGCCTGCCAAACTACCCTGCCGCCTTCGCTCCACAGCCTTGCCAGCGCCAATGCATCTTGCATGACGTCCCGCACGTCGGTTTCTTCATCCGCGCGCACATGGCTGGTGAGCACCATGGGCAAGGTAGCTTGCGCGGAGGCATCGGTGTTGAGGTATTGCGTCAGATTCCGTACTAGTTCTTCGCGCGTCTTTACCACCGTAACGAAACGGAACGGATGATGCCTGCGGCCGCATTGCAGCGTGTACGCGAGCGCATGCAAGGCGTTGGCATCTTTGGCGAACGACTCGGACTGGATGAAGGTGAGCAGATCGGTAAGCGACCCTCTCAATTGATCGCTTGAACGAGCCGAGACGGGGAAGGCCAGGAACTCCGGCATACCTGCTTGCGCATGGCGATGCTGTTGGGGAGCTTCTTCAATGATCACATGGCCGTTGGTGCCGCCAGCGCCGAACGAACTGACACCCGCCCTTCTCAATCCGCTTGCCGGGTCGGGCTGCCATTCCATGGGTTGCTGCGGTACGAAAAAGCGCGAACCGGTCATGTCCAAAGCGGGGTTAAGCTCACGCGAACCTAGCGATGGCGTGATGCGTTGGTGACGTAGTTGCAGCAATACTTTGATCACGCCCGCGATACCCGCAGCGGATTCAAGATGGCCGATATTGGATTTTACCGAGCCCATGCCGCATGGTGTTTGCGATGTCTTGGCGGCCAATGTATCCGCCAATGCGCTGTATTCGATGGGGTCGCCCAGCTTGGTGCCGGTGCCGTGCGCTTCGATGTAGCTGATGCTGGAAGGCGGCAGCTTGCCTACCTCCAACGCGGTCTGGATCAATTGCGCCTGCGATTGCGCATTGGGCACAGTGTAGCCGTTGGTACGACCGCAATGGTTCACCGCAGTACCGCGGATCACGCCGAGTATGCGGTCGCCGTCGGCTTTTGCCGCCGCCAGCGGCTTAAGGATGACGGCACCCACACCTTCGCCCGGCACGAACCCGTCGCCGTCTTTACCGAAAGTATGGCAACGTCCGGTCGGCGACAGCATTTGCAACTGGCACAGTTGAATGTATTTGGCAGGATGGAAATACAGATTCACGCCGCCTGCGATGGCTGCTTTGCACTCTCCGTTGGCGATGCTGTTGCAAGCCAGGTGCAATGCCACCAGCGAGGATGAACACGCGGTATCCACCGCCATGCTAGGCCCGGAAAGATTGAGCGCGAAAGACACACGATTGGCTGCCGACCAGGGTACGGCAGCGGGAACATCCGTGCCGCCGGTCTTCCAATGATCGGGGGTGAGCAGGCTGTAAGTGTTGGTGGTGAGGCCGACGAACACGCCGACGTTATAGCTGCCACCCTGTTTCAGGTTCTCAGCGCGCTCGCCGAACAATGCCGCATTCTCCATGGCATGCCAGGCGCATTCTAGGAAGATGCGCTCCTGCGGATCCATCTGCGCGGCTTCGCGTGCGGAGATACCGAAGAATTGTGCGTCGAATTTATCGACATCGGGAATGAAACCGCCCCACTTCGCATAACTGAGACCGCTCTTGCGTGAATCGGTACCTTGCTCGAAGAATTGCGACAGCGGCCAGCGGTCGGCAGGGATCTCGCCGACGGAGTCGCGGCTTTCGCACAGGTTCTGCCAGAATTCATCCAGCGTTTCCGCCCCTGGGAATTGGCCTTGCATGCCGATGATGGCGATGGCGTCCGCCTGGGTATCACCTTGTAACTGATGGCCTTGTGCCTGACCGGGGATGCCCATCATGGGCAGGGTGATCTCAGGCCATTCCGTGTCTTGGGTGAGCGGTGCGGCATGTGCGACCGCTTGAGATACCTGCTCAGGAACTGGTGTGGGTATTGATGCAGGCCGGCTGGGTGCAGACTGCCTTGATGCCAGCAGTTTGCTCACTTCATCCGGGTGGCGTTTGATCAGATACGCGCCCACATCCAGCAGTGTGCGGCAATCGAAAATAAAGGTTTTCGAGATGTCGGGGAAATAAGCTTCCAGACTGGCGACAAACGCGGTGATGGCCAGCGACTCCAGCCTGATCTCTTCGAATGTGGTGTTGACCCGCAGATCATGCTCACCCAGGCCGGTGACTTTCCGCAGCAGTTCCAGCGCAATGGCGCTGACGGCTTCGAGTTGACTCTTTTCGGGGGTGTTGTCTGTCATGATCAGGTCGCTGCCAGTTGGCGTTCAAGTACTTTGGGGTTGCTGCGCCATGAGACCCCGCCCTGCCGCGACATACCGTCGGGGAAGATGTCTTCATCGCCGTGCTCTATGCCTGCCAGGATGGCGTGAGCTACCTCTAACGGATCGGCTTTGGGGATGTTCATGCGGCTGGTCATGTCGGTATCCACCGGGCCGGGGAACACGCCATGCACGCTGATAAACTTCTTGGATAGATGCGAACGTATCGACTGCGTCAACGACTGGCTGGCGGCTTTGGATGCGCTATAGCTGCCTATACTGGGCACATTGGCCAGCGCCGAGATCGACAATATATTGACGATGGCGCCGCCGGGATGACTTTCCAGGATGGGCAGGAAAGCGCGGATCACATTCAGCGTGCCGAAATAATTGACCTCCATATCGCGGCGGATGAGTGTTTCCTGCGCTTCCAGTATCTTGCCTTCGGAGAACACGCCGGCGTTATTGATCAGCAGATTAACGTCGCGCGCCATATTCGCCACCGCCTGCACTTCGGCAGGATGGGTGATATCCATGACCACGGGGACGATGACATCCCCATAGCGGTAGATCAGGTCTTGCAGCTGCTCGGGGTTGCGCGCAGCCACGTAGACGCGTCTGGGCGATTTTGTGAGAATCGCCTCCACTAACGCACAGCCTAATCCTCGACCGGCTCCGGTAATCAATGCCACTGAGTTTTCTATATTCACGCTACACCTTCTCTAAACTTCGCTAACTATTCAAAATCGATATACGGATTGCCGGTAAATATCCGGTAAAAATCGCAGTTAAGATCGCCATGACGCCCAGCCAAGGCGTCTAAATCAGGCCATGTAATCGCGTTATGCAACCGAGTCCAGTTTTTCATTGGGATGGAACGCCACGCTCATGTCGCTGGTGCCTTTGCGAGTCGACTTCGTCCGTTTCATGCCCTTTTTCAATTCCGTTTCCACCTCATGCACATACACCGAACCCATCATCTGGTAGTTGTTTCTCAACACCTTGGCGAAGGTTCTTTCGATGTGCTTGCGCTCGCGCTGGATGTCTTTCAGCATGTCGGCGTGCGAAGGCAGGGTGTATTTGCCGTCGATATATCTCGCCACCAGCCGCGCCTGATGTTCCATCATGTGCAGGAAGCCGAAAGTCACGGCCTGGAACAGGCCGATGAAACACACGTCGGGATATTGCGGCGAGAAGATGCGCTTGAATAACGGCACGCGGTTCTCGTGCAATTTGAGCGATTCGGCTTTGAAGAAAGGGAAGTCGAGATCGAAACCGGTGCTGTAGATGATGGCATCCATCTTTTCGGAACTGCCGTCCTTGAAATGCACCGTGTCGCCGTCGATATGCGCGACTTCAGGTTTCACCACCAGCCGACCGTCGCCGATACGGTTGAAGAAGTTCTCGCTCAGGGTCGGCAATGCCTCGAACATCTTATGATCGGGCGTCGGCAGGCCAAATTGCGTATTCTTGGCCAGGAACAATTTGTAGAAGCCGGAGGATATCCAGTGCAGCACAGGCCACGGCAACAGCTTATGTACCCACCACCACTCGACGAAGCCGAACAAATTATCGAAACGCAGGCCGCAGATGTAATGCGGCAGGATGTATACGCCGCGGCGCGTGGAGATGAAGGTCTGTTCCGCGGCATGGCTGACGTCTACGGCAATTTGGGAACCGCTGTTGCCTATGCCCACCACCATCACCTTTTTGCCCTGGAATACTTCGCGATGGCGGTATTGGCTGGAGTGCAAACTAGTCCCGTTGAATTTGTTGTCTTTGACGTAAGCCGGGTAATTGGGTTTGTTGTGGTGGCCGTTGGCGACCACGAAGTAATCGAAATAATGCTTCTGGTTATCGGATGTCTCTATCATCCAGCCGCCATTGGGCTGTCTGTCGGCAGAGAGCACCAGCGTATTGAGCTGGATCTTGTCGATGAAATTGAAGTGCCGCGCATAGTCTTCAAGATAATTTTGAACTTGCTCGCGGGTCGGGTAGTCAGGATAAGAGGCAGGCATGGGATAGTCGGAAAACTCGTATCGTCCACGCGGAGTGTTCTGGTTCAATCTGGCCCAGGCAGCAGTGAAATTGGCGTCTTCGGTGAACGACCAGATACCGCCCAATTTGCCTCGGGCATCGAAGCACTGGAAGTTGATCCCGGAGTCCTGTAATTGTTTTGCGATTGCCAAGCCGCCGACGCCTGCGCCGACGATACAAACACTGATTGCCTTGCGTTTTTCAGTCATGATGGTTTCCTATGCGGTCGCCGGAACCGGACGACATTAAAGTAAAATAACTTATACTTAACTTTACTAACCCGCATTGTATATGTCAATAGATGACAGAAATATGTCAAATATTAATTACTTTTGGATGGATCCGTGACATCGACATTCCCCTCATGGGCCCAGATGTAGCTTGGGTCAGGGAGCGATTAGTTGCGAATTAGAGACACCGGAAATGGCGTGGTGACGGAGAGGATTCTGTCTTCGAAAACAGGACATGCTATGCTTTGGATCACATTAGCAATGAAAAAAAACTGTCAAATACTTTTGAATCGATTCCTTTGAATCAGCCCTCTTGAATCAAATCCTATGGATAGCGACGCCGAATTCAGTTCCAAACCCAATTCAATTATCAGCCGACGTGAATTTTTCAAACTGAGCGGTGCGGCTGCGGTGGCGGCAGGGGCAGGCAGCATCGCCAACCCTGCCCAGGCGGCAGCGCTACTATCCGGCCGCGGCGATACGGCGAGCCTTCCCAAAGCCAACGGCCCCAGGCTGGTGATCGTGGGTGCAGGCACTTCCGGGCTGACCATCGCCAAGTATGCCAAGATCAATTACCCGGATTTCGATGTGGTGCTGGTGGAAAAGCGCGACATGTACGCTTCGTGTTTCAGCAGCAACCTGCTGTATGCCGACTTGATAGATCTGGAATTTTTAGCCAACCACAGCTTTCTGGATGCCGCGCGTAACGGCAAATACATCTTCTTCAACGCTACATGTACGGGACTGGACCGGGCTAATCGCAGACTGGCCACCGACCAGGGCGAGATCGCCTACGACTACCTGGTGCTCGCCCCCGGCATAGACTATGACTATAGCCGCATCAATGTGAACGATGTCGATACCGAAACAGCCTTGCGCAGGGACTACCCTGCCGGGTGGATCAAGCCTACCGAGCACATCACCATACGCAACAAAGTGCGCGATTTCAAAGGCGGAGTCTTTATTCAAACCGTGCCCAGCGGCAATTACCGCTGCCTGCCTTCGCCCTATGAGCGCGCTTGCATGATCGCCGCATATTTCAAGAAAAAAGGCATTAAAGGCAAAGTGGTACTGTTGGATAGCAACCCCGACATCACCATCAAGGCCGAAGGTTTCCATGCCGCGTTCAACGAGTTGTATAAAGGCTATATCGAGTACAACCCCTCCGTCGACATCAAAGGCGTGGATGTAGAGAAGAAGCTGATCCGTACCGCTTTCGATAGCTATGCGTTCGACGATGCCGCGATCTACCCCGGCATCAGGGCATCGAAGCTTATCGAGGATTTCGGCCTGCTGTCGCCCAGCAGCACGCAGAAAGAAGCCAACATCGACATCCGTAAGTACAACATCATCGGCGACGAAAGAGTATATGTGACCGGCGATGCCCGCCCCATGGGCTACTCCAAAAGCGGAAACACCGCCAACACCGAAGGCAAGTACGTGGCCAAGGTACTGGCGGCGCATGCCCAGGGCAAAACCATAGAATGGGAAAGCCCGCGCACCTTATGCTTCTCGATGGTGAATGCAAAGCCTATGGAAGCCATCAGCGTGGATGCCAATTACACTTACTTTCCGGAAAAGCACGCTTTCGGCTTTTCCAACACCACCAAGATGGACCAGCACCGCGACCAGGAAAAAGGCCGGGCTACTTTGGGCTGGGCGCAGTCGCTGTACGCCGACCTGTTCAGTTAGCTGCTCTTTTCCTGCTTTTCAGGCTTTTTTTAAAAACGGCTTGAGTACGCCCAGCGCATATTCGCAAGAATCCAGCAGTGATTTTTTGCTTGCCCCATCCTTGGAACACATCGCCATCCCCTGTATGCAGGTGGCATAGAACTCGGTCAGCGATTCCGGGTTGGCATCATCCGTCAATTGCCCGTCTGCAACCGCGCGCTTGAATCTGGCCAGCAACGCGCCTTTATAACCTGCCCTGAGATTCCTCAGGCTCACTACATGTTGCTGATGCTCGGGGGAACAGTTGTTCGCTGCTGTTAGAAGCAGACAACTACAGGCGCCTTCCTGTCCGGTGAACATCTCTATGTGCGCCTTCAGGCAATGCTCTATGGCATCACCGATATCGTCGGCGCTGTTCAATGCTTTCAACGGCCCTTCGTAGAATATGCCGGCGTAGAGCTGCACCACTTCATCGAATAACGCGTCCTTGTTGCCGAATGCGGCATACACGCTGGGGGCTTTCATGCCGATGGCATCGATGATGTCGGACATGGTGGTGCCTTCGAATCCTTTGTCCCAAAACACCAGCATTGCTTTTTTCAGCGCTTCATCTCTATCGAACGTTCTCGGTCTTCCGGCGGGAGCCATAACAATTCCTTTTTTCACTCACAAAAACTTTTAACTTCTAAACCATAGCGTTATCGAATTATATAACACAACCTACAAAAATATGTTGACAACTGCAATTCGCTTGTTAATAATGTAATCCATGTTACATATTTAATCAAGTTAATTGCTATGTAGCTAAAACGTAACTCAACAAACCCAATTTATTTATAAAGGAAACGATCATGAACAAGCTCTTAAAGTCACTACTCTTCTTTGCTGCAACTTCCATGTTAATGGTAGAGAGCGGCGCTGCCGGTGCAGCTCAAACGCTTGAGACTGCACCGACCAAATATATCGAAGCTAACGGCGTCAAGTTCTCTTACCGCACACTGGGCCCAACCAGCGGAACGCCGCTGATCCTGCTGCAACACTTCACCGGCACTATGGATTCCTGGGATCCGGCAGTCGTCAACGGCCTGGCGAAAGACCGCCCTGTGGTTGTGTTCAATAATCGCGGTGTAGGTAATACCAGCGGTACGCCATCTGATAACGTCGCTGAAATGACTTCGGACGCTTATGCCTTCATCACCGCGCTGGGTTACAAGAAAGTAGACCTGCTGGGCTTCTCGCTGGGCGGTTTCATCGCTCAGGAACTGGCAGTGGCACACCCTGACCTGGTGAATAAAGTGATACTGGCCGGTACCTCCAACCAGGGCGGCGGCGAACATCTGTTGCAAGTGTTAGGCATCGCCTTCTCCAAAACGGATATCGCCGATCCGCGCGAATCCCTGTTCTTCTCCCCTTCTGCAGAGAGCCAGCAAGCTGCGCGCGATTTCGTTAAACGTGCCGCAGTCCGCACCCAGGATCGCGACCCAAGCAGCGGCAAAGCCATCGCCGATGCCCAAGCCAAAGCCATCATCACCTGGGCCAATACCAACGATACCGGCGACCGATTGCTGAAAGCCATCCAACAACCCGTGCTGATCGTGCAAGGCAGCAACGACACCATGTTGATCTCGAAGAACTCGCTCACCATGTTCAATACCATCAAGAATGCAGAATTGGTGATGTACCCTGATTCCAACCACGGTTCTATCTTCCAGTACCACGATTCGTTTGTGAATACGGCAGATCATTTCCTGAGCCACTAAGCGGCTGTCATCAGGCAATATGAACTAGACCACGAAGCCGGGACTCATACTCCCGGCTTTTATATTTTTAAAAGGAACATCACATGAACACAATAAATGCAGCAGCTTCCGGTCAATTCACCATCGGCGACATCACCATCAATCGCTTAGGCTACGGCGCGATGCGACTCACCGGCCCAGGCGTCTGGGGCGAGCCCAAAGACAGGAT
>DATBPY010000061.1:0-28780 GCA_036561085.1 Methylophilaceae bacterium | reverse complement strand
CTCGCTGTCGCAAACCGCTGACGGTGCTTTGGCTTCCGTTGCAGACAACCTGAATACGATTCGAAGCCTGGCGATTCAATCCGCCAACTTCACCAATTCGGCTTCAGACCGTGCTGCGTTGCAAGCTGAATCCTTGGCGCTGGTTAATGAAATCAACCGTGTTGCTACCACCACCCAGTTCAACGGCAATAACATTCTGGACGGCACATTATCCAATGCGCAATTCCAGATCGGTGCCAATGCTGGTCAAACGGTAAGCTTCGCGATCGGCAGTGCGCAAACGACCAGCATCGGTAATAACGCTTTTGTTGGCCAAACCAGCACCGCTTCATCTGCTGCTGCACAAACGGCAACGACTTCATCCCCAACCAACAGAGTGCAGGCTCAAACCTACAGTCTGACGGTGAATGGCGTGATTTCGACGTTTGCTACTTCAGCTGGTCAATCAGTGGATCAAGTGGCTTCTACCATCAACCTGTTGCAAAACACCACTGGCGTTCAAGCTCTGGCTCAAACCCAAGTTGGTCTGGCTGTTGGTTCTACCGGTACCGTAGGCTTCACCATCGGTACTAACGCTGCTACCACTGCTGTGGTGTCTGCTGCAGTGACCTCTACCACCGATCTGTCTTCCCTGGCTAATGCTATTAACTCGCAATCTGCTGTAACCGGCATTTTCGCGACGGCAACTGCCGGTGCAAGTCAACTGACTTTGACGAACTCACAAGGTTCCGACATTCAGATTCAAAACTTCACCGACAGCGGTGCTGGTAGTGCAACTGTAACCGGTTCCAATGCTTACACCGGTTCTTCAGTAGGTACTGCGATCACCCTGCTAGGTACTGGCGGCGGTAACGACTCCACCACGGTAGGCGGCATCCTGCAATTGAATTCCGCTAACATCTACAGCTTGACCGGCGGCGCTGCTGCTGCGACCAGCGGTGGTTTCATTACAGCATCTACTGCACAGTTCTCTACTCTGGCTGCACTGAGCACTGTAAACATTGGTTCCGTATCTGGTTCCAATGCTGCAATTGCTATTCTTGATGCTGCTCTGCAGAACATCAACGCCATCCGCGGTGGTTTGGGCGCGTTGCAAAACCGCTTCACCTCCACCATCTCCAACTTGCAAACTGCATCGCAAAACCTGACTGCTTCACGCAGCCGGATCCAAGATGCAGACTTTGCTTCGGAAACCACCAACCTGTCGCGCTCACAAGTGCTGCAGCAAGCTGGTACCGCAATGTTGGCGCAAGCGAATGCATTGCCTAACCAAGTGTTGGCTCTGTTGCGTTAATGTAGCTTTGTAATTGAAGTAGTGTTGATGTAAAAACCGCTCTGGCTGAAGCTGGCCAGAGCGGATTAACAGGAGGAAAAGCAAATGGATATTACACAAGTGTCGAGCGCGGTTGCACAATTTGCTGCCAGTGTTGCGAATCCCGCAGCAGCTAGTGCCCCGGCGCCGAGTAGTACCCCGGCACCACAGCCGGCACCAGCGAGTACCCAATCCAAGCATGTGGATGAGAAAGACTTGGTCCAAGCTGTGAACCAGATTAATCAGATCGTACAATCTGTTAATCCTGGTGTTGAATTTACTATAGAAAGTGGAAGTAATGCCGTTATAGTAAAAGTACTGGATGTACAAAGTCAGGAAGTCATCCGCCAGTTTCCATCTGAAGCCGCATTAAGTATCGCGCAGGCGCTGGATAATTTGCGGGGCGTACTGCTGACAAACAAGAGCTGATATAAGGATTAAGGCGTTAACGTCGGCCGGCTTTGCGCGATGTTGCAAGTGTTACAATGGAATCATTGAATGAAGCTGGATTATTGTTGTCTGAATTGCTTCGCTGATTGATTGATTAATTGAAATTTAACCGGCTAGCGCCGGGAGGATAATATGGCTATTACATCTACTGGTTTAGGATCCGGGCTCGATATCGCGGGCATTGTGAGTAAGTTGATATCGGTTGAAGCACAACCGCTCAGTTTGCTGGATACCAAGGAAGCCTCATATCAAGCGCAACTGACGGGCTACGGCACGTTTAGCGGTGCGCTGTCATCTTTTCAATCGGCTGCGGCGGCCCTCAATAACGCATCCAATATTGGTACGATTTCGGCCGGTTCCTCTAATGCCGCGGTGATTTCGGCGACTGCCTCAAGTACTGCGACGCAAGGGAATTATTCCTTGCAAGTGACGCAACTTGCTACCAATCAACAATTATTCGCCAACGGGGTCACCAGTACTACAACCCCTATCGGTACCGGTACCATCAGTTTCGACTTCGGTACCATCAGCGGCGGCACTCTTACTGCAGGGCAGTATAGTGGCGCCACCTTCACCAGTAATGGTAACGGTATAAAATCGGTGACGATCAATGCCTCGAACAATTCTCTGACAGGTATCGTCGCTGCCATCAATGCCGCTAATATCGGCGTCAATGCATCGATCGTGAACGACGGTAGCGGCACTCCGTACCGTTTGTCCATCACTTCTGTCAACACAGGCGTATCGAATAGCCTGAAGATCAGTACGTCACTGCCGGGCGGGGGATTGGACAATCTGATCGCTTACGATCCTGCGGCTACCCAGAATCTGACTCAGACTGTGGCCGCTCAGAACTCGACGCTCACCGTTAACGGTCTGGCGACCACTCAGGCTTCCAATACCGTGACCGGTGTTATCCCAGGGGTAACGCTGAATCTATTGAATACGAGTTCAGGGGTTCCTATTAACGTGACCGTGGGTCAAAGTTCCGCTGGCTTTGTGACCGCCATGAATAGTTTCGTCACCCAATACAATGCCTTGGTGAGCAGTGTGACTACGCTGACGGGTTACAACGCCAAGACCAAGCAAGCCGGTTTGTTGTCCGGTAATGCTTCCATACTGGGCATCATGGCGAAGATCAAATCCACATTGAATAGCAATGTGACGGGTATTGCAGGCTCTAATTCAGCAACCAGTCCTGGCGTTTTCACCTCGATTGCGCAGATCGGATTGACATTCAGCAAAGACGGTTCACTTGCATTGGATTCCTCCAAACTGAGTTCTGCGCTCGCCAGCAGTCCGAAAGGTGTTGCTGCACTGTTTGCCACCATCGGTATCCCGAGCGATTCTTTGGTGAGCTATGTAAGCTCCACTTCAAGCACTATTGCTGCAAACCAGCCTTTGGTGATTACCCAGATCGCTTCCAAAGGTCAGGCGAATGGTAGTGCTGCTGTCGGATCCAATACGATCACTGCTGGAGTCAATGATACGTTGACCGTCACCATCAACGGTGTGACTTCGACCATTACCATACCGGCCGGCAGTTATACGCTCTCTGGTCTGGAATCGACGATACAAGCTGCGATCAACGGAAATAATGCTTATTCATCAGCCGGTGTTTCGGTAGCGGTTACCGATACCGCAGGAGTATTGAATATCACTTCGAACAATTATGGTAGTTCGTCCTCCGTTGTTATCAATGGCGGTAATGCTTCTCTTAACTTGTTTGGCGCCGGGCCAACCACTACGGCCGGAACGGATGTGGCAGGTACACTTAACGGCGTGACTGCTACCGGCTCAGGTCAGACCCTCAAAGGGATTGATGGATTGCAAATTACTGTCAATGGCGGCGCACTCGGTAACCGAGGAACAGTGCAGTTCACGCAGGGATATGGTGCATTGCTGAATACCTACACCTCAGGTCTTTTGGCATCCGGTGGCGCATTGCAAGCAGACACCGATGGCGTGAATGCTTCTATCGCCTCTATTGATAAACAACGCTCTACATTTAATGCAAGATTGTTAACGGATCAAGCCAACCTGCTTGCCGAGTTCAATGCAATGGATGTCTTGGTTGGTCAGTTGAAACAGACAAGTAGCTTCTTGACCCAGCAATTTGCTGCATTGAATGCGTCTTCTTCAAGCTCGTCGTCCGCTGCTTAAGAGTTAGTATCATGGCTGTTAAGATCATCAAATTTAACAGAGCTGTTGGCGGTAGAAATCGCGTTGGTGTATTTTATGTACTGATGGAACGGTTGGCGAAAACCAATCAATTTCTTAGTCAGCAGCTGGCAAAGCTGTCCGGGGAGTGAGCAGATTTTGATTAACGAGTTTAATAACAAGGGGTTATCATGAACCAGGTTATGCGTAGTGCGCTGGATTCTTATGCACAAGTCAGTATGGATGCAGGAGTAGCATCAGCGTCACCTCATCGCTTGATCGTCATGCTCTATGACGGAGCCCTGGCCGCGATCGCCAAAGCTAAATTTCACTTGGCCGGGAAGGAAATCTCTGACATTGCCGAAAAAGGCAAAGCGACATCACATGCCATCTCCATCATTGAAGACGGCCTGATGGGCAGCCTTAATGTGGAAGCCGGCGGCGTATTGGCCGAGAATCTCTATTCATTGTACGGATATATGTCGCGCCGTTTGCTGGAAGGCAACCTGAATAACGAGCCGGGGGCATATGAAGAAGTATCGACCCTGCTGGGTGAATTGCGCGATGCATGGAATGGCATGGAGTTCCAAAAGCCTACCGCAACTATCATGCGCGATCCTAATCGTTTGGGAAATGGCAGTTTGGGCATGGCCTAAAGATCCGGCAAGTTATATATCCAATGAATGTAGCTCTTAATATCCCGTCTCTGTATCACCGCATGCTGGAAATCAGCAAGGAAATGCTGAATGCTGCAAATGATGAAAGCTGGAACAAGATGATCGTGCTGGAGCAAGAGCGGTCGGGCATAGTAGAGACTCTGCAAGGCGCTTCCAATCTGATCCCAGACACGCAGGATGAACGTGATGTATTGATCGGATTGATACTTGAGATTCAAAATTGCGATGAAAAATTTACGCCGATACTACTGTCTTGGCTAGGCAATCTGCGTAGCAATATTGAATCTGTGATGAACGAAATGAAACTTGGAAAAGAGTACGGTAGAAAGCAAGGTCACCACTACCGCGCATCTTGATCCTTCAACTATCCTGACCGAGGTGCATGATGTATGTCTCTACAGCGCTAAGGGGTACTGCAGCAGTGAGAAGTACTCGCGTGTCTCTCCTGGCACCCGGTGATTCTGCAATAGGCACAGTATTTCCGGTCGACCCCGTCAGCCACTATCCAAAAGCAGAGACACTAGGCCATAGGCCGTTGCGCAAGCGCCGTATCAATCGTCCTAAACCTTCTTTCTCCGAGTATCTTGCAACAGATCATCAAGTAGATGAATATGTTTGATAAACTGACGCATTTACTTGGAGAATTCTTTGGAAGCAATTGTCGTAACATGGCGTGAATTATTACTGGTAGTGATACTGGTGCTTGCGGTGTATATCGCCGAAATGTTATTGATGATGCGCTCCGGTGGTGCTTTACGCAAACCGCGCTGGCTGAATATGATTCAGGAAAAGGCCGCTGAAGGCGAATTGCAACAGCAACTGGATGCCATCACCAAACGGGTCGCTGTGCTGGAAACAAGCATGGCATTGAAATCCAGCCTCGCCAGCCACAAAATCCCATCTGCCGATCTTGATTGGTCTCTCACACCGCCTCCTTCGGAGTCTCCTAACGTGGTTCCCCATGAAGCGGAAGGCAAAACAAAAGAAACCGAAACAGCATTCCAAAAGGCCGTCGATATGGCCAAGCAAGGTAGTAGTGCAGAGGCACTGGTGGAGATCTGCGGAATTTCACATAGTGAAGCGGATCTGATCATATCCATGCAGAAGCCCTGATGCAGGATACATAGCACTCAGAGACATGCGCGATGATACATAACGATATTCAGAATCAGCTTGCGCTTCTGGTCAAGACTCAAGCGCCGCCATTGATCGATGTGGCGAATAGCGCTGTAGAGACGCCTGAATGGGCGCCAGGCCAGCAATTACCGGCGCATGTTATAGCAAGTCTGGGCAATAACCGTTTCCAAGTCATGGTTGAGGACCAGGCGCTGGATATGACTCTACCGCCTAACACGCAACCCGGTGATAAGCTGGAATTGGTGTTTGTGTCTGGCGACCCGCGTCCTACGTTCGCATTATTATCCGATGTGGCCAAGGCGCTGCCCAACCAGAGCAGTAACGTGGTGTTAAGCGATACCAGCAAATTGATGGGCATGCTGCAACAGCAGGCTCAGGCTGGTCAGACCGGTGCTGCAGAAGCAAAGCCGCTGATAACGCAGACCGCATCAGCCAATACCCCTATTATTCCAGGTGAACCGCCTTCCGCTCCGCAATTCGCTACGGCCTTGCGCGATGCCATTTCACAAAGCGGCTTGTTTTACGAGTCGCATCAAGCCGAATGGGTGGTAGGTGACAGGCCGTTGTCGTCCTTGTTGCTCGAACCTCAAGCGCAGTTGTCTACCATACTGAATCCGCAAAAGGGCGCCCCTGCGACCCCGCAGCCGTCGGACGCCAATAGCACCGCGCAAACCAATAACGCTGTACAGCCGAGTAGCACTACAGCCGCACAGCCCGTTGCGCCTGAGCTCAAGATGGACGCGGCACAGATGGTCATCACCAACAAGGATGCCTCCATGGTTGTGGGCGCAGCCAGCGACCAGGCTCAGCCTATCAATAACCCGGTGCATCCCGCCACGACATCGCTGGTACAGAATCAATTGGATATGCTGGGCAATCATCAGATCGTGTGGCAAGGTCAGGCGTGGCCAGGACAGGATATGGAGTGGGCGATAGAAGAAGATAATCGTCGTGCTGCGGATGCGGAGCAAGTAACGACCTGGCGCACACGCTTGCATCTGAAATTTCCCGTGCTGGGCGGAGTCACCGCACATCTGGCACTCGCAGGTAAAGGCATCAAGATCGATTTCGCAGTAGAGCAGGGCAGTAGCGCTCAAATGTTACGCGGTGAGTCTCCAAGACTAGCGCAGGCGATGGAAACTTCCGGTCTGCAAGTGACCGGTCTGACGGTAAGACAGGATGGCGAATCCTGACGCGCTACAGTTTGCAGTAGCGCTGGCGTATCATGCCGGCGAGACGGCGCCCACCGTGGTAGCCAAGGGGCGCGGTTTGCTGGCAGAAGCGATTATTGAAAAAGCGCGCGAGGCGGGTGTGTACGTGCACGAATCGCCGGAGTTGGTGTCCATGCTGATGCAGGTGGATATCGATGCCCATATTCCGCACGAGTTATATATCGCAGTCGCCGAACTGCTTGCCTGGCTATACCGGCTGGAACACGGTACCAGCTATACGGACCTACCGCCGCCGCCCGTGTTCGATCCTTTACAACAGCCCGAGTAGTTCGCCTTCTACCTCTTTAACGACTTGCGGCGAGAGGGCTTCCTGATCCCTGCTCGAGATCACCAGGGCATCTTCTGCACGATTACCCAGTGTGTTGATCTTGGCGGTATGCAATTGAATATCATGATGCAGTAATACCTGAGCCACGCGCGAAAGCAGGCCGGGGCGGTCTCCTGCCACCAATGACAGCAGGAAGCGCTTGGTCTTTTCTTCAGGCGTGATGGTGACCTGAACTGCGATAGGGAAGTGCTTGAGCTGGCGGTTGATGCGCCCTTCCAAAGGCAGTTCAGGCGGCATGTCACCTGCCAATTTGATACTCAATTCGGTTTCAATATGCTGGATCAGGTTACCGTAGCGTATGGAGCGGTCGCTGCTATCCAATATCAGAAAACTATCCAGTGCGTAGCCATGACGTGTGGTGTTGATACGCGCTTCCACGATATTGTAGGCCAGCCGCTCGAAGAAGCCACAAATGCGTGCGAACAGATCGGTTTTATCCAGCGTGTATATCATCACCTGCAGGCCGTCGCCGTTAGGTGAAAGACGGGCTCTTACAATAGGCTGTTTAGTGTTGATGTGGGTTAATAACAGGCGTGTCTGCCAAGCGATCTCTTTGGCTTCATGCTGCAAGAAGTACGAGTCGTCCAGATTTTTCCATAGAGACCGGTAGGTGTCTGCCGAGATGCCGTAATGCCCCAGTATCTTCTGCGTTTCTTGCTGCCGGTCGCTGATGGCGTCGGCAATGCTTTGCACATTGCCTTGCAGTTGTCGTTGTGCGGCATAAAATAAATTCTCCAGCAGACGTGCTTTCCACGCATTCCATACATTGGGGCTGGTACCGCGGATGTCGGCCACCGTCAGTAAGTAAAGCGCAGTCAAATGGCGCTCATCGCCCATATGCCCGACAAAGGTACTAATGACCTGCGGGTCGCTGATGTCTTTTTGCTGCGCGGTAGCGGACATGATCAAGTGATTGCGTACCAGCCAAGTCACCAATTCGATCTGCGCCTTATCCAGCCCATGTTGCAGGCAGAAACGCCGGGTATCTACTGCACCCAGCGTGGAATGGTCGCCGCCACGACCTTTGGCGATGTCATGGAACAATACTGCGATGTAGAGCAGCTCCGGCTGTTCGAATTGGCTGAATAAACGGCTGCACAAGGGGAATTCATGAACAAAATCAGGATTGGCGTAGCGCCGCACATTGCGCAGTACATTCAAGGTATGTTCGTCTACCGTGTAGACATGGAACAGGTCGTGCTGCATCTGGTCGGTGATACGGCCGAAAGCCGGGATATAACGCCCCAGAATGCCGTAGCGGTGCATACGGCGCAAAGTATGCAATACGCCGGTAGACGCACGCAGCAATTCCATGAACATCCGTTTATGGACAGGGTCGTTGCGGAAGGTCTGATTGACCTGTTTTCTTGCTTGCCACAAGGCGCGTATGGCATCGGGATGCATCCCTCGCAGCTCGGGATGGTGTTGCCATACGGTAAAGCAGCGCAAGATGGCGGTCGGTGTTTTTTCAAACAGATCGGGCGCAGATAACGCTAACAAATCATTGTATGCGACAAAACCATGTTCCAGCGGTGTGGCAGGACTGGCGTTCGGAGAAAAAATGCGTATTTTGAGCGCAGCCAGCAATATCTCGTTCATCAGGCTGATGAGGCGCGCGCTTTGGTAAAAACGCTGCATGATCTGCTCGCTGGGCCGCCTTTTGGAAGACAGCGTCAGCATTTGCCGCGCGATGGTGTCCTGATGGTCGAACAGCAATCGGTCTTCGCGTCGTTGCGCCAGGTAATGCAAGCGTATACGCAGGTTCTGCAATAGCTTTTCATGGCGTCGTATCTGCTGCGCTTCAACTTGGCTGAGAAGTTTGGCTTTCACCAGCCCCGTCCAGCTGGGCTGTATATTCAGGCTACGCGCGATCCAAAACACATGATGCAGATCGCGTAGCCCGCCGGGGCTTTCCTTGATATTCGGTTCCAGGTTATGCGAAGTGTCGTTGAAGCGGGCATGGCGCTGGATCTGTTCCTGTTCTTTTTGCAAAAAAAAGTGCTGGGGATCGAGTGTCCGTTGTACTTCTCTCTGCAACTGCCTGCAAGCGTTGCGACTACCAGCCAGCCATCGAGCTTCCAATAGATTGGTTTGTACTGTGACGTCCATGCTGGCTTCGTCCAGGCATTGTTGCAGCGTGCGTACGCTGTGGCCTATGGCTAGGCCTATATCCCAGAATAGACTGACGATGGTCTCTAGCGAATTGATGGCGACAGCTGTTTCTTCCGGCGTCAGGATCAGGATATCTACATCGGATTGCGGATATAGTTCGCCACGGCCATAGCCGCCTACCGCAATAAGAGTGATTTCCGGCGGCAGGCCGGATTGCGCCCAGATCTCGCGCAGAATGTCATCTACCAGATGGCTATGTCCATGCAGGAGCCGCGCAGGGTTCTTGTCTTTCTCGAAAGCGTCGCGTAGCCGTGACTGGCCGTTTTTAAGCAGGGTCCGCCAGTGATTGAGTGGGCTAGACAAGGCTGGGTGGGGGAGGGCTACCGGCAGAAAGCGTCAGCACGTCGAAGCCGGTCTCAGTTACTGCAATGGTATGTTCCCACTGTGCCGATAGGCTGTGATCCTTGGTAACGATGGTCCATCCGTCACCCAACTGGCGGATGTCGCGCTTACCGGCATTGATCATGGGTTCAATGGTGAAGACCATGCCTGCCTGGAGTTTGAGGCCGGTTCCAACTTGTCCGTAATGCAATACCTGTGGGTCTTCATGGAATATCTTGCCTATGCCGTGCCCGCAGAATTCGCGTACCACTGAATAGCCGTTCTTTTCGGCAAAACGTTGGATGGCGCTGCCGATATCTCCCAAGGTAGCGCCCGGCTTTACTTTGGCGATACCCATCCACATGCTCTGGTAGGTCAGCTCGCACAATCTTTTGGCTTGTATAGAAGGTTCGCCAACATAGAACATGCGACTGGTATCGCCATGCCAGCCTTCTTTGATGGTGGTGACGTCAATATTGACGATGTCGCCGTTCTTTAACTGTTTATCGCTCGGCACGCCATGGCATACCTGATGATTGATCGAGGTACATATCGACTTGGGGTAGGGCGTATGGCCGCCCGGCGCGTAATTGAGCGGTGCCGGGATGCAACCTTGCACATCCACCATATAGTCATGGCATAACTTATCCAACTCTTCCGTGCGAACACCTGCCTTCACAAAAGGCGTGATGTAATCCAGCACTTCACCTGCCAGGCGGCCGGCGATGCGCATTTTTTCTATATCTTGCGGTGTTTTAATGGTGATGCTCATAGTAAGTCTATATGTATGTCCGTATTCTGATAATTCCAAGCCTTGCCGCAACGATTGAGATTGAATGCAAAGGTCTGCTTATGTTACCATACGCGACCTTTTCAATTGAAAAGGCAATTCGCACACATGCCACGTACAGGGTGCCCGTTTAAAGGGGTTCTGCGGCGTGTGGAGGAACTAACCCTTACAGGAGATTCAAATGTCAGTGACCATGCGTCAAATGCTGGAAGCCGGAGTTCACTTCGGTCATCAAACCCGTTATTGGAATCCCAAGATGGCACCGTTCATCTTCGGTGATCGTAACAAGATCCATATCGTTAACCTGGAAAAGACCTTGCCGCTGTATGACGAGGCTACCAAGTACATCCGTCAGCTGGCCGCAAACAAGGGCCGTATCCTGTTCGTGGGCACCAAGCGTCAAGCCCGCGACATCGTTAAGGAAGAAGCCGAACGCGCAGGTTGCGCTTACGTCAACCATCGCTGGTTGGGCGGCATGTTAACCAATTTCAAGACCGTGAAGCAATCGATCAAACGTCTGCACGACTTTGACGCCATGATGCTGGACGGCAGTATCGACCGTCTGGGCAAGAAAGAAGCGCTGGATTACAAGCGTGAAATGGCTAAGATGGATCGTTCCCTCGGCGGTATCAAGAACATGGGCGGTTTGCCTGATGCTATTTTCATCATTGACGTGGGCCATGAGTCCGGCGCAGTGACCGAAGCCAACAAGCTGGGTATTCCGGTGGTTGGTGTTGTGGATACCAACAATTCGCCCGAAGGCGTGACCTATGTGATCCCAGGTAACGACGACTCCAGCCGTGCTATTCGTTTGTATGCGCGCGGTATGGCAGACGCTGTGCTTGAAGGTCGTGCCAATGCACTGACCGATATCGTGAAAATGGCTGCCGAAGAGGTGGAAGAAGTAGCGGAAACCACCGAAGCAGCAGCTTCGTAATTCAGTACTAGGGGCTACGTGCCCCTTTTTCTTGCCGCTTGCAGCATGCTGCTGCGGATTAGTATCGAACAAAAGATAAATTCAAGGAGTTTTAGCATGGCGGAAATTACCGCAGGTATGGTGAAAGAGCTGCGCGAACGCACAGACGCACCGATGATGGATTGCAAGAAGGCGTTGTCTGAAGCAGAGGGCGACATGACCCGCGCTGAAGAGATCTTGCGCGTTCGTTTCGGCAACAAGGCCAGCAAAGCTGCCGGACGTGTCGCAGCGGAAGGCACTGTGGGCATCAGCATCAGCGCGGACGGTAAGTCCGGCGCCATGATAGAAGTCAATTCCGAAACCGATTTTTGTGCCAAGAACGACGATTTTCTGTCCTTCGTGCGTGAGCTGGCAAATGTTGTCGCCAGCGCCAAGCCCAAGGATATCAGCGAAGTGGCCGGCCTGAAGATGGCGGGCGGTACGGTAGAAGAAGTGCGCACGCAACTGGTAGGCAAGATCGGTGAAAATATCACGCCGCGTCGTTTCACCGCGCTCTCTGCCAAAGGCAAGCTAGCCAGCTATATACACGGCAGTAAGATCGGCGTGATCGTGGATGTGATCGGTGGCGATGAAGCATTGGGCAAGGACATTGCCATGCATATTGCCGCAGCCAAACCCAAGGCGCTGGACCCTAGCGGCGTGGACAAGGCTTTGCTGGACACCGAACGTCGCGTGGCGATAGAGAAGGCTAAGGAAGCCGGTAAACCCGACGCGATGCTGGATAAGATAGCCGAAGGTACTGTGCAGAAATTCCTGAAAGAAGTCAGCCTGCTCAGTCAGCCATTCGTTAAAGACGATAAGCAGACTATAGAACAATTGCTCAAATCCAAAAACGCCAGTGTTGCTTCATTTGACATGTACGTGGTGGGTGAAGGTATTGAGAAGGTCGTGACCGACTTTGCCGCTGAAGTAGCTGCGGCAGCCAAAGGTTAAGCAGTTCGATATGGCGAAACCCCCATACAAACGCATTTTACTCAAGCTGTCAGGCGAAGCGCTGATGGGCGAGGATAGCTACGGTATCAACCGCGCCACTATCCAGCGTATCGTAAGTGAGATCAAGGAGATCGTTGATCTGGGGGTGCAGGTAGCGGTGGTGATAGGCGGAGGCAATATCTTTCGCGGCGTTGCGCCTGCCGCAGAAGGCATGGACAGGGCAACCGCCGATTACATGGGCATGCTGGCAACGGTGATGAATGCCCTGGCCCTGCAAGACGCCATGCGCCATATCGGCCTGGTGAGCCGCGTGCAATCTGCATTGAATATCGAACAGGTGGCAGAACCTTATATCCGCGGTAAGGCCATGCGTTACCTGGAAGAAGGCAAAGTGGTGATATTCGGTGCCGGTACCGGCAACCCTTTTTTCACCACCGATACCGCCGCTGCTTTACGCAGCATGGAAATGAATGCGGATATCGTGCTGAAAGCCACCAAAGTGGATGGCGTTTATACCGACGATCCGCATAAGAATCCGCAAGCCACGCGCTACAAGACGTTGACCTTTGACGAGGCCATCGTACGCAACCTGAAAGTGATGGATGCGACCGCTTTGACCTTGTGTCGCGATCAGAAAATGCCGTTATGCGTTTTCAGCATCCTCAAGCAAGGGGCGCTCAAGCGGGTGATCACAAAAGAAGACGAAGGAACTCTGGTAACATTATAATTGTTAGGAGTTTTTTATGATTACAGAAATCAAACAGTCTGCTGAGCAGAAAATGCATAAGTCCCTGGAAGTGCTGAAAGCCGACCTGGGAAAAGTGAGAACCGGCCGGGCACACACCGGTATTCTCGATCATGTACAGGTCGATTATTACGGTAGCCTGATGCCCATCAATCAAGTGGCTAATATCACGTTGGCCGACGCCAGAACCATTACCGTGCAGCCTTGGGAAAAGGCGATGATCGGCAAGGTTGAAAAAGCGATCCGCGATGCCGACCTGGGATTGAACCCGGCGACTAACGGCGATCTGATCCGCGTGCCCATGCCTATGCTGACTGAAGAACGTCGTAAAGACCTGATCAAGGTGGTACGCGGTGAGGCTGAAGACGCGAAAGTTTCGGTACGCAATGTGCGCCGCGATGCCAATGATGCATTGAAAAAGATGTTGAAAGACAAAGAGATCGGTGAAGATGACGAACGTCGTGCGCAAGACGATGTACAGAAGATCACCGATAAATTCATCGCCGAAATAGATAAGACATTGCAGGCGAAAGAAACCGATCTAATGGCCGTTTAAACGGCTTCACGTTCTCCTCCTGTGGCTATCTTCGCAAGTTCCACGCAGCAAATTCCCGATACGCCGACTGTCCCGCGCCACGTTGCCATGATCATGGACGGCAATGGGCGTTGGGCGAAAAAACGTCTGATGCCTCGTATCATGGGGCATAAGCGCGGTGTCGAGACGGTGCGGGATGTAGTCAGGCAATGCATAGACCTGGGCGTGGAATATCTTACTTTGTTTGCCTTCAGTAGTGAAAATTGGCGCAGACCGCCGGACGAAGTCAAATTCCTCATGGGTTTGTTCATGGAAGCGCTGGGGCGCGAAGTAAAGAAGTTACACGACAATCAAGTACGCCTGGTCATCATCGGCGATCGTTCGCGGTTTGATCCAGCCCTTGTGCAAGCGATAGAAGCTGCGGAGGACCTGACTAAAAGCAATACCCGCCTAACACTCACCATCGCCGCCAATTACGGTGGGCGTTGGGATGTCACACAAGCCACATTACGCATGTTGCAGGAGCATCCGGAGTTGGTCAAAAGCTTTAGCGAGATGGATATGGCGCCGTATCTTTCCATGCATTACGCGCCTGAACCGGACCTGTTCATCCGCACCGGAGGCGAGCAGCGCATCAGCAATTTTCTATTGTGGCAATTGGCCTATACCGAACTCTATTTTACCGATACCCTATGGCCTGATTTCGATCGTGCGGCATTCGAGCGTGCGATCGATTCCTATCACCATCGTGAGCGGCGTTTCGGCCGGACTAGTGAACAATTATGCGAACAAGCTGTCGAGAAAATAAAAATATAACATGATGAAGACACGTATCCTCACTTCGCTGATCCTTATGCTGGCTTTCATTGCAGCGTTATTCCTGTTGCCCGGTGTCTGGTGGGCGCTCGCCATGTTGCTGGTGATCGCGATGGGCGGTTGGGAGTGGGGGAGGTTGGCAGGGTTCAGCGCTACCGGCCAAAATATTTTCGTCATATTGATCATTGCGGCGGGTCTTGCCATGACGCCGGGACTCTGGCCTAGCCCTGCCATGGCTTACTTTACTTTTGGCGCTCTATTATGGGGTACGTTGCTTGCCGTGGTGTTCTGGCTCCTGATAGTACCTGTGAGCTTATTTATGCACCGCTCTGCGCGCGGTGCTGTATTCATTTCCATCACCGGTTTCCTGGTGTTGTTGCCAACATGGTTGGCATTGACGCATTTACGTAGTATCCATCCTGCTCTGTTGTTAGCTTTAGTCGGCACGGTATGGGTAGCGGATAGTGCAGCTTATTTTGCCGGTAAAGCCTTTGGTCGTCATAAGCTGGTGCCGGAGATCAGCCCCGGTAAGACTTGGGAGGGGGTAGGCGGGGCATTGCTGGCAGTGACGATATACGGGCTTCTGCTCTGCCAGTTGCTACATTTTCATGATTACTGGCTGATACCTGGTCTATGGGCGCTGACGATCATGAGTATCATCGGTGATCTGTTCGAGTCGCTGCTCAAAAGAAATGTGGGCATCAAGGATAGCGGCAATATCCTCCCCGGTCACGGCGGTATATTGGATAGGATAGATGGCCTGACAGCCATGTTGCCTATCACCGTGTTCTACATCCTTTTTCCACTTTATGTGTCAGCTTTCCACGTTCTTAGCGCATGAATAAGCCGCAGCAAATCACCGTACTGGGCGCGACCGGCAGCATCGGTGTCAGTACGCTGGATGTGATTTCCCGGCATCCTCAGCGCTATCAGGTATTTGCTCTGACGGCGCATTCCAATGTGGCTGTCATGCTGGGTCAATGCCGTCAGTTTCAGCCGCAATATGCCGTGATGATGGATGCCGATGCGGCTGAAGAATTGGCCCAAGCCATCCATAAAGAAGCCTTGCCGACCCAGGTGCTGTGCGGAGTCGAAGCGTTGGAGCGGGTGGCTGAACATCAGGACGTGGATATCGTGATGGCCGCCATCGTCGGTGCCGCAGGCATGCGCCCCGCACTAGCCGCCGCAAGGTCGGGCAAGAAGGTATTACTGGCTAATAAAGAGACCCTGGTCATGGCTGGGCATCTGTTCATGGAGGCGGTTAAGCATAATGGCGCGACTTTGCTTCCCATAGACAGCGAACATAATGCTATTTTCCAATGCTTGCCGTCCGCTTTTGCCAGCGGTCTGGCGGCATCTGGCGTTACCAAGATACTACTCACCGCCTCCGGCGGGCCTTTCCGCAATCATACTCAGGCGCAGTTGGCCGATGTGACCCCGGAGCAGGCTTTGAACCACCCTAACTGGAGCATGGGGCGAAAAGTCACCATAGACTCTGCAACACTGATGAACAAGGGCTTGGAAGTGATAGAGGCGCATTGGTTGTTCGGTGCGACCGCAGAGCAGATCGAAGTAGTGATACATCCACAAAGCGTGATCCATTCCATGGTGCAGTACAGCGACGGTTCTGTATTGGCGGAGCTGGGCAACCCCGATATGCGTACCCCCATTGCCCACGCGCTGGCATGGCCGGAACGTATCACCAGCGGTGTCGCACCTCTGGATCTGTTCGCCACGGCACGGCTCGATTTCGCAGCGCCCGATACCGCGCGCTTCCCCTGTTTGCGCTTGGCATTCGAAGCCTTGCAGCAAGGCGGCACGGCACCTGCATTGCTCAATGCAGCCAATGAGATCGCAGTAGAGGCTTTCCTGCAGTCCAGAATTGCATTTCTCGATATTCCGCGCCTGATCGAAACCGTGCTTGAAAACATCCCGAGCCAACCTGTAAGCTGCCTGGAGGATGTAGTACAAGCTAATACGGTCGGTCGCGAAACTGCCGACATCTGGCTGAAGGAGGCTGTGACATGCTGACCCTCGCCGCGTTTCTGGTGACTTTGGCTGTGCTGATCGTGGTGCACGAGTACGGGCATTTCATCGCTGCGCGTTGGTGCGGTGTGAAGGTGTTGCGCTTCGCCATCGGCTTCGGTCGCCCGATATTCACCCGTGATTTCGGTAAGGACCGCACGCAATTTGTCATAGCGGCATTCCCGCTCGGCGGTTATGTCAAGATGCTGGATGAACGCGAGGGACCGGTACCGCCGGCTGATCAGGCCAGAAGCTACAATCGCCAGAATGTGTGGAAAAGAAGCGCCATCGTCATCGCCGGGCCGCTGGCCAATTTATTACTCGCGATCGCTTTGTATTGGACATTGTTCATGGTCGGCGTCACCGACATGAAGCCGTGGATCGGTCAAGTCGCTGCCAATTCGCCAGCAGCTCTTGCCAGCATGCATGCAGGGGAGATCATCACCAAGATCGGCGATACAAAGATCTCAGGTTGGCAGGAAGTCCGTTGGAATATGTTGCAGCAGGCCTTGAAGCACGGAACTGTGATGGTCGAAGCGAGCAGCGGCCAAAACGAATCCCATTTGCATCGCATCGATCTCAGTCATTTGAGCAGCAAGGATTTCGATGACGATGTCATGGAGAAGATAGGGTTGACTCCAGCCAAGCCGGAAATGCCGCCGCGTGTGGGCGAGATTTTGCCGGATAGCGCAGCGCAGCGCGATGGCTTGCAGGTGGGAGATATGATCAAGACGGTAGACGATATGCCTGTCGCCGACTGGCAATCACTGACGCAGATCGTCCGGTCCAATCCCGGGAAACCGCTTCTAATGCAGATTGTGAGGCAAGATCACAATGTCAGTTTGCATGTGACGCCCATGGCTACCAAGGAAAATGCGAATGTCATAGGGCGGATAGGTGCTGCTTATGTGATGTCGGATAGCGAAAATGCACAGTATCTGATCGATGTTAAATACCCTCCGCTCAAAGCCCTCCAGCATGCCGTGAAAAAAACCTGGGATACCTCGCTATTCAGTGTCAAAGCGCTGGCTAGTATGGTTGCAGGCAATATGTCATGGAAAGGGGTGAGCGGTCCGGTGACTATTGCCACCATTGCCGGACAGACCGCGCATATCGGATGGAAGGCCTTCCTGGGATTCCTGGCCTTGGTAAGTGTGAGTCTGGGCGTGTTGAATATGCTGCCTGTGCCCGTGTTGGATGGCGGGCATTTGATGTATCATATGGTCGAGATTTTAAGAGGAGCTCCGCTTTCAGAACGCACCATGGAGTATGGTCAGCGAGTTGGTTTGACTATGCTCGGGTTGCTGATGACAGTTGCGCTATATAACGACATTGTTAGGTTTATGGCAAGTTAATCAATATAAAACATGAAGTTAAGACATATTTCTCTTATTATTTCCGCGTTGTATGCAAGTTCTGTCTTCGCCATGGAGCCATTCGTGGTACGCGATATCCGGGTTGAAGGCATACAGCGTACAGAAGCAGGAACGGTATTCAGCTATCTTCCGGTGAAGGTGGGTGAGACCATGAACGACGATAAGGCCGCTGCAGCTATCAAAGGCCTGTTCGCGACCGGATTCTTCAAGGACGTACGTCTTGAGCAGGAGGGCGACGTATTGGTGATCATCCTGCAAGAACGTCCCGCCATCGCACAGATCGACTTTACCGGTAACAAATCCTTCTCTACAGACAAGATCAAGCCCGGGCTTGCTTCGATCGGTTTGGCAGAAGGCTCTATCTTTGATCGCGCCGTGCTCGATAAAGCCGAGCAGGAGATCAAGCGTCAATATCTGGCACAGGGCAAATATGCGGCTCAGGTCAAAGCGGTGGCAAGCCCTCTGGAACGCAATCGCGTGGCAGTGCGTTTTGATATTGAAGAAGGTGCCGTAGCCAAGATCAAAGCGATCAACATCGTGGGTAATCAGGTGTTCGACGAGGACGATCTTAAAAAGAATCT
The DNA here is from genome assembly GCA_036561085.1 of Methylophilaceae bacterium. GTDB lineage: Bacteria > Pseudomonadota > Gammaproteobacteria > Burkholderiales > Methylophilaceae > CAILHX01. The sequence goes on along the minus strand of DATBPY010000061.1, from coordinate 10,214 downwards.
TACCCTCACCACGCCAAACTGGATGAGCTGGTGGACAAAGGATGACCAGTATTCCAAGCAAAAGCTTGCAGCCGATATCGAGGCATTACGCTCTTTCTACATGAATCAGGGTTACATGGATTTCAGTGTGGATTCAACGCAAGTTTCAATCACTCCGGACAAGCGCGATATCTATATCACGCTCAATATCACCGAAGGGCAAAAATATACCGTTACCGACGTCAAGCTGGCAGGTGAGATGCTGCTGCCGGAGAGCGAATTGATGTCACTAGTGAAAGTGCAACAAGGCGATATCTTTAATCGCCAGAATGTTACGGATTCTTCCAAAGCCATAGGCGACCGCCTCGGCAATGAAGGTTACGCTTTTGCAAACGTGAATGCGGTACCTGAAGTCGATAAGGAAAAGCGTACGGTAGCCTTTACGTTCTTCGTGGATCCGGGCCGTCGCGTTTATGTGCACCGTATCAACCTCACAGGAAATACCCGTACCCGGGATGACGTGCTGCGCCGAGAAATGCGCCAACTGGAGTCTTCCTGGTATTCGTCGGAAAGAATCGAGCGTTCAAAAGAACGCCTGGATCACTTGGGCTATTTCTCTGACGTCAATATAGAAACGCCTGCAGTACCGGGCAGTACCGATCAAGTGGATGTGAACGTCAATGTCACGGAAAAATCCACGGGTAGCATACAACTAGGTGCCGGTTTATCCAGTTCAGATGGTGTGATCGTCGGCATTACGGTCAACCAGTCCAACTTCCTGGGTACCGGTAATCAGGTCAACCTGAATCTGAATACCAGTAGCGTGAATACGGTTTATTCGCTGTCGTTCACTGACCCGTATTACACGCCGGATGGCGTCAGCCGTGGCTTTGATATCTATCGCAGAGACGTGGACTCCAGTTCTCTGGATATTGGTGACTACAAGACATCTTCTTACGGCATAGGTGTGAATTACGGCATTCCGTTGAACGAACGCGACGCATTCACGGGTGGATTAACCCTGGATTTCACTTCGCTAAATCTGGATGCCACGAGTGACCCTAGATATCTGAATTACTGTGGTGGCGGTACCACGGGTTGCGACAATCTGACCTTGCGGATGGATCTGGGATGGTCGCATGACACTAGAGATAGCGTTATTTATACCCAAAAGGGCGTGATACAAAAACTGAACGGCGAATTCGGTTTACCCGGATTGGATCAACAATATTACAAGATTTCTTACCAACATACCTGGTACGCACAAATTGATAAAGTATTTACATTGATGGTCAATGGTGAAGCCGGGATCGCGGGTACTTATGCGGGGGGTGCCTATCCGTTCTTCAAGAACTTCTATGCAGGCGGTGTGAGTTCGGTACGCGGTTATGCAACCAGCTCCCTCGGCCCGCATGACACCCAGACATTGACTACCGGTCAGGTTCAGGATTTTGCCGTAGGGGGTACGCGCCGCGTCGTAGGCAATCTTGAGTTCTTCTCTCCAGTGCCTTATCTCTGGGATAATAGACAATTCAGGCTTTCTGCCTTTTTGGATGCAGGTACAGTCTGGGGCGGGGGCACCGGCACAACCCCAGGGTCGTGTTCAGGAGCGAGCGATTGTTTAAGATATTCAACAGGTGTCGGGCTCAGCTGGCAATCCCCATTCGGGCCGATCAAGCTAGTATATGCCATTCCGCTTAACGAAGGGCCAACGGACAAAACCGAATCCATACAGTTTCAGCTAGGAACCGGTTTCTAGAAACTTGGGTCCTAGTTCCGGGTTTTAATTTTTATTAGGAGAATTGAATTGAACAAGTTGTTGCATTTGATATTGGCTGCTAGCCTGTTTTTGTTTACTACTGCGGCGTTTTCCGCTGCAGGTGATGTTAAGTTCGCTTTTGTGAATGTCGAGCAGATACTTAAGGATGCGCCACAGACTGCAGAAAGCGGCAAAAAGTTGGAAAAAGAGTTTAGCGCACGCCAGCAGGATCTGGAAAAGATGGCCAGACAAATAAAAGATCGCGAAACGGCATTGGATAAAGATAGTCTGACCATGTCTGAAAGCGATAGGCAAAATAAGGAGCGCGATCTTTCCAATATGAAGATCGACTTTCAGCGTAAACAACGCGAATTACGCGAAGATGCCAACCTGCGCAAGAATGAAGAGCTGGCAGCTATCCAGGACAAGATCAACAAGGCGGTAACTGCTGTTGCCGAGGCTGATGGTTACGATCTGGTGATCTATGGCGGTGTCGCTTATTCCAGCAAAAAAGTGGATATTACCGATAAGGTATTGAAATCTCTGGGTAAGAAATAATCCGGGTTAGGACGTTTCCACCCCAAATGGATTCCGGAAACCCCACCTCTTTTACTCTTCCAGAGATTGCTGCATGGCTGGACGGCGAGGTAATAAGTGATAGCGGGGTAGTGATCACCCAGGTTGCCTCTCTCATGCATGCCAAGGCGAGCGAGATCGCTTTCCTTGGCGATGCCAAATATATCCCGGTATTGGAAAAAACGTCTGCAGGCGCAGTACTGATCGCCGCTGACCACGCTACTGCCACTGATCTACCGCGTATCGTCGTCAATAACCCGTATGCCGCGTTCGCAAAAGTCTCTGCGATTTTCAACCCACCGGTAAATGTGACGCCCGGCATCGCATCCAGCGCATCCATCGCCAAGGGTGCCAGCGTTGCGGATAGCGCCAGCATCGGCGCAAATACTGTTATCGGCCACGGTGCAGTAATAGCAGAGAACGCAGTGATAGGCCCCAACTGTTATGTTGGAGAGCGCGTTGCTATTGGTGCCGCAAGCACGCTGCATGCAAACGTCAGCATCTATCACGGGTGTGAAATCGGTAATAATTGTATCGTCCATTCTGGCGTGGTCATTGGTGCGGATGGCTTTGGCTATGCAGGAGAAGCCGGCGCATGGGTTAAAATACCGCAAATCGGGCGCGTCATCATTGGTAACGATGTGGAGATCGGTGCCAATTCCACGATAGATAGGGGCGCTTTGGACGACACCATTATAGAAATGGGCGTCAAGATAGATAATCTGGTGCAGGTCGCGCATAACTGCCACATCGGAGCCCACACCGTGATTGCAGGGTGTGTAGGCATCGCGGGAAGTGCACGGATCGGTAAACACTGTAAAATCGGCGGCGCTGCGATGATATTGGGGCATCTTGAGATCGCCGACAAGGTAACCATCTCTCCCGGCAGCATGATTACGCGGTCTATTAACAAAATGGGTACTTATACTGCGCTTATGCCGTTTCAGGAACATGAGCAATGGCTTAAAACGGCTGCCAGGGTTCGACAACTGGAAACTCTGGCGAAGCATGTTAAAGAACTGGAACAGGAAATTCTCAAATTGAAGGGAAGTAAAACATGAGCAGTATGGACATCCATGAAATTCTGAATTACCTGCCTCATCGCTATCCTTTTTTGTTGGTGGATCGTGTGATCTCTCTGGAAGAAGGCAAAGAGATCGTTGCCGTCAAAAATGTGACCATCAACGAACCGTTCTTTCCCGGACATTTCAGCTATTACCCGGTGATGCCTGGCGTGCTGGTGGTAGAAGCCATGGCGCAAGCTGCGGCGGTGCTATCGTTCAAGACCATGGGCAGCAAGCCTTCCGACGACTCGGTCTATTATTTTGCCGGTATCGATAATGTGCGGTTCAAACGACCTGTGACTCCGGGCGACCAGCTCATACTGAAAGTGAAAATAGACCGCATCATGCGCGGTATCTGGAAATATAACGGCCAGGCGCTGGTAGATAATGTGATCGTGGCAGAAGCCGATCTGCTATGTACCCTGAAGATGATCAAATAACAGAGGCTATACTAATCAAGCTATGGCTGACACCAAGATACACCCCACGGCAATCATCAGCCCGGATGCAAAACTGGCAAAAAATGTAGAAGTCGGCGCTTATTCCATCATCGGTGCCGATGTCGTTGTCGGTGAAGGGACCACGATAGGCGCGCATGTGATCATTGAAGGCCCCACCAGCATAGGCAAAGATAATCAAATCTATCAATTCGCCTCGCTAGGCGCAGCGCCGCAAGACAAGAAATACGCAGGCGAACCTACACGTCTGGAGATCGGCGACCGCAATACCATACGCGAATTCTGCACCCTTAACCGCGGCACGGTGCAGGATGCCGGGGTAACAAGGATAGGCGACGATAACTGGATCATGGCCTATGTGCATATCGCCCACGATTGCCAGGTGGGCAACCACACCATACTTGCCAATAATACCTCGCTAGCGGGTCATGTGCATCTGCAGGATCACGCCATACTTGGCGGGTTCACGCTGATCCACCAGTTCTGTAAGATAGGTGCACATGTCATCACGGCTGTGGGCACTGTGGTATTCAAGGATGTGCCGCCATATGTGACGGCTGCTGGATATGATGCTGCTCCGCATGGCATCAACTCCGAGGGGTTGAAGCGGCGCAATTTTGCGCCAGCAAGCATCGCGGCGATAAAACGCGCATATAAGACGCTGTATCGTAATGGATTAACATTAGAACAGGCCAAGACTGCATTGGCTGAGCAGGTGAAAGAATGTGCAGATATAAAGATCCTATTGGACTTTCTTGATATCTCCACACGTGGAATCATTCGCTAACTAACTTTTCGTACCACCATGCCGACCATAGGAATCGTAGCCGGAGAAGCCTCCGGTGATCTGCTGGGTAGTCATCTGATCGCGGCACTCAAGCAGCGCCGGTCTGATCTTGAATTCATCGGTATTGCAGGCCCCAAGATGATGGCCGCCGGTGCCAAGACCATGTTTTCCATGGAGAGGCTGGCGGTGCGGGGATATTTCGAGGTGCTGCGTCATTACCTGGGTATACGCAAGATACGTAGCGACCTGATCAAATATTTTCTACAAAACCCGCCCGATCTATTCATCGGCATAGATGCGCCTGATTTCAATCTGGGGCTGGAGCAAAAGCTACGTCGCAAGGGTATTAAAACCATCCATTACGTCAGTCCTTCGATATGGGCCTGGCGCAGGAAGCGGATTAAAACCATTAAGCGTGCGGTCGATCAAGTGCTATGCCTGTTCCCGTTCGAAAAACCGCTATATGAAGAGGCCGGCGTAAATGCGACTTATGTCGGGCATCCTTTGGCCGATGTGATCCCGTTAAAGTCGGACAAAGCGCTGATGCGTGCAGAATTACAGATATCCGACGAAGGCCATGTGATCGCATTGCTTCCGGGTAGCAGGCAAAGCGAGTTGGACTACATGGCCGATCTGTTTGTTAAAACCGCCATGCGTATCAATCAGGATGTGCCCAATGCGTTATTCCTGGTGCCCTTGGTCAGTCGCGAAACCCGCACCAAGTTTGAATTGGCGATCATGCGTAACCAAGCCTTCGATGTCCGTTTCAATTTATTGTTCGGACACGCGCAGAAGGCGCTTGCGGCTGCCGACGGCGCTCTTGTGGCTTCCGGTACGGCCACGCTGGAGGCCGCCTTGATCAAATGTCCCATGGTCATCGCTTACCGCATGTCACGAATGAGTTGGCCGTTGATGAAGCGTATGGGGTATCTGCCATGGGTCGGGTTACCCAATATCATTGCAGGAAAATTCATCGTGCCAGAGCTTTTGCAGGATCAAGCGACGCCGGAAGCACTGGCTGACGAGTTATTGCAACTGATATTCGACCGCAAAAGGATCACTGAGTTGAAAAAGGAATACACCACCATCCATCTGGCTTTGCAGCAGAACAATGCAGAGAAAGCCGCAGATGCGATCTTGAGTCAGCTTGCATGATGTTTGCTAGCGCGAGCCACCATATATGATGATCTGCGGCGTGGATGAGGCCGGTCGCGGCCCTTTAGCTGGGGCCGTGTTTGCCGCGGCGGTGATCCTTAACCCGCAATATCCTATCTTCGGGCTGGCAGACTCTAAAAAGCTCTCGGAAAAGAAGCGCGACATGCTGGCTTTGCTTATCAAGCAGCATGCCGTGGCATGGTGTATCGCTTCCGCCAGTGTGGAGGAGATCGATACCATCAATATCCTGCAAGCCAGCCTGCTGGCAATGAAGCGGGCAGTGGAAGGTTTATCGGTGTTGCCTACACAGGTGCTGGTTGACGGGACTTACTGCCCGAAGATTTCCATTGCATCGCAAGCCATCGTCCAAGGCGACAGCAAGGTGCAGGAGATATCAGCGGCTTCCATACTTGCTAAAACCGCCCGCGACGCAGAAATGTTGCAACTGCACGTGCAATACCCGAATTACGGCTTTGACCGCCACAAAGGGTATCCTGTGCCTATACATCTGGCGGCCCTAGCAGCGCATGGAGTTTCGCCTATACATAGGCGTAGCTATGCACCGGTAAAGAAATACCTCTAATACTTCACCTGGACTCGATAGGAGAGGGTAGTTGAACCTTCTGCGGGTATGGTGATGTGCCAAACTGCAGTATTGCTGCTGACTTTGGCATATTCATGACTGGTTTTCAGTATCTTCCAATCACCGGGAACAGGCTCCTGCACCGTGACGGTAACCGCCTCTTTCCTGGCATTCTTCAACACGATCTCATAAGCGCTTTCGAATAAAGCATTGCCTTTTGCCGGATTGGGCAGTTTTTTGAAATCCGTTTGCTTCTTGTCTGCAGTCACATCGAAGGAATCACCCAGTTTCAAGCGTACTTTCTCGTTCCTGGGGGTGTGGTCGATATTATCTTCGCCCACGAACTGCGCATTACCCGCGGCATCTCTCTTGTAGACGCGAATGATGCCTTTGGGCAAAGGCATGCCCAGCTTGGCGCTTTCCTTATTCTCGAACTCTACGAATACGCCTACTTTCATCTTCTGACCGAGATCGCCGTAGCTGCCTTGATAATAATAATCGCTGCCTTTGAGCACTAACTCCTTGCTCACGGGTACTTGGCTGGCAGAGAGCAAAGCTACCTGCTTGGTTTGATTTTCGGCGATGCTGGTAGGGCGATCAAGCGTGTAAAGATGATATTCCAGCAGCGACTCCTCGGCCATGCGTGGTGCCTCTGCAGCCATTACCATGTCTGTTTTCGCCATCGAACGCATAGGGCGTATCTGTTCCTGGACGCGGTTGACATCACCAGCCACCAGTTGCAGCTTTGCGTTCCGGTAGCTGGTGCCGCTGGTATTGGTCAGCGTCACCCACCCGGACAGATCCAATTTGTCGTCAGCCGCATTCATCTCGGCCACGTAATCGGCCTTCCAGCCTAACCCTGCGGTGAGATAACTGAGTTCGACATCCTGTTGCGCCGCGCCGTTGTTCTGCAACGACATTACCAGAGTAGGGCGGTCGCGCAGATTAGCCGGAACATCCGGGTATACGATGCGCCCCGGAATCCCGGTTTCTATGCGGTTCGCCATTTTTAATACCAAGCCGTTATTAGCCGATAGCACCTGTGCTTGCTCTGTAGTCTCGGCACCAGTGGCAGGGTTGGTTTTAATCACGCTTACCGTCTTACCCACATATTTTTCCAACAACTTTTCTGGAGTCAGCAGATCGAAATCGAAATTCTGTTCTATTACAGATAGCTTTCCGGGGGAGGAAATACTACGTAATAATGCCGTCTCCGGGCGTATCAGGGCACTCACGTCACGGAAAGCCAAGCTATTAGCCCCGCTGTTGAGAGTGATACGGCGCTGATCTTTTACCAATGCCAGATTGTCGTTATAGATAGTGACTGCAACGGATTGCTGATCTTGCAAAGTGCTGCGGGACTCTTCTGCCGCCATTACGGTGCAAGGAAGGGCAGACAGCAGCAGGATAGAGATCAGGCGCGGCGAGAAGAGTGGCATGCGAGGGCTCCGTAATAGAAAGAATAGGCATCCGGCGGATGCCATTATGTTACGTTGACCGCAAGTAAGCGGAAAAGTTATTAAATAACTGAAACGCCTTCGTTATTGAGCATGTTAATAAGAGCGATCAGCGGCAGGCCTATCAGGGCGTTGGGATCATCGCCGTGCATCCATTCGATCAGCGCGATACCCAGCCCTTCGGATTTGGCACTGCCGGCGCAGTGGTAGGGTTGCTCTTTGAGCAAATAACTCTCTATCTGTACGTCGCTCAGGTGGCGGAATCTGACTTCGTAGGCTACCACTTCCGCTTGCATGCGTTGGGCGGCGCGATTGTAAAGGCACAGGGCGCTGTGAAAGGTGACGGTACGACCACGCATCATGCTGAGTTGTTTGACGGCATTATCATGGGTCAACGGCTTACCTAGCTGCATGTCGTCGAGCATGGCAACCTGGTCGCAACCTATGATCAGCGCATCCTGATGATTTGCGGCGACTTTCCTGGCCTTTTCTTGGGCAAGGCGTAGCGCGGTGACTTCGGGGGATTCGCCTGCCAAGGGCGTTTCATCGACCTGCGGCGACACTACAGTGAATGGTAATTGCAGGCGTTCCAGTAGTTCGCGCCGGTAAATAGATGAGGAGGCGAGGATGAGGTTCATGAGTAGATTATAGAAAAAACCAATAAAAAGGCCGACGAATATCGGCCTTTTTATGTTTTAAAGTTACTGGATTTCAATCAAGGTTTCGTCCGGCGTGACGCTGTCGCCTTTTTTGACATGGATAGCAATCACTACACCGGTTTTGGTGGCCTGTATCTCATTCTCCATCTTCATGGCTTCAATCACCAGCGCGCCGTCGCCTGCATTGACCTTGTCGCCGATCTTTACCTTAACTTCGACGATAGTACCCGGCATGGCGGCAGTGACGCAGCCTTCATGCGTGGGGCGAGGACGGATGCCGTTCTTGGTGGTCGAGGCGGTTTTTTTCTTGCTGCCGCCCTGACCGTTGCCGGAAACTTCGACTTCGCTCAAGGTTTCGACGATGACTTCTTCTGAAACGCCATCCACCGACACATAGAACGGGCGTTGTTCTTCGCCTGTGTGGCCGCTGCCGGTAAGCTTGATGTGGAAAGTTTCGCCATGCAGCGTGACATTGAATTCGTTCGGTGCGAACCTGGCGGCCGAGGGTGCGGCAGCCTCCTTGGGCAGCAGCGGTTCGGCCTTGAGTGTACCTGCGTTGCGCTCTTGCAGGAAGGTTTGCGCCAAGTCCGGGAACATGGCATAGGTGAGCACGTCTTCTTCGCTCTTTGCCAGGCTTTCGCATTGCACGCGCAGGTTACCCATTTCGTCTTCCAGCAAGTCTGCCGGACGAACGGTGATGACTTCTGCATCACCCACGGCCAATTTTTTAATAGTGTCATTGACCGGGCCGGGGGCCTTGCCGTACTGGCCCATTAGGTAGTTCTTGACTTCGTTGGTGATGGATTTGTAACGCGCTCCGGTCAGCACATTCAGTACTGCCTGTGTGCCGACGATCTGCGAGGTAGGCGTGACGAGAGGCGGAAAGCCTAAGTCCTCACGTACCCGCGGGATCTCTGCCAACACTTCGTCCATGCGGTTCAGTGCGCCTTGTTCCTTGAGCTGGTTGGACAGGTTGGAGATCATGCCGCCAGGTACCTGGTTCACCAGTACCCGTGTATCTACGCCGGTGAAATCGCTTTCGTACTGCCAGTATTTCTTGCGCACTTCGCGGAAATAGGCCGTGATGTCCTGTACCGCAGCCAGGTTCAGGCCGGTATCGTATTCGGTGCCTTGCAGTGCGGCAATGATGCTTTCGGTAGAAGGGTGGCTTGCGCCTTCGCCGAAGGCCGAGTTGCAGGTATCCAGCATGGTGGCGCCTGCTTCCACGCCTTTCAGGAAACACATGGCCGACAGCCCGGAAGTGGCATGGCTATGAAGGTGGATAGGCAGTTTGATCGCAGCGCGTAGGGCCGTGACCAGCTCGGTGGTGGCTTTCGGGGTCAGCAGGCCGGCCATGTCTTTAATGGCGATGGTGTCGCAGCCCATGCTTTCCATCTCTTTAGCCAAACCGACAAAATAGGGGATGTCGTGTACCGGGCTGGTGGTATAGCTCATAGCGCCTTCGGCGTGCTTGCCGACTTTCTTTACGGCTTCCACCGATACGCGGATATTACGCATGTCGTTAAGTGCATCGAAAATGCGGAAGACGTCCACGCCGTTATCGGCGGAGGTCTTTACAAAGGCGCGTACCACATCATCTGAATAATGACGATAGCCGAGCAGGTTTTGCCCGCGCAGCAGCATCTGGATGCGGCTGTTAGGCAATGCTTTACGTAATTTCTTCAGGCGTTCCCATGGGTCTTCCTTGAGATAACGCACACAGGCATCAAAAGTCGC